>NZ_JAMOKQ010000010.1:0-117112 GCF_023656805.1 Bifidobacterium sp. M3-N-101
ACATCCGCTGGTACAACCACGAGCGCATCAAACGGTCGCTTGGTTGGATGAGTCCTGTACAATACCGTCAAAGCCAGGGAATGGCTGCGTGACCATCTCCAAGAAAATGTCCGCAGCCCCCAATCGGATGCGGATACATCCAAGGATATTATTTCTACCCTCCACTGCCGGTGAAACGGATGGAAACGCTGTTGGCCGAGCGTGCCGACAGTCGGCACTATTGGGATATGCCGTGCGATTACCTGCATCGCGATCATGTGACCGTTAACGGCCGGGTGCTGTTGGGCGCCTCCGCGTTGGTGGCCGACGCCTTTGAAATCCTGGCTGATGGTCTGGCGGAAATATCCCGGTTGAATGTGGCGACAGGCGAATACCGTGCCATCAAACGAGATGGGGTGATTCCCGATCCGGAAGTCGACGAATTCGGCGCCTACATGCGTGCGGTGGCCACCAACCGGGTGGTGCATCCTGACGATGCCGGACGGTTCTTCGACGATCTGAATCTGCCTTCACTCCGGGAACGGCTATACAGGCAGGAAACCATGCTGGGGATATACCGTAGCGAGGTATTGGCCAAAACCGGCGTAGTCACATTCGCGGTGATTCCCACTCACGCATGCTCCCCATCCAACCCTTGGGCTGTGGTGCTGGTCGGACAGAATCTGCCCACCGGACTATTGGCATGCGGCGATGCCGATAATTACCGCAGGGACTCGCTTACGGGGCTGCTCAACCGCAATGCCTACGATGACGACTTGGAGTACATCCAGGCCACGCATGACCAGCCGTTGACGGTGGTGTACGTCGACATGATCGGACTGCATGAAATCAACAACCATTTGGGGCATGCCAAGGGCGATTCGGCGTTGTGCGGACTTGCGGATGCGATGCGTGCCTGCTTCGGTGACGACAGGATCTACCGCATCGGAGGCGATGAGTTCGTGATCGTCAGCTGCAACCATACGGTGAGCCAAAGTATGCGTCGGATGGCGCGTATGCGTCGGGATTTTCTGGAAGGTGATTGGGATATATCCGTAGGCATGGCCGAATCCGATGATGGAGGGGATCTTCCAGACCTCATCAATCAGGCGGAAATCCGTATGCGCCAGGACAAGAAACAGTATTACGTCAATGGTGGAGGCAAACGCCAGCTCCGCATGCTCAACAACCGGCTTGAGAATATTTTGGTGCGCAATGATGATATGAAAATGCTGCTTGAATATCTGAATGTACGTTATCCGGTGTTATTTATAGTCAATCTGAATACCGATACGCAGCGTTCGATCATGGTGCCCGATTTCTTTCAGCGTATGCTTGATGATCATGGCGGTTCCTTCCGCGAAGCATTACGTGAGTTTTGCGATGTGAGGATTGCTCCCGAATATCAAGAAGGTCTCCTGCGACTGCTTGACTACGATGTCGTCCGTAGCCGGCTCAAGTCGGAAGGTGCAGTGCAATGCGGTTACGTGAAGAACGACGGTGAGCGGTTCATGTTGACGATTCTCGCCGACAACAGATCCACGGACAAGACCATGTGGGTGTTCGAACGTAAGGACCTGCCGTACGGAAGGGCAGGTTATTCGATGGATGATGGCACCCCCCCCCTACCGATTCTTAGGATGACAGAGATTATAAAAACTTATAAAAGAATATAAAGGGCGATTGCCGCGTTTGCCTGCGTGCGGTCTGGCTTGTTTTGTGCTGATCTTGGCTGAGAGCGAACCCCTCAGTCAGCCTGCAACCGATAACTCCCCTCACCAAGGGGAGCTGTCGTTTTTTACTCTGCATATGTGGATATCGTTGGTCGTTCCACCATAACTAGTGCGGAACAAGGGTTCGACTCGCACATTTCTTGTACGTAAAATGTGTTTTACTCGCACATTTTCTGTAGGAGATTGGGATTGGTCATGGATCGTGCGGCTATGAAGCAGCTTGAGGCTTGGAAGACGTCTCGAAATAGAAAGCCGCTCATTATCCGAGGCGCCCGTCAGACGGGCAAAACGTGGCTGTCGGAGGAGTTCGGGCGTACACGATATGAGGCAGTGGCGCGTATCGACCTCATGAACAATGAGCGTGCGAGGAGTTTCTTTGACGGCGATCTAGATGTGAGCAGGATATTGCGTAACATCAGCCTCGAAACAGGTGTTCCTATCACGACAGATACCTTGGTGCTCCTTGATGAGATTCAAGAATGTCCGCGTGCATTGACTGCGCTGAAGTATTTCTGCGAAGGTGCTCGTGAATATCACGTTATTGCGACTGGCTCCTACATGGGTATTGCCCGACATGCAGGCACTTCGTACCCGGTCGGCAAAGTCGATACGTTGACATTGCGTCCAATGGATTTCATGGAGTACCTTCGCGCCATCGGCCAAGGAATGATGGCCGATGCTATAAGCGACGGCACAGGTATTGCAGATTTGGATTCTGCAAAAAGGGACCTCCGGCGCGAAGCGGGCACTACCTTATTGGATATGGCAGTAGGGGTGTCTCTTTGCCCCTTTCACCATCTTGCAATAATTCTTTCATGTAAGAACTCTCTGTTAACATGTAAGAATTATTGCAAGATGGTGAAAGGGGATGCTCATGTTGCCGGCTAAAGAAAGTTTGACAGTTGAGTTCAAGAGCGAGCAGAAGCGCCCTCAATCGCATGATGAAATTGTTGACAACGTAGTGGCTCTAGCCAATACCGAAGGCGGCACACTGTATCTCGGTATTGAAGACGATGGCACTGTGACCGGCGTATGTGACGAGCATCGCAATATCAATGGACTTGCGGCACTAATTTTCAATAAGACTGTTCCGCAGCTTCCCGCTCGCGTGGCGCTCTTGTATGAGAACGAGGTGCCGATAGTCAGTATTGAGGTGGGTAACAGTCAGCAAATCGTGTCTACTAGTCAGGGGAAGACACTACAGCGCCGGCTGAAAGCAGACGGCTCACCTGAGGTCGTTCCGCTGTTTGTTTCCCAATTCATTAGCCGTTTATCTCAGCAACGGTTCTACGATTTCAGTGCGCAACCTGCCCCAGAGGCTCGGTTGGACGATTTGAATCCAGACTCACGGAACAAGTTGAGAAGCCATATTCGCAGTGCCAATGCGCAAAACTCGTTGTTGTCTTTTACGGATGAGGATTTCGATCGGGCACTTGAGCTGGTTGTTGATGGCCCGTATGGATTGCAGCCATCTGTTGCTGGTCTGCTCACCATTGGTTCGGTTGATGCTATTCATCGATCGATTCCAGCCGCATCGGCTGTTTTTCAAGTGATGAAAGGCATGTCTCCAAAGGTCAATATGGATCCGTTCGTGTTGCCCTTGGTGGATATGTTTGATCGTGTAGGCGAGCTGATGGAGCCGTGGAATCCCAGCCACGAAGTCATGAGCGGCTTGATTCGTGTCGATCTGCCAGACTTCGATCGAGGGGCATTCCGTGAGGCAATGATTAACGCTTTCTGCCATCGCGATTATGCACGAATGGGTTCGGTGAGGTTCCTGGTTGATGATGATGGGTTGACCATAGCTAATCCCGGAGGATTCATAGAGGGTGTCTCCGAAGATAACCTGCTTACTGCACAACCGCGTTCCCGTAATCCGCAGCTTGCTCTGATTTTGAAAGCTGCCGGATATGTTGAACGTACCGGGCGAGGTGTGGATACCATCTATGCCGGGTCGATTGCGGCAGGCGGTTCTTTCCCGGATTACTCGCAGTCCAGTGCCGAAGAAGTCATTCTGTTCCTCCGCCGTGTGGTGCCTGACGAGGCATTCGTGACCATGATTGGAGATGAGGAGCGTCGACGAGGAGCACCGTTGCCAGTCTGGTCGCTGATTGTGCTCTCACTACTGCGCGAGCATCGTAGGCTTACTGTGGTCCAGTTGTGTGATTTCTCCCATTTGGAGCATCGACGCATCGTGTCTGCTGTTGAGAATTTGGTGGAAGCTGGTTTGGTAGAGGGGGTCGGCAGTGGGAGCTCTCGCTCGTATATGCTGAGTGCCCAAGTGTACAAACGTTCAGAGGGGTTGGCGTCTTACGTGCGTCAGCGTGACATCGATGCCACCCGGCGCAGTGGCCTTGTTCTGGAGTTCGCCGAAAAAAATGATGGTGTCGTCACTACGGCGGATGTCATGGATCTATTCGGCCTGAGCTATATCAGTGCATACCGGTTGTTGAAGAAGCTCGAAGATGTGGGCAAGTTGCGCCGCGAGGGGAATGGGCCGTCATCCCGATACGTGTTGGGATGATTGGCGCGCGTGAAAGTAAGTTCTTTCATCACCTTGCAATAATTCTTTCATGTAAGAACTCTCTGTTTACATGTAAGAATTATTGCAAGATGATGAAAGATGCACGCAAAAACGGGGAAGCCCCGCTCACATCGAGCGGGGCTTCCTCATATGCGCTGGTGTGTAGATCAGCCCGTGTTCTGCAGGCCGGCAGCAACGCCTGAAACGGTGCAGAGGATCAGATAGATGAATCCTGCCTGCTGGCTTTGCGAGAGCTCTTCCTTGTCCACCTTCTTGCGCAGCGACTTGAGCGCCAGCACCTGGGTGACGGACAGCGCGTCCACATACGGCGAACGAATGCGGATGGCCTGGCCGAGCACGTGGCGGTGCTGCAGCGGCCACTTGTCACCCACGATGTCCAGAACCCACTTGCGGGTGAGCTCCATCTCCTCGAGCACCTTCTTGTTGAGGTCCTCGCGGTCGCCGAGGGCGAGGTACATCTTGGCGATGCGCTCGTCCGTCTTGGCGATGGACATCTCGATGTTGTCGATGAACGTGGAGAACAGTGGCCATTCCTCGTAGGCCTGACGCATGGTCTCCAGATCGCCGAACTTCTCGCATGCGGTACCGAGGCCGTACCAAGCGGCCAGGTTGATGCGTGCCTGAGCCCAGGAGAAGATCCACGGAATCGTACGCAAATCGTCTAGGGACTTGGCGCCAAGGCCGCGCTTGGCCGGGCGGGAGCCAATCGGCAGCAGACCGATTTCGGTCAGCGGCGTGACGATCGAGAACCACGGGGCGAAGCCATCGGTGTTCAGCAGGTCGAGGAAGCGGTTGTGCGCGGCCTCGTCGAGCTGAGCAGCCATGTCGGCGTACTTCTTGGTCATGTCGGTGTTGCGCTTCTCCACGCTCGGCGCGGACTGCAGCAGGGTTGCCGCAGCCACGGACTCGACGTGGCGGATGGCCAGCACCGGGTTGCCGTAGCGGGCGAAGATGACCTCGCCCTGCTCGGTGAGCTTGAAGCGGCACTTGACGGAACCGACCGGCTGGGCAAGCACCGCACGGTTGGCAGGGCCGCCACCACGACCGACGGCACCACCGCGGCCGTGGAACAAGGTCAGATCGATGTCGTGCGATTCGGCCCACTTGGCGATGCGCTCCTGAGCGGAGTGCAGGGCCAGCGTGGCGGAAGTCGGGCCGGCGTCCTTCGAGGAATCGGAGTAGCCGAGCATGACCTCGAGCTTGTTGCCGGTGGCCTTCAGGCGAGCCTGAACCTCGGGGATCTTAATCATTTCTTCGAGCACATCCACCGAGTTCTGCAAATCCTCAAGCTGCTCGAACAGCGGGATCACGTCGATGGTGGGCACATCCTCCGGGTGGGAGAATGCCAAGCGGTTGAGCTCGTAGACATCCTTGATGTTCTGGGCGCTCTTGGTGAAGGAGATGATGTAGCGGCGGGCGGCCTTGAGGCCGTTGCGCTTCTGGATGGCACCGAGAGCACGGAAGGTATCGAGCACCTCGTGCGTCATCGGCTGCAGTTCGCCGCGCTCGCCGTGCAGACCATGCTCGCGGATATCCGCAAGGGCGCGGGCGTGCACCACGGAGTGCTGACGGAACTCCATCTCCACCATGTGGAAGCCGAAGGTCTCGGTCTGCCAAATCAGATCCTGCAGCGGGCCGTAAGCGGAGCGCTTGGCGCCGGCCTCGGCCAGCGAACGCTGCACCACCTTGAGATCGTTGAGGAAGTCGTCGCAGGAGTGGTACATGAGGTCGGCATCGCGCTCGATGGTGTAATGCAGACGATCGGCCATCACCAGCATGACCGCGCGGTGCATCTCCTTGGTGGAGATCAGGGCGGCCTTGTCGGTCAGGCGCTCGCTCATTTCCTTCTGATGGCTCCACAGGTTCTTGAGCTCGGCGCTCGGCGGCGTGGTCTCGGCCTCCATCGTGAGGTTGCGGCCCACTGTACGGGTGGCTTCCTCGAGAGCGGCGATCACGTGATCGGAGAACTTGCGGGCCACAGCGCGGCTCACCTTGGCGGTGACGTTCGGGTTACCGTCACGGTCGGAGCCAATCCAGCTGCCCGGGTGGAAGAACGCGGGGCAGGCAGGTTCGACGAGTCCGGCCTGGTCGCCCAGAATCCAGTCGTCGAAGCGACGGTAGACCTTGGGGATGGTGTGGAACAGCGTGTTGTCGAAGATGTCGAGAATCGTGTCCGCTTCCTCAACCGGGGTCGGCTTCTTCAGCGCAATCGGAGAGGTGCGGAACAGGGCGTCGATCTCGTTGTAGAGACGGCGCAGGCATTCCTTCTTGTCCGAGCCGCCGAGAATCTTGTATTCCCCGAGCAATTCGGAGATGCGGCGGATCTTGCCTTCCACTGCCTTGCGGCGTGCTTCAGTGGGGTGCGCGGTGAAGACGGGGTGGAACTCAAGCTGGTCGAGCAGCTCCTTGGCCTTGGCCGGGCCCATCTCGTTGATGAGCTGGTGGTAGGCGACGGTGAGCTCGTTGATCGGATCGACCGCCTGCTCGCCGGATACGTTGTTCTCGCGCTCATGGAGCACGGAAACGCGGTAGTTCTCCTCGGACAGGTTTGCCAGATGGAAGTACGTGGCGAATGCGCGGGCCAGCAGCTGGGCATCGTGTAGCGTCATGTTGTCGATGACGTTCACGGCCTCTTTCAGGCCATCCTGTGCGGGGTTCGGATCCTCCAACTCGGCGAAGTGTTCAGCGCTGGCTTCCACCGAGTAATTACGCACGGTGTCGAACGTGGAGAGCAGTTCGGGGTTGTATTCGCCCAGTACGTCACGCAGGATCTTCAAACACAGATCCATGTCGTCCTTGAGGCTTTGGGGAAGATCATGCTCCTCGGGGCCCTTGCGGCCAGTTCCGGTGGTGACGATGGCGGCGTCAGCAGGAGTGATCTGTTCTTCTGGTGTTGCCATATAACCTCCTTTGCCGAATATCAGGTTGCTCGGTCTGACGGTCGTCCGCGGCTCCTCCGCGGTTGTTGAGGCCGTCCGTTGCGAGCCCACAGCCTGTATTCAACGTGGTTGTTGTGTGAGTAACAGTGTATCCCCACGAAATCGCCACTTACGTTACGAAGTCCATATAGTGCGCAGCGGTGATGTTCATTTCGGGGGGCATTTGCCCGAATATTGGACAACATATGGGACGATGTCCGAAGCGCGGAAAAATCAGGCATCAGGCGATTGCCGCAGGGGTAGGCGGGGAGTAGTAATGGACAACGTGAGCGAACAGAAGAAAAAAAATGCGCCTGAGGCGAAAGGCGCATCGGCCGTACGAAAATTCCACACCCACTCTATTCCGCTGGACATGGAAGACATTGCGCGTGACTGGGATAAGCCGGTGGTGGATGCCGGTATCGCGGCCAAGGCGAGCGTTATTGTGCGCGTTGGCATGCTGGATTTGGGGGCCGGCACTGGATCGTTCCGCGTGCGTGAGATGATGCACCGCATCGCCTATCCATTGGGCGTGCATGTGCGCGCCGATGTGAACCTGACGGACATCGAAGCTACCTGCACCGATGGCCGCAGTCGCATCACCGAAGTCGTGGATTTGCCGACTACCGGCGTGAACACCGAACGAATCTGGCTGCTTGAGCATTTTGCCGACTGGTTCTCCGTGAACCTCGGTAAGGGATCGATGTATCACGTCGATTCGCAGTTGTCTGATGGAGTGGTCAAACATCTTGATGAGCGCGATGCCTCGCAGTATTCGGCTGATCTGTCCAAGCGGCTGCGTGAACGGGCCAAGGCTCGTGCCGCTGCGGCCGACGGCAGCGTTGATGATGCTTTGGATGTGGCGTTGAGGGCCAAGGTCACGGTTACCTCTGTGGCTAAATCCTTGGATGATGACAACGAGGAAGCGCACCGTCTGCTGGCGGACAGCGAGAAGGTCACCCCGATTGAAGACAAGGCGGCCGAGGAAAAAGCCTACGATGATGCCGAGGTGTTCGCCGGCGATTCCAACGAGGCGGTCGAGGCGGCCAGTTCTGCCGGGGCCGAGAGCCTGATGCGGCATGAGGCGGGAAATGCTCCGGACAATGACGAGAACGCTGCCGGCGAGCCGGCGCGTTCTGACGGTTCGGGCGTGCGTGCATCGGAAGGTGACGCTGCAGATGCCGCGACTGAGCCGAGTTCGGCCAAACGCAAGAGTCGCGTGCCCAAGGAATACGCCGAACATTTCAACGAGCGTTCCGATGAAGAGAAGGCCAAGGGCGGCATCACTGTGCGTCAGGCACACGAGCGGCTCGATCTCATCGAGCGCCGCAAGCCGTTGTACAAACCGTGGTTCTCCGGCTTAGCCTCCGCTTTGGCTTGTGCGGCCTTCGTGTTCCTGCTCGGTGGTGGCCCGTATGACATGATTGGTGCGTTCGTAGGAGCGGGCCTTGGCCAGTGGATGCGCCGGCGACTATTCGCGCATCATCTGAACCAGTTCTTTGTCACCTTTGTATGTGTGGCTGCGGCGGCGCTCGCCTGCACGGGCACTTTGCGACTCATCGGCATCTTCGACCCGGTCGCACTTTCGCATGATACGGCCTATATCGGTGCCATGCTGTTCGTGATTCCGGGCTTCCCGCTTATCACCGGCGGCCTCGATATGGCCAAGATTGACTTCCCCTCTGGCATTCAGCGCGTGGCCTACGTGCTGTGCATCATCCTGATGGCCACGCTCGCAGGCTGGGCTGTGGCCGTGATGGTGCACCTGCACCCGGAAGGTTTCGAGCCGTTGGGATTGAACCCGTGGGTCAACGGTTTGCTGCGGTTCGTGGCGGCGTTCGTCGGCGTGTGGGGCTTCTCCGTGCTGTTCAATTCGCCGCAACGTATGTGCCTGACGGCCGCGCTGATTGGTGCAATCACCGACACGTTGCGTTTGGAATTGCAGGACTTCAGCGTGGCACCCGAGATGGCGACCTTCATCGGCGCATTCCTGGCGGGTATTCTGGCCTCTGCATGGCGTTCATCCGTCAGGCGCGGCTGGCTGCCACCGCACCTTGGCTATCCGCGCATCTGCCTGACTGTGCCGTCTATCGTAATCATGGTGCCCGGCTTGTATATGTACCGCGCGATGTGGTACCTCGGCAGCTTCGACACTGTCAATGCTCTGGATTGGGCATTCCGCGCATTTATGGTGATTGTCTGTTTGCCGATCGGTTTGGCGATGGCTCGCGTGGTCACCGATAAATCCTGGAGATACGACATTTAGCCGTTGTGCTGGCTCCCCTCGGGTGAGGGGAGCCAGGCAACATAACATAGCGTCTCAGTATGGTGACACTGGAAGGCGCTTGAGACCTTGCATCCATTACCATCGGGCGAAGTGCGTTGCAGTCGTGTTCATGGTTGTGGCGGCCGGCACGGCGCTGGTTCAGCGCCCATCACACATCAACACAAACTCATGCCATGGCGATAGCCGCTTGGCGTCATGATCGAGGAGGGTCGTTGGCCAACGATTTCTGGATTCTGCTGGCCATGGTCATCTATTTTGCGGCCATGCTGTCCATCGGATTCATCTACTCCAAGCGCTCCAACTCCTCCTCCAAGGAATACTTCGCGGGTGGTCGCGGCGTGGGGCCGTGGCTCACGGCACTAAGCGCCGAAGCCTCCGACATGAGCGGCTGGCTGCTCATGGGCCTGCCGGGCTTGGCCTACTTCACTGGCGCGGCCGATCCGATGTGGACTGCCATCGGCCTGGCTCTCGGTACCTATCTCAACTGGAAACTTGTGGCCCGCCGCTTGCGTCGCTACTCGGTGGTGGCCGGTGACGCCATCACTATTCCTGATTTCTTCGCCAAGCGATTCCATGACGAGAAGGGCGTGATTTCCACTATTGCGGCCGTAATCATCTTGGTGTTCTTCAGCGTGTATGTGGGCAGCTGCTTCGTGACGGTGGGCAAGCTGTTTGCCACGCTGTTCGGCTTCGACTACCACATCATGATGATCATCGGCGCGGTGGTCGTGTTCGTCTACACCGTGGTGGGTGGCTATCTGTCTGTGGTGATGACCGACTTCATTCAGGGCATGCTCATGTTCTTTGCGCTCGCGGTGGTGTTCATCGGCACTGTGGCCAGTGCAGGCGGCATCGACAACACCGTGGAATTCCTGCGCTCCATCCCCGGCTATCTCTCCGGCACGCAGGTGGCCGCGCCCAAGCTGGACCCGGCCACCGGTCAGCAACTGGTCGAGGCGGGGAAGGCCGTGTTTGGTGCGCCCTCCGATTATGGCATTATCACCATTATTTCCATGCTGGCGTGGGGCCTGGGCTACTTTGGCATGCCGCAGGTATTGGTGCGCTTCCTTTCCATCCGCAGCGTGGAGGAAGTGCGTAAGTCCCAAATCATCGCCACCTCTTGGTGTGTGATTTCGCTGGGCTGCGCAGTGTGCATCGGCCTGGTGGGTCGTGCCATGATGCCCACCGAACTGTTGACCTCCACCGACGCGGAAACCATTTTCATCGTGCTGGCGCAGACCCTGCTGCCGAGCTTCATGTGCGGCGTGGTGGTCTCCGGCATCTTTGCCGCCTCGATGAGCTCCAGCTCCTCGTATCTGATTATTGGCGCTTCGGCCATGGGCGAGAACATTTTTCGTGGATTGCTGCATAAGAAGGCCACGGACCGGCAAGTCATGATTGTGGCTCGTGTGACGCTGGTGGTTATGTTTCTGTTCGGCATTGTGGTGGCGTCTGACCAGAACTCTTCGATTTTCCAGGTCGTCTCCTATGCGTGGGCTGGTCTCGGCGCATCGTTTGGGCCATTGATGTTGTGCTCGCTGTATTGGCGTCGTGCCAACAAGGCCGGTGCCGTGGCCGGCATGTTGTCTGGTACGGCGACCGTGCTGATTTGGCATAACCTCGTCAAGCCTTTGGGTGGTGTGTTTGCCATTTACGAGCTGCTGCCTGCGTTCGTCATTTCGTTGCTGTTCATCGTGGTGGTCTCGCTGTTAACCGCCAAGCCGAATGAACGCATGCTTTACGAATTCGACCACTACATGGATGATCCGCTGCCTGGCACCCTGCCGTCCGGCACCGTGCTCGTCGACGAACCCATGGAAGCCATGGAGGCCGAAGTCCGCAGCGGCAAGTGACGCGTACCCGCTGCGCGGTTGGCTTGGCGCTTTATCCTTTGGCCCCGCGAAGTCGCATGAATTTGCCGGCTTCGTGGGGTTTCTTCGATGGAAGGATACATTTAGCCCGCTCTGCAAGGTCATCGCATCCACTGATGCCTCTTTGTTGAGAGAACGTTGGCGTCCCGCCCTGACGTTGGACCTCTTACGCAGTGATTCACATGGCAGAAGTTGCTTTTTTGTGGTTTAGCGGGAACTCTTTGGGCCAAAATGAGCTTCGAGGGGCTGATTTGGTCTCCGCCGAAGGTCTATCTCCGTTTCGAGGGGCTGGTCATCCACTAAACCGCGTGTATCAATACCCTTGCCCTAATGCCATTCTGCCGTTTTAGAGCTGCGTCTACTTGGGCATCAGCCCCTCGAAACGGAGATGGACCTCCCCAGAACACCAAATCAGCCCCTCGAAATAGATTTTGAACACCGTGTTGAGGTGCGGCTGTCTCTATTGAGCTATTCACGCGGCGTTATCGGAATAATTGGAAGCAGCGGCTCGACATTCAAACGTTTGTACAGCGGAATACGGCGTAATTTTCGGGCATCGCTGACCTGTCGAATGGTCTGCCGCGTAGTGAGCTGAACCGTTTTGCCCGTGACCTCTTGTATCCTTTCGGCGACTCTTCGGGCAAGAGCCTCTTCTCCCGCTTCATCGCCAATGTCTAATTTGGTAACTTGAATGTACTTCCAACCGGCATCCTCTATCATTTGACGGCGTCGTGCGTCGTTCAGCCATTGTCCGGCGTGATGTGAGCCCTCGTATTCGATGCATATCTTGAATTCGGGGTACGCAAGGTCAAGATATATGGGTTTGGTGTTGTTCCCTACGAATATCGGGTAATTCACTAGTGGGCAATCCAAGCCATATTTCATGAGAGCCAGGCGGGTTCGTGTTTCCATGGAGGAATCCGTGCCGGCGCGTGCCAAAAGTAGAGCGTGGCGGCACTTCTTATATCCGCGGAACAGATACGAATTAGCGCCGCTCTCTTTAACGGCGCGTACTTGAGCCTCGACCTCGTCGAGATACAGAGACAAATTATCTGAGGTTGTTCTGCAGAGTCTTCGATCTCGGCGCATCATGGAATCTGCGAGAACGACAAGTTCCTCAAGTTCAAGATACGCGGCGAACATGGCCCATGTGCAAGCCGGCGAAGTACATGTGAACTGCCCGTCAACCATGACCGTGTCTAGTGGGAAAGGCCATACAACCACTTTGATTCCCACAACGTGTCGCTTGGCATTGGCGTGTGGAACCGCAACAATGGTTGCAGTTGCAAGGCCT
This sequence comes from Bifidobacterium sp. M3-N-101, assembly GCF_023656805.1. Lineage (NCBI taxonomy): Bacteria > Bacillati > Actinomycetota > Actinomycetes > Bifidobacteriales > Bifidobacteriaceae > Bifidobacterium > Bifidobacterium sp. M3-N-101. The sequence continues at coordinate 12,628 of NZ_JAMOKQ010000010.1, forward strand.
CTGTGTTTGCTCAATATGCGGGGCGCCTCGATTGATAAAAGCTCCAACGCCGTTGTCAGGGCATAGGGCGGTCGCCAGCCGCTTCGCCGTTGCACATCTGCACACGTCTGCATTCGTTGATATTTCTGCATTGTCAGCTCTGTCAATGCGATTGAGCTGCCCATGATGATCACCCCCTCGTGATGTTCTGCTTTGTGTTTGAGAAGTGTAGGGGTTGACTGCCCGCTCTGTCTACCGCCTCAATTTTTCGGTGGATAGATGTGGATAAGTCAGTGGATAACTGGGGGTATTCGTTGAGGTCTGTCAGACCAGTGTGGCTCCGAATACATTGGATAAGTCATGCGGAGCCCTAAATGAGGCCTGCCCCTGCCCCTTGCGCACGCCCTCCTTACCGCTGGTTCTGGTTCACGTGGGGTGATGGGCGCGGGGAGGTGGAACCCGTGCCCTTTGTAGGTGAACCAGCGCGTTGGTCTAACAGTCCCATTCATGTTGGCTGCAGGACATCCGTGATTACAAGGAACGCAGGGATTTGCGGGTCCGATGGCGGGGCACCATCGACGGCATGATTAAGCTTGAACGAAATCCCCATGGCGTTCAAGCAAAGGTGGCATGATGGCGGGTATGAGTAGCTTGGTGCGTATTGTCAATGCCGGTGTTCCGGGGTCTCAGGACCGCGTGGACGTGGTTCTTCGCGATGGGGTTGTTGCGTCCGTCAATCCTGCCGGAACGGACCTAGCCTCGCATGGCGCAATGCCGGCTGGAGCGCATACGGCATTCTCGGCGCACACGTCGAACGCCGCTGACACCGGCAGCGCCCCGACTCCAACGCCAGCCGCCGCACCTGCTGACGAAACCACCATCAATGCGGATGGCCTGTGGATCATCCCCGGCCTGTGGGACTGCCATACGCACTTCACGCAATGGGCCAAGACGTTGGGCCGTCTGGATCTCATCAACACTCGCTCGGCTGCTGAGGCGATGGATATGCTGCACCGTCACTTGGACGAGCGCCGCGCCGCCGGCACGCTTGACCCGGATGCCTTCGTAGTGGGCATGCGATTCCGTCACTCGCTGTGGGCTGATGGTGAGCAGCCCACGTTAGCCGCCATCGACGCCGTGACCGGCGACCAGCCGGTGGCCCTCTCCAGCGCGGACATGCACTGCGGTTGGGTGAACTCTGCCGCGGCTCGCAGACTTGGCGTACATGTGGACGAATCCGGACTGGTCGGCGAGCTCGAATGGTTTAACGCCTACACCACCTTCGACAAAGCACCGGGCGCCGCCGAGGAGACCGATCGTCTGCTGCGCGAGGCCGAACAGGACGCCGCAAGCAAGGGCGTGGTCGGCATCCGCGATTATGAGATGGCCGAAAACATCGACACGTGGATTAATCGTTTCGCGGCTGGTATCAATGGCTTGCGTGTGGACGCCGGTGTATATCCCGAACGGCTACAAGTCGCCATCGATGCAGGGTGGCATACCGGCAAGGAATTGCCGGGCAGTGCCGGGCTTGGCCATGTAGGCGCCATGAAGCTCATCTCGGACGGCTCGCTCAACACCCGCTCTGCCTACTGTTCCACGTCGTATTCGGGCATCGAGCCGCCGACGTATGGCACCCTGAGCTACACGCCACAGCAAATTGAAGACTATATGCGCTTGGCCACCGAGCATGGCTTCGATATTGCCTGCCACGCCATTGGCGACGAAGCGAACACCATTGTGCTCAACGCAGCAGCTGCCACGCACGCACATGGATCGATCGAGCACGCGCAGATGCTCAAGCCCGTCGATATCCCACGCTTTGCCGAGTTGGGCCTTACGGCCAGCATCCAGCCGCAGCATGCCATGGATGACCGCGACGTCATTACCCGTTTCTGGGCCAATCCGGCTGGTATCCCCTATCCGTTCAAAGCCCTTCATGACGCAGGTGCCATGCTGCGCATGGGTTCCGACGCGCCTGTGGCCCCACTGGACCCGTGGCTGGCCATTTCCGCCGCCGTGTTCGGCACCGAAAGCTCCGATCGCGAGCCGTTCCAGCCCGAGCAGTGCCTCGATGTGCGCACCTCACTGGCGGCTTCGACCGCAATGGGTCGTGACCATCTCGCAGTCGGCGACCCGGCTGATGTGGTATTACTCGACACTGACCCGTACTTCGTGTCCGCTCCTGAAGCCATGCGTGCTATGTCGGAACATGTCGTAATGACGTTGTTGCGCGGGGAACGTATGTATTGATGCAATCCATCGCATGAAGTGACTAGATGCCTATTTCGGCGGTCGTGTTATACGAAGAGTGGCGTTGAATTTTCGAATTGAGAGCTACGAGCGTCTGATTTTCCGTTTCAAGGGGCGGATTTGAGTTTCTCCGGAGGTCTATTTCCGTTTCAAGGGGCTGCTCATTCGCTGAACCTTCAGTAGGAACCCATCTGTACTAACGTCATTCCGCCATTTTCATGCCGTGTCTACTTGGGCATCAGCCCCTTGAAACGGAGATAGACCTCCAGAAAACACGAAATCAGCCCCTCGAAACGGAGATAGGGCAGCAGAAACCGTCATGAAGCACGAATAAGGGTTTTTGGCGAGCAAGCTCTGTCATGTTTGCAATGGACTCTGTTCGGATCTCATGCTGTGAGGTAGGTTTGCGCGCCCATGCGCGCTATTTTGACTATACGATGGCGTGAAATCAGCGGCCTGCTGTGTCGCAATGCAAAAACGCCGTGTCGATCCCAGTTGAGGCGACACGGCGCTTGCTGCGAGTAACGGAAAAAATCAGTACTTCATGCCCATGGCCTCACGCACCTGGTCGAGGGTTTCCTCGGCGATGGCGTTGGCGCGCTTGTTGCCGTCGTGCAGGATGTCGCGGATGGAATCCATGTCCTTGGCCAGTTCAGCGCGGCGCTCGCGGTGCGGGGCCAGGAACTCGTTGACGGACTCGATGACGTACGCCTTCAGCGCGCCGGCACCGGAATCGCCGATCTCCTCGGCGATGTCCTTCGGGTCACGGCCGGTCACCAGACCGGCGGTGGTCAGCAGGGCGGAGACCTGCGGACGCGCAACCGGGTCGAAGGTGATGCGACGCTCGGAGTCGGTTGGGCTCTTCTTGATAAGCTTGGCGGTCTCCTCGGCTGTGGCGCCCAGCATGATGGAGTTGCCATATGACTTGCTCATCTTGCGTCCGTCAAGACCCGGAATCTCCGGCGCTTCGGACAGAATTGCGGCCGGCTCCGGGAACACCGGATTCTTCTTGGCGTAATGCTCGTTGAAGCGGCGCGCAATGGTACGGGTGATTTCCACGTGCGGCAGGTTGTCCTTGCCGATTGGCACGACATTGGCCTTGCAGAAGAGGATGTCGCACGCCTGATGCACCGGATAGGTGAGCAGCAGGCCGGTCAGCGCGTGGCCGGAAGCCTCCATCTCGGACTTCACGGTCGGGTTGCGGTGCAGCTCGGCCTCGGTGACCAGGGACAGGAACGGCAGCAGCAGCTGGTTCTCGGCCGGCACGGCGGAGTGGGTGAACATCATGGTCTTGTTCGGGTCAATGCCGGCGGCCATGTAGTCGAGCACCAGGTTCAGCACGTTGTCCTGAATGTGCTCGGTGGTGTCGCGGTCGGTGATCACCTGATAGTCGGCGATGATGATGTTCGTGTTCACGCCGCGCTCCTGCATGGCGACGCGCTCGCGAATCGAGCCAAAGTAGTGGCCCAAGTGCAGGCGGCCGGTCGGCCGGTCGCCGGTCAGCATGGTGAAGCTCGACGGCTTGGCCTCAAGCTTGGCAAGCGTTTCGTCCGAACGCTTCTTCGCCGCGAGGAAGCTCGCGCTCATCTCATTGCCTGCCGCTGTCAGTTGCTGCTCGTCGGTCATGCGAAATCCTTTGAATAGGCCTCAGATAAACGCTTTTTATGGTAAAAGTGTGAGCCGACAACGAACAAGCCAGTATTAGTGGTACTCTCTATTGTTGATGAATCGAACAGCACAGTAATTCGCAGGGGGTCAGATGGGCCGCGGACGTCAAAAAGCAAAACAGCAGAAAATTGCCCGAAAGCTCAAGTACCTGACCACCGATACCGATTACGATGAGCTGGCAAAAGAGCTAAGCGAGCAGGAGCCGGGAACGGGCTCTCCTGACCCGTTTGCCGACGTTGATGACCAGTATGCGGACAAGGATGTGGATTCCGCTGCTGACGCCGACGCCGCCAAGGTCTCGCCCGCCGCGCAGGCGGACGACCTCGACGAGTACGCCAAGTGGGCAGCCGAAGCCGCCGCAAAGGCGACCAGCGGCGAATTCCCGGCCTCCGCGCCGGCCGCGCCCAAGCCGAAGCCGGCCCCGCGCAAGCCGATTCCGATGCCCATGCCCTCAGCGCTGAAGCCGAAGAAGAGCTGAACTCCATTACTTATTAGCCGCGGACCGATTGACTTACGCGGCGATATTTGGGGTGCACTGAGGCGTGCTGAGACGTTCGCCGTATCGGGCTTGGAATTCTTGACGTGATAGCGCCTTTGTGCAGTTTGAATGCGCGAATGCCGTGCAATGACGTGCATAGGGGAGGGAACGTGCCTGATATCAGCGGGTGGGATGGATCGAAGCCCACCATGCTCATCATGGACAACGACCGCATGGCCTTGATGGCATTGCAGTCGATTCTGGCGAAGGCACTGCCCGACTTCGAGCTGCTGCCGCCGGTGAGCGAAGGCAGCAAAGCCATTCAGCTGTGCACGGCCACCAAACGCCCGCCTGCTGTGCTATTGGCCGATATCGCGATGAACGACATCAACGGCCCGGATGTGGTGCGTGCAATCCGCAGGGAAAACGCGACCACGGCGATACTGGCCATTACCGCCTCGATTGTGGGCCGACATGCCAAAGAGATGGCCCGGGCCGGCGCGCAAGGCATCATGAGCAAGAACGATGATGTGCGGTTGCAGGCCGTGGCGATTCGTCAGGTACAGGCCGGCAAAACATGGGGCGATGGTGGCGACGTGCGGTTCGAGACCGCGGCCGTTGCGTCCGCGCGCATCAAGGCCGAGAAGGACAACCGGCTGAGCGCGCGTGAGATGGAGGTTGCGGAACTGTGGTCCCGCGGCCGGACTATGCCGCAGATCGCCGCCGAACTGTCCATCACCGAAACCACCGTGCGCACGCATTTGATGCGTGCGGCCGACAAGCTCGGCGCCGGCAATCTCAAGGAACTTATCGGCGCATGGATTCGCATGAACCTGCACTGATGAAGGCGCCGATGGGTGTGTGGGGACACGGTAGAAGAAGCGCAAGGCGCATAAGGGGAGCGGCCCGGTGAAACGTCCGATTATCATTTCGCAGCATTCGTCATATTCGTATAGTCACGCCGACGGCAAGAAGCATCATCAGATTGATATCGATATAGAACTCAAGCATCCGCTGGCGATGTTCGGCCCGATCGGTGTGCTTGCGGTGGCAGCCATCGTCTATGCGGTGACCGGGTCGTGGCTGGTCACGGCGTCGGCGGCGCTGACGGCAAGCGTGCTGCTGGTATTACTGGGCATTGCGTTGCGCTGGCGCAAGCGCGTGGTGAATCAGGAGAACGAAAACGAGCAGATGGAATCGGCGCTGGCCGATCTGCGGCACGGCAACCAGCTCGCGATCGAACTGCACGACACGCTGTCCAATGATCTGACGTATATCTCGACCATCGCCCGGAATAATCTGGCCGCGCCAGCCGGCATCGATGGTGGCGACTGGCAGCGCGTGCTGGATCGCAGCCAACGTGCCTTTGCGGAGGTGCATGGCATCATCGATTTTCTGACCGAGCAGAGCGGAATGGACGCCGGCTTCCGGGACGAGTCCTTGCCGGTCGGCGGCACCGGGACATCTGAGGTGGCGACTGCAGAATCAGGGCAGGTTGATTCGCCGACGAAAGAATCCGCCCTGGCTCGTGACCCGGTAGGCGCCGGGAGCTGTCCAGCGATTGCGAATGAGGTGGTTGACAATGCCGTGCCCGAGAACGCCGGTGGCGATGACCGTACGCAATCCACAGCGGGCATGCCGCAGTCCTTCGTCACGCGTGTGAAGGCGCAGATCACCGATACCGAGGAGTTTCTGGAGGCGCAGGGCTATCGGGGGACGGCCGCGGTCAACGGCATCGCCATGGTCGTGGACCCCGAGGCGGCGGCCGAGGCGCTGTCGCTGATGACGGAGATCGGCACGAATATCCGCCGCCATGCACCGGCGGGAGATGATTCCTACCTGCTATTCGTCACCCTGTCTCCCGAATGGATTGAGATTCGCGAGACCAACGATATCCGTGACGATGCCGACGCGCAGAGTGGCCTGTCCGCGCAGGAGCGGTCGGGGCGTGGGCTGGCCATGCATCGCACCCGTGTGCAGGAGTTGGGCGGTGAATTGACCACCCGTTCGGATGATGGCACGTGGATGATTTACGTGCGTATCCCGTGCGTGCGGGGCTGATGGGGCAGAAGCTGCGATGTCCGGCGTCCGGCGCTGATTGTGCCCTGTCCTCACAAATGAGGACGACGACCGCAGCCATGTCCCCATAACCGAGGATTGCGGGTGTTCGGCTCGGCGGCGGCTCCCTATGGTGGCGTCCATAAGGACCAATCCCAGGGAGGGCAACGATGGCAAGTGATACGGAATTATGGCGGGGAACTGATTACGGATGGTGGCTGGCTGCGGACACGTCCGGTGCGGTCGGTGCCAGCCTGATCGCGTTCGCGGTGCCGCTGATGATGCTCGCCACGACAGGATCCTCTGCCGCCGCCACCACGACGGAAAGCATCTGCGTGGTGGTGCAGACGGTGCTGGGCCTTGCCGGCGGCGTGATTCAGGACCGGTATGATCGCCGTACGCTCATGCTGATCTGGGGTGCGTCCGGTGTGGTGCTCTCGGCGGTGGCGGCGGTGATGCTGTTCGGCAATGCGCCGAAGACGAGCGGCCATGGGGTTAACGGGGCAAACGCTCCGGCATTCGGCGGACCGTATGCCCACGTGCTTCCGATCGCGCTGCTGTGTATCGTCGTGCTGTTTTCGGTGCGCGATGGCCTGTTGGAGAATACGTCGAATGCCATGCTGCGTGGCGTGGTGCCGGATGAGCAGCTGCCGCACGCGATGGCGCTGAACGACGCCAGGGATTCGACGGTCACGCTGGCAGGCGGGCCGTTGGGCGGTCTGCTGATGACCGTGGGACATGCGGTGCCGTTTCTGACCAGCGCGGTGCTAAGTGTGCTGGGCATGGTGTCCGCATGGCGTATTCGCCGCTATTGGAAACGCGCAACTGTGGATGATAGCGGCCATTCAGGCAATGCCGATGATGCCGCCGATGATGCTATCGATGTTTCCGGTGCCATCACCGCTGCCCCACGCTGGCGCGACGCACTGGACGGCATGATCTGGCTGCTGCGCGACCGGTTCCAACGCCATCTCATCATCGCAGCGACCATGGTGACCGGTGCCAGCAATGCCTTCCTACTGCTGACCGCGCTGGACATCTCCCAAGGCGGCAGCCAGTTGATATCCGCCGGATTCATCAACGCCGCCTCCGCCGTTGGCATGTTGCTGGGCGCATTGATGGCCTCGCAACTGGTCAACCGTGTACCCGGCGGCGTACTGGTGGGTGTGATGTTCGCCCTGCTCGCCGCAGGATTCACCGGTGCCGCGTTGGTGCCCTCCATGGTTGGCAAGGCCATATTTGTGGCCTGCTCGGTACTGGCATTGCCCGCGGGCAACGCGGTGCTTGGAGGCCTCAGTAATACCCTGGTGGGCAAGGACAAGCTCGGCCGCGTTGGAGCGGGCAGCATGGTGTTGCAGTACGGTGCCTATGGCGTGGCCGTGGCACTCGCCGGCTGGGGTATGCAGACCATCGGCTACGGTCCGACCTGCCTGATTCTGGCCACTGTACTGGTAGCTGCCGCCGCTTACGCGCTGACGATGCGCAGCCTCATCACCCTACCCACGCCGGATCGCTGGGTCGAGCACATCCAGCGTTGGAGCATCGCACAGTTCTGATAAAGGGCATCCGATACCGGGCATCCGACGATTTACAGCGGTAGCAGATCACTCAGGTCGTCGCGCTCGCCGACCGCGCTGATGTGGCCGGCGTCCTTTTCCTCTGCCCACGTGGTGATGCCGCAGGCCAGTCGCAGCCAGACTTCCGGGTCCAGTTCGATGACGTCCGGCGGGGTCAGGTTATGCGGGTCCGATTCCGGGCCGTCCAGGATCTTGACCGCACCCCACGGCGCAACGCGCACCTCCACGCCGGGGCCGGGCGCGCGCCGCTCCAGCAGGAACAGCGAGTAGCGCACAGCCATCGCCCATACCGGGCGCGGCAGAACGGGGGAGGTGGTCAGGCGATGTGGTGTGTTGTCGGCCAGTTCCAGGGCTGCGGCACGCCATTGCGCCAGCGCGTCACGCCCGCGTTTCAAGTCCTTTTCCAGAATTACAGCCATGCGTTCTATCCTTGCACTGAGCCACGAAAGACGGCATTGTGCAAACGATGGCATACTGTGGGATGCGGAATGACGAGACATGTGATACTCTCTGACTGAGAACGTATGCAACAACTTTCTGCCAACGCTGTTACAGAGAGTTCATGCACACGTTTATGCGACGATACCAATCGCGCGGCATAATAAGCACGGGCACTTATCCCGGAAGGAAAGTCAGAATGACCGAAATTACCGCACCGAAGTCTCCCGTTACGGCGGAACAGTTCGCCGACGAGATTCGTGAACAACTGAAATACACCCAAAACGTCACCGCCGAGCAGGCCACTGCCGCCGACGTGTACGTCGCCGTCTCCAAGGCCGTGCGCAACCACCTCGCCGATTCTTGGTTCAAGACCCAGGCCGACACCGTCAACGGCAACACCAAGGCCGTCGGCTACCTGTCCGCCGAGTTCTTGATGGGCAAGCAGTTGGAGAACGCACTGCTGAACGCTGGCCTGACCGACCAGTTCGACAAGGCTGTGGAAGCCCTTGGCTTCAAGCCGAAGGACATCGTGGACGCCGAATACGAGCCGGGCCTTGGCAACGGTGGCCTTGGTCGTCTGGCCGCCTGCTTCATCGACTCTCTCGCCTCCCTCGGTGTGCCGGCCTTCGGTTATGGCATCCAGTACAAGTACGGCATCTTCAAGCAGAAGTTCGACGAGAACGGCAAGCAGGTTGAGACCCCGGATTACTGGCTGGCCAACGAAGAGCCGTGGGGTCACACCGACTACAACCGTGATCAGAAGGTCTCCTTCGGTGGCAAGGTCGTCGAAAACGCCGACGGCACCAAGACCTGGGAACCGGCCTGGTCCGTGCGCGCCGTGCCGGTGGACTACATGGTTCCCGGCTACAAGTCCCAGCGTGTGAACACCCTGCGCCTGTGGACCGCCAAGAGCTACGACGAGTTCGATCTGCTCGCCTTCAACCGTTCCGAGTACATGGACGCCGTGGCCCCGCAGGTCAAGGCCGAGAACATCTCCAAGATTCTCTACCCGGAAGACTCCACCAAGGTCGGTAAGGAACTGCGCCTCGAGCAGCAGTACTTCTTCGTCTCCGCATCCCTGCACGACGCCATCCGCGTCTTCTACCCGGGCCAGGACAAACCGGACCTGACGACCTTCCCGAACAAGATCGTCTTCCAGCTTAACGACACCCATCCGGTGATCGGCATCCCCGAGCTCATGCGCATCCTCATCGATGAGTACGGCTACGACTGGGATACCGCGTGGTCCATCACCACCAAGACCTTCAACTACACCTGCCACACCCTGCTGCCGGAGGCCCTTGAGGTCTGGCCGGCCAGCCTGATCGGCGAGCTGCTGCCGCGTCACCTCGAGATTATCGAGAAGATCAACGCGCAGTTCGAGGCTGAGCTCAAGGCCAAGGGCGTTGCCGCCGACACCATCAAGGACATGGCCATCTATACTGGCGACGCCGTGCGCATGGCTTACCTGGCCACCTACGGTGGCTCCCACGTCAACGGCGTGGCTGAGCTGCACTCCCAGCTGTTGAAGGACGTTACCCTGAAGAACTTCTCCGACGTCTACCCGGACAAGTTCACCAACGTGACCAACGGCGTGACCCCGCGTCGCTTCGTCAAGCTCGCCAACCCGCGCCTGTCCGACCTCATCACCGAGGGCCTGGGCACCGACAAGTGGGTCGCCGATCTGGAACTGCTCAAGGGCCTCGAACCGCTTGCCGCCGATGACGAGTTCGTCAAGAAGTTCGCCGCCGTCAAGAAGGCCAACAAGCACGCATTCGTGGGCTTCGCCAAGGACCACTACGGCATCGATATCGACGAGAACACCCTGTTCAACACCATGGTCAAGCGTCTGCACGAGTACAAGCGCCAGTCTCTGAAGATTCTCGCCGTAATCTCCACCTACGCCGACATCAAGTCCGGTAAGGTCAAGGCCGAGGACATCACTCCGCGCACCGTGTTCTTCGGTGCCAAGGCCGCTCCGGGCTACTACCTGGCCAAGATGACCATCGAGCTGATCAACAACGTTTCCCGCGTGATCAGCAGCGATTCGGCCGTCAAGGGCAAGCTCGCCGTCCACATGCTGCCGAACTACAACGTCGAGATGGCCCAGAACCTCATCCCGGCCACCGAGCTTGACGAGCAGATCTCCCAGGCCGGCAAGGAAGCTTCCGGTACCGGCAACATGAAGTTCGCTCTGAACGGCGCCCTGACCGTGGGTACGCTGGACGGCGCGAACGTCGAGATTCGTGAGCGCGTCGGCGCCGACAACTTCTTCCTGTTCGGCATGACCGTCGACGAGGTCGAGAAGAAGTACGCCGAGGGCTACAATCCCGCCTCCTACTACGAGGCCGATCCGCGCCTGAAGCAGGCCATCGATCTGGTGGCCGACGGCACCTTCTCCAACGGCGACCGCAACGCCTACTCCCCGCTCGTGGCCGACTGGCTGACCAAGGACTGGTTCATGACCCTGGCCGACTTCTCCGCCTACATGGGCATCCAGTCTGAGATCGAGGCCCTCTACGCCGATGAGCTCGAATGGAACCGCAAGGCCCTGCTCAACGTGGCCAACTCCGGCTACTTCAGCTCCGACCGCTCCATGGAGGATTACCTCGAGCGCATTTGGCACACCGCTCCGCTCGCGTGATTGCGGAGCGTCCTCGCGGCGTTGCTCCTCGGTCGACGTACCTTCGTACGCCTTTCCTCGGTGCGCCTTGAGGCCGCACGCGCAATCGCGCTCGCTCCGCTGGCTTGATACCTGGCTCCTGCTGGCGGGAGCTGGCTGGCAGAGCCAGACCGAGGGTGGTTTTTCTGTGACCACCCCCAGTCAGCTGTGCTGACAGCCCCCGCCAGCGGGGGCGAAGATCTAGCTAAACGCCAAAGGGCCCTGCAACCAACTTCATACGTTGGTTGCAGGGCCCTTCGTGTGTTGAAAGACTGTGTGGGCTATCAGGCCGCCTCAGCCGGAGCCTCAACTGCAGGCTGCTCGCCGTCGGCCTCGTCCTCGGCCTTGTTCAGGCCCAAGTCAACTGGCGAGGAGCTGTTCTCCCACGGCTCCTCCCACGGATCATAATCCGGGTTCTGCTGCTTGTAGATGTACAGGCCAACTACTGCTGCCAGTGCCGCGCCGAATAGCAGTGCGAAGAACTTCCAACCGTTAGAAGACTTGCTCTCCATGACGGCTCCTTTCTGTGAGGACATCTGGTCGGTATGCCCATTCAAACCGACTCTGCACCCCATTCTATGCCGTCGTTTGTGACGATTGGGTGGGGAACACCTATCGCATGTATTGCTCATGGCATAGTAGCTCCGAGCATCCGGCGCGTTGGATACAGTGGGCACATGCATATGCCTACCAAACAAGAAATCCGCTACCAATGGGAGCACGGCGGCCCGGTGATGACCTGGGCGCTGATTGCCGCATGCACAGCAGTATGGCTGGTGGAGGTACTGCTGGGTTTCTTGTCGCCGACGTTGCAGAACTGGCTGATCTACCGTGGCATGTTGGCACCAGCCACAATGTTGGCTGAACCGTGGGCCATCGTCACCTCGATGTTTCTCCATTCGCCCAACTCAATACTGCACATCCTGTTCAACATGATTGCGCTGTATTCGGTCGGCCCGGTGCTGGAACGGCTCATCGGTCACTGGCGATTCCTCGGGCTGTACATGATTTCCGGCCTTGGTGGCGCGCTGGGCGTGATGGTGTGGGCTGTCGTGGCCCCTGGCGGCCAAGGCTGGCAAACGGCCGCCTACGGGGCTTCAGGGGCGTTGTTCGGCTTGTTCGCCGCATTGCTGGTGGTATATCGCCGCATCGGGGCGGATATCCGTTCGATGCTGATATGGATGGCGGTGAACTTTGCGCTGCCGTTTGTGGTTGGCGGTGTGGCTTGGCAGGCGCATGTCGGTGGCTTTGTGGTGGGTGGCTTGCTGACATGGCTGCTGATCGGCGGCATCCGGCCTTGGCGAGGCAAAAGCCTTGCCTGGCGTATGCAGGTGTATGGCTGGTCGGTGACCGTGTTGGTCATCGCGCTTATCGTGGCGTGCAATTTTGCCAATCCATATGGCTGGATGTGGCGCTGATACCGTTGTGGATTCCTCCGGGGCAGTGTCCGATCATCTTGTCGACTTGTGCACAACTGTGCATGAGAGTGCATAAGACGGTGGATAACTTATGTGGATAAGTTGGCCATAATCCCGTAATTCAAGGGATATGTCTGTGGATAACTTAGGAAAGAGACGCGATGTTATCCAATGATTTCCCGCCTCGGCAACCGTTTGTGCACCGGTTATGCACCAAAAAGAGCCTGTTATCCACTAGTTATCCACTATGTTTTCCACATTCTGTGGAAAACTACACGCGTGTAATTCATCCACAGCAGGTGGATAACAATGTGGATAACTAGTGGATAACCGGTGGATAGTTGTGGGTAAGTGACTGCGCGAGGGCGAAGGAGGCCGGAGCGGCGGCAATTGCCATAATGGAACAACAATGTGCCGTACGCCGGATCTGCTGACAAAGGCGGCTCGGCACCCGTCGCAAGACAAAAACGCAAAAAGCCGGCCCTGCTCGCAAGCAGAACCGGCTTTCGTAATAAGACGATAGGCGAACTCAGCGCCAGCCCATAGTCATCAGGAAGCCAATCATAATCAGGGCGAAACCGATGGCAAGGTTCCAAGCGCCGATATTCGGAATCGGCCAGGAACCGGACGGGGAAAGGTAGTACACCACGCACCAAATCAGGCCAATGATCATCAATGCGCAGAATACCGGAACAAACCAACGCGGGTTGGACTTGGTGCCCTTGATGGTCTCCTCAACGCGCTTGGTGTTCTCCGCCTGACGGCTCATCATGCGCTGCATCTGCGGGGTCAGCGTGGCCTTGTCGGCAGTGGCGTTCAGGACAGCTTCGACCTTCTCCATGTCAACGCCGTAGTTCTCATCCTCTGCAGCGGTCTCGTCCGCAGCGTTCTCGGACTTGGCGGCATCGTCCGTGGCGGCCTCAGATGAGGTCTCGCCCTGCCAGTCCTTCTGGTCGTTCGAGTCGGTTTCGTGCAGCTCTTCGTCAGCCATCAGCATAGTCTCCATTCAGTAGGCTAAAAGTCATAATAGTGGCTACACTCGAAACCAGTAAACTCGCCGCGTATAAAGATGGGAAATCATGTCCAGGCACGTAGGCAAACACAGCACGAAGCGCTCTCTGCTGGGAGGCGTTGCGGTGTTCGTCGTCGTCGCTCTGACTGGTTTTCTGCTGAGCACCAACGTACGCGTGAACCGTACGGCGACCGTTACCAATGACACGGCAGATCTGGTGGAACAAGGCGTCAGCGAGGTCAACCAACTGCAGAATGACGTGAACGATTTGCAGCGGCAGGTGACCAATCTCACCGATGTGCTGGGTTCCGGCGACCGGAATGCCGGCGATCAAAGCAGCCAGGGAGACAGCAGCGACAACAGCCTTATGATGCCCGAGCTGGAGGGCGCTGGTGTTACCGTAACCCTCAACGATTCGCCGTTGTGGGAAACCGCAGTCAACAACAGCGGTTCGACCACCAACATCAACGATTACGTGATTCATCAGCAGGATGTGGAATCCGTGGTGAACGCGCTGTGGGCGGGCGGCGCCGAGGCGATGATGATTATGGATCAGCGCGTGCTGTTCAATTCGGCCGTAATCTGTTCCGGCAACGTGCTGTCCATACATGGTAAGAAATACGCGCCGCCATTCACCATCTCGGCCATCGGGGATCAGGCCTCCATGCGCAAGGCGCTGAACGATTCCGAAGCCATCACCATTCTTAAGCAATATGTGACCGCATTCGGCATCGGCTACAAAGTGGAGAACAAGGACGATCTTAATTTTCCGTCCACCGCGGCCTTGCTGCAGCAGCTGAAATATGCCACGGTGAATGAGACGCAGTCCAAGGACGAGGAGAACGCCCAACAATGAGGCACGGCAACCATAGCAGCGACGCCAGCATCGCGATGGATAATGTGCCTGCATACGCAGCGGGCGCAGGCAGTGCCGCATCAGTGCAGCCATCGCGCGGCGGTGACTCGCGTCGCAGGCCATCCGCTCCGAGGCGCGGCGCATTATGGCAGGTGCTGGGCATCATTGCGGAACTGTTGCTGACCGCCGCTGCGATATGCGCGCTCTATATCGTCTGGCAGATGTGGTGGACCGGCGTGGAAGCCGAACAAGTCCAGAATGAGACCACGCAATCCGTGAATTGGTCCGACCCCAGCAACAACGGCGGTGATGTCAAGGTGGCCGAGGCGCAGGAAGGCGATCCGCCGGTCCAGCCCGAAAAACCGGCGTATGGCGATCTGATCGCACAGGTGTACATCCCTCGTTTTGGTTCTCAGTGGCACCGCAACTTGGTGGAGGGCACCACGCTGGAGCAACTGAACCGGCACGGTCTGGGGCACTATCAAGACACCCAGATGCCTGGTCAGGTCGGCAACTTTGCCGTAGCTGGCCATCGTAATGGCTACGGACAGCCGCTTGGCGACGTGGACAAACTGCAGGAAGGCGACCCGATCATCATCCGTACCAAGGATTACTGGTACGTCTACCATTACACGCGCCATAAGATTGTGCCGCCCACCGACATATACGTGATTGCGCCCAACCCGGAGAACTCCAGCGTGGAGCCCACCAAACGCATGATCACCCTGACCACTTGCGAGCCGAAGTACAGCACTCCGACCCACCGATGGATCAGCTATGGCGAGCTCGCATATTGGGCCAAGGTGTCTGATGGCGTGCCCAAGGAACTGACCACCACCGATTCGTCCGGTGAGGTGCGTTTTGCCACCAAGGAGACCCCGTCCCTGGTTTCCAAGATCGGTTCTTTGGACAAGGTGGTGTATGGCGCACTGGGGGCATGGCTGATTCTGTTCATTGCCGCCGCCGTGGCCTGGCGCTGGCCGGTGCTCAAGGCGATTCGTCTGGGCGAACGCCGCCGCCCTGATGCCAGCATCTATGGCACGCTGCTGCGCTTGCAGCCAGGCGTGGCGCCAATCCGCTGGCTACTGCTGGCTGTGCTGCTGTTTGCCGGTGCCGCGGCCCTGTTCCAGTGGGTATTCCCCTGGGCGGCCGCCAACATCCCGTTCCTGCAGCAAATGTCGAACTTCGTGGTGTCCAACTAGACCGTGCGCATGTTCGGGTGCAAGCACGGCAAAGCGCTGTAGTATGGCTTGCAGCATAGGTTTTTCAAGGAGAGCAGTATGACCGATTCCGCACGCATCCTGGTGGTGGATAACTACGATTCCTTTGTATATACGATTGTCGGTTATCTGAAGACGCTTGGTGCCACGGTCGACGTGGTGCGCAATGATGCCATCGATCCCGCCGCGCCCGGTGTTCTGGACGGCTACGACGGCGTGCTGATTTCCCCCGGCCCTGGCGCTCCCGCCGAATCCGGTGCCAGCGAGGATATGATTCGTCTGTGCGCAGCCACCGGTGTGCCGATGTTCGGCGTGTGCCTGGGTCTGCAGGCGCTCGCTGAGGTCTATGGCTGCACAGTGGATCATGCGCCCACCATCATGCACGGCAAGACCAGCTTGGTGGAGCATATCGATGATGAGATTTTCGAGGGCGTGACCAACCCGATGACCGCCACCCGATACCATTCGCTGGCCGTTGAGCCCGATTCGGTGCCGGATACGCTGCAGGTCACGGCATGGACGCAGGATGACCACATCATCCAAGGCGTGAGGGTCAAGGACAAGCCGATGTATGCGGTGCAGTTCCACCCGGAATCCGTGATGACGCAGGATGGCTACCGTCTGCTGGCCAATTGGCTGAAGGTGTGCGGGCAGGATAACGCCGTGGCTAAATCCGCCGGATTGCAGCCCAAGGTCACGAAGTAACGAGTAATGATTGACCCCCGCTAGCAGGTATCGCTAGCGGGGGTCAATGCTCATCATCGGTCGCGAGACGGGCTATTGCCCGTTGTTGGTGTTGCCACCACTGCTGTTGTTGGTATTGCTACTGGCCCCAGCCTTGGTCGTGATGGTGACAGTCGAGCCTTCATCGACCTGCGAACCGCCAGCCGGATCGGTGCTGACCACCACTGCGTTGTTGTCGCTTGGTCCGCTGACCTGTACAGTGAACCCGGCTGCCTCCAGCGTGAGTTTTGCAGTCGCGTAGTTGGTGCCGGCGGCAATGGTCGGCACGGTGGCCTGCTTTTTGCCGGCGGATACCCAAATGGTGATGGTGCCGCCCTGTTCGATGGAGGAACCGGAGCCGGGCTCCACGCGGGTAATCGATCCGGCAGGCACCGAATCGGAATTCTCGGATTCCACGGTGAAGTTGAATTTGTCGTTGTACTGCTGCAGCACGGCATCCTTTGCCTGGCCCACCAGGTTGTTCGGCACCTTGGTCATGCCGGTGGACACCCACAGGGTGATCGACGAGCCCTTGGTGGCGGACTGCCCGTTGGCGGGATCGGTGCGGGTCACCAGATCCTTGGCCACGGAATCACTGTCTTCGGTCTTGACCACGGAGTTCACTTCAAAGCCGGCATCCTTGAGGATATTGCGGGCCTCATCCTGAGTGCGCTTGGAAACGTCCGGAATGGAGATGGACTGCGGTCCGGCCGAGAACCATACCTGCACCTTGGAACCCTTGGCCACCTTGGTGCCGGCCTTGGGGCTCATTCGCGTGCATGTACCTTCCGGCTCGGTGGAATCGGTGTCACGCTTCTCCACCATCGTCAATCCCGCCGCCTTGAGCTTGGCGTCCATGCCGTCCTTGGATGTGGATGCGGTGCATTCAGGTATGGCGATCAGCTCTTCGGTGGACGTATGCGACCCGTTCATGGCAAACGCTACGCCAACCACGATGGCGACAACCGCGATTAATGCCACAACCACACCAATAATGATGCGCTTGCGCTTCTTGGCCTTGGCCGCAGCCGCACGCTGCTCGGCACGCGACTTGACGTTTGCGGCATTGGTGCCATTGGTGGCCGAGATCTGCTCGAATTGGCCGGTTACCGGATTGAATGCCTGCGTAGGCTGCTGAGGCTGTCCCAGAGCTGCGGTCGGCAGGTCGCGCTCGGCATCCCTGCGGGCCTTCATGTTGGAGAGGTCGGTCAGGGGGTTGAACGCAGCTGCCACCGGAACGCCGCCGTTCATATAGGTCAAGACATCGTTCTTGAACTCGGAAGCAGTGGCATAACGGTTCTGGCGATCCTTGGCCATGGCCTTGGCGCAGATCGAATCCCACATCTTCGGCAGGCCCGGCACCACGGCGGAAGGCGGCGTGGCCACCTCGGAAACATGCTGGTATGCGATGGCCACGGCGGAATCGCCGGTGAACGGCGGGCGGCCGGTCAGCATCTCGTACAGCACACAGCCGGCGGAGTACAGGTCGGAACGCATGTCCACGGTCTCGCCGCGTGCCTGCTCGGGGCTCAGGTACTGTGCGGTGCCCACCACGCCCTGCGATTGGGTCATGGTGGCGGCCGAGTCGTCCAGTGCGCGGGCGATGCCGAAGTCCATGACCTTGACCACGCCCTGCTCGGAAATCATGATGTTGCCGGGTTTGATGTCGCGGTGGATGATGCCCATACGATGCGAGTAGTCGAGGGCGTTTAGCACGCCGAGCATTACCTGCTCGCAGTCGCGCTGGCTCAAGGCGCCGTTCACCTTGATGATGTCGCGCAGGGTCTGGCCCTTGACGTACTCCATCACGATGTACGGCAGATGCTCCACGTCGCCGTTATCGGCGGTGACCGTCTCCTCGCCGGAATCGTAGATGTTCACGATGTTCGGGTTGTTCATCTGCGCGACCGCGTGCGCCTCACGGCGGAAGCGGGCCAGAAATATGTCGTCGTTGGCCAGATCCGCGCGCATGATCTTGATGGCGACGGTGCGCCCCAAGCGGGTGTCGAGAGCGACATGGACTTCAGCCATGCCGCCGCGGCCAATGAGCTGGCCGAGCTGGTATCGGCCATCGGCCAGTGCAGTAGGCATATTGCTGCTCATTGCTTATTCCCTCCCAATAATGAGGCCGGAGCCTCCATAACGATGCGCGGTGTGCTCGACACCCTACGGGGCAGACGGCTACCGGACGTGATCATGGTGCTGTCGGTCATTTCGGTCTGCTGGTCAAGCAGACGACGTTCGATGCGGGCCAGTGTGCGGGACACCACCAGAGCGTCCTTAGGACGGTCCAGCGGATCTTTGGCCAGCATGGACATCACGAATTCACGCAGCTGGATATCCACAGAATCGGGCAGCGGAGGCACGGCATTGTTCACGTGTGCGGCCGCGATATCCACCGCAGTGGCACCGGTGAACGGACGGTGGCCGGCGAGCCCTTCGTAGGCCACCACGCCCAGAGAATAGATGTCGGATTGCGGCGTGGCCTGCTGGCCCTGCGCCTGCTCAGGCGAAATGTACTGCGCGGTGCCCACCACCATGCCGTCTTGGGTGATCTGACCCTGGCCGGTGGAATAGCTGACGCCGAAATCGGTGATTTTCACCTCGCCGCTATCGGAGACCATGATGTTGGCCGGCTTGACATCGCGGTGAATCACGCCGTGCGAGTGTGCGATGAACAGGCCGCGCGCGGTCTGGATGAGAATGGGCAGCAGTTCGATGGGATCCATCGCGCCCTTCTCGTGGAACAAATCGGCCAACGACTTCGAGGGCACGTATTCCATAATGAGGAATCCGATGCCATCATGCTCATAGTATTCGAACAAGGCGGCGATGTTCGGATGCGCCAGGTTGGCGGAGTTGTGGGCCTCGGCACGCAGACGGCGAAGCTTGGCCTCAGCATTGGTCATGTCCGAACGCAAAGCCTTGATGGCCACCTCGCGTCCGAGCTGGATGTCGTAGCCTTTCCAGACCTCGCCCATGCCGCCCTGCGCAAGGCGCGCGTCAAGGCGGTATCGGCGGTGAATGAGCTGTCCTTCGATGAGTTTCATTGCTGCAGCGCCTCCTGAATCATCGCGCGCATAATCGGGCCTGCGGCGAACGAACCGTACAAATCTGTGTTATGCACCAGCACTGCGACGGCAATCTGCGGATTGTCTGCCGGCGCGAAGCCGATAACCCAGCCGTCGATGCTGCTGTTATCGATGCCGATTTGTGCAGTACCGGTTTTTGCGGCCACAGATATGCCATTGATGGCAAGCGTCGGGTTGGCCTTGGTAACCACGCTTTCCATCATGGTGGTGAGCTTGTCTGCAGTATCCTTGCTAAACGCCTCGGCCATGACCTGCGACTTGGTTTCGGAAAGCACGGTCAGATCGGAGGCGCGTACGCGATCCACCAGGGTGGGACGCATCAGCTTACCGTCATTGGCGATGGCCTGGGCGACCATTGCCATCTGCAACGGCGTGGCCGTGTTGTCGCCTTGGCCGATGGAGGCCAATGCCAGTTTGTCGGCGGTGGAACTGGACGGGAACGTCGATGCGGTGGCTGTCATCGGGGTGCCGGTGTTCTCGGTGCCGTCAATGGTAATGGTGCTGCCGAAGCCAAGCTTGGTGGCCATATCGCTGACCTTGTCTTGTCCCAGAGCCACGCCAAGCTGGGCGAAAGCGGTGTTCGAGGACCAGGTAATCGCGTCCTGCAGCGAAATCTTTCCGTCAGTGCCGTTGGCTTGGTACACGGAGTTCGGCAGCTGGGTGTTGGTGCCGGGAAGCGTGTATGAGCTGCCTGCCGGAATCTGCGTATCCGTCTGGTAATCGCCGGTTTCCAGCGCGGCGGATGCCACGATGGTCTTGAACGGGGAGCCGGGCGGGTACAGCTGTGAGGTGGCGCGGTTGATCAGGGGGCTATCGCCGCCTGCCGCAAGCTCGTTGTACGTCTTGGCGGCGGCAGCGGAATCATGGGTGGCCAGCTGGTTCGGATCGTAGCTGGGGGTGCTCACCATGGCAAGGATGCGGCCGGTTTTCACCTCGATGGCCACGGCGGCGCCGTCCCTGGTGCCGAGCTGGTCGTACGCGACCTGCTGGATCTTGGGGTTGATTGACGTCTCGATGGACGCGCCTTGATTGGCGCTGCCGGTCAGCATGGCCTTGGCGCGCTGCCAGATCAGCGAGTCGGCCTCGCCGCTAAGCAACATGCTGCGCGAGGCTTCCAGGCCGCGATCCGCAGTCTGGTTGATGGAGAAGAATCCGGTGACCGGTGCGTACAGCGGTCCATTCGAATAGGTGCGCTGGTACTTGAATGCGTCATTTACCGGCTCCGATTGAGCCATTACCGTGCCGTCGGAGGCCAAAATGGCGCCACGATAAGCGCCAAGCTGATGGTAGAGGGCACGGGCGTTGCGAGAGTCGTTGTTCAGCGTGCTGGAGCTGATGGCCATGATGATGGTAGATGACAGGCCGAGTACCACGAACAGAGCGATGACGGCGGTAAACAGCTGGCGCAGGTATTTGTTCATGCGCGTTCACCTCCGTTGGATGTGTCGATGGGGAAGTTCGTCTGGATCTGCGGCACCGGTGGGGCAGGAGGCATGGATGGCACCTGGGGCACCGAGGGAAGGACCCCGGTACGGACCGTGTACTCGGGTTCCTCAGCGGTGTTTGGAATCTGCGGGTCGTTTGCTTCCTCAGACACGTCGTGCGGCGTGGCCGAGGCTACACGCGGGCGGACAATGGGCTCGGTGGCGCGTGCGCGGGCCTTAAGCTCCTTGTTGCGCAACGCCGCAAGCGCTTCATGCTGGAAGGTATCTGAAGTCAGCTCAGGCTCCGGCTGGTTCGCCGAATTGGAAATGACGATAAGCAACGCCGCAAGAATGTAGTTGGCGATAAGACTGGAACCGCCGGCTGCCATATATGGCAGGGTCAGGCCGGTAAGCGGAATGACGAGCGTGATGCCGCCGACCACGGTGAATACCTGGAAAGCCATGGTGAACACCAGTCCGGAAGCAAGCAGCTTGCCGAAACCGTCCTTGATTTTCATAGCGACGATGAAGCCGGAAGCGATGATGATCAGGTAGAGCATCAGAATAGCCATGACGCCCACCAGGCCGAGCTCCTCGCCGAGGGAGGCGTAGATGAAATCGGAGTTGGCGAAGGTGACCAGAGATGGATGTCCCTGGCCCAGACCGGTACCGATCATGCCGCCAGATGCCAGGCCGAAAATGCCGGTGACCAGCTGCCAAGAGCCGCCGGGGGACTTGGTGTACTGTTCATTGCTGAACGGGTGCAGCCATGCATCGACTCTCGAACCCACATGGCTGAACATGCTTGCGGCCAGCATCGCGCCTGCGGCAAAGGTGATCAGACCGATGACGATCCAGCTTTTGCGGCCTGTGGACGTGTACAGCATGGCCACGAACATGGCGAAGAACATGAGCGAGGTACCCAGATCGTGTTGCACGACGAGCACTCCCATCGAGGCGATCCACACCACGATGATAGGGCCTAAGTCCTTGATGCGGGGCAGCTGCAATCCCAGCACCTTTTTGCCGCCGACAGCCAGCTGATCGCGATGATCGAAGAGATAGGCGGCAAAAAAGAACGCGAGAAAAAGTTTGGCGAATTCACCGGGCTGGAAGCTGCCGAGGCCTGGAATGCGCACCCAGATACGAGCGCCGTTGATCTCTGTGCCGATAACCGGCAGCATGGGGGAAAGCAGCAGTATCAGACCCACCACCATCGACACGTAGGAAAAGCGCCTGAGAACGCGGTAATCTCGCAGGAAGACGATGATCAGCGTCGAAAGCACCAAAGCAACGTACAGCCATATGATCTGGCGCTTGGCGATATCCCATCCCTCGCTCTGGTCGATGCGGGCGATCATCGTGATGCCGGTGGCGGTGAGCAGCAGTACGCACGGCATGATGGATTGGCTGGCATACGGCTGGAAGCGGGCGGTCAGCCCACAGAACACGAGGAACAGTGCGGCCGCCGCGCACAACATGATGGCGTATTGCACGGGGAATGCGCCGGTGGTGCGCTGGAACATCTGGATGAACGCCAGCGCGCTGATAGCCACGGCAAGCAGGAGCAGCGCAATTTGGCGGAAACGGGTAGCGATCATTGCGATCCTCCCGTGGTGGCGTCGTCGGCTGCCCCAATGCCGGACTCGGACTTGTTGGTATTGCCGGAAGTGGACGAGTTGGATGAGCCTGACGAGTTGCTGGATGTGGACTTCTTGGCCTGCTCGCTCTCCTGCTGCTTCTTGAACTTGTTCATTTCGCTACGAATAATGCCCACATGCGATTGGGCCTCGTCCAAGGAGCCCACCGAAATACCCCGATTGAGCTGATCGCGCCAAGTCTGCGGCAGATTCGACACGGTAATCGAGGTGCTGGAAACCTCATGAGACAGCGCCAAGCCGAACAGATTAGTAGGTACGCCTTGGTAAATAGCCACTTTGCCGTTGCTGTTGCCGACGTAATACCGGGTCTGGCTCCACATGTACGTGCCGGTGCCGGCACCGAACAGCACCGCCACAGCCAGAAGAATGGTGATGACTATGGCCAATCGGTTCCGCTGATGCTTGGCACGTGTGGCTTTCTTCTGCTCCACGTGCTCGTCCCTGATGGCCTTGGCCACCTCGGGATCGTTCGGGTCCGCGGAAAGACGGCCGTCAGGCTTTTGCACTACCGGAATTTCGCCAGTATCCGGGTTATCGCGCTCGCCGGTCTCCTCGCGGACGGCGGAGGGCTGCACCACACGGGTGGTGGATGGCTCCGCGCTGGCTGGCGCTGCATCGTTATGTTGCGTGTCCGCTGGCTGCATCAGTGCCGCAGCGCGTTTGGCGGGCGAATGATCGTCCCTCAGCGCAGGGGCGGTGGCCACCGGTTCGTTGACGATATCGGCAATCGGCTCCAGGCTGCGGCTGGCTGCGCCGCCCACCAGCGGGGTCTGATGTGGCAGATCGAAGGCGTCGGCATCCAAAGCCAGCGTGGCGTCCGCAATCACGGCGGTGACGTTGTCGGTGCTGCCGGCGCGTAGGGCCATCTGCACCAAGCGTTGCGCGCATTCGCCTTGATCGGCCAATGCGGTCATCGTCTCTTTGATGGTGGAGTCTTCCAGTACGCCGCACAGGCCGTCGGAGCACAGCAGCCAGCGATCCACGGGGTGGGCCTTGCGAATGGAGATGTCCGGGTGCGGGTCGATGTCGAAATCACCGAGCACGCGCATAACGACATTGCGTTGCGGATGGTTCTTGGCCTCCGCAGGTGTGATGCGGTCGGTGTCGATCAGGTGCTGAACATAGCTGTGATCGCAGGTAATGCGGCTCAGGTGGCCGTCGCGCAGCAGGTATGCGCGGGAATCGCCGATATGCGCCACTACCCAGTAGCCGGCGACCAATGCCACTGCAGTGACGGTGGTGCCCATGCCGGCGAGCTTGCGTTCGCGCTTGGCTTTGCCGACGATGGCGTCATGCGCGGCCATAACGGAGGTTTCCATCATGCGGGAGATGACCTCGACATCACCGCCGGTATCGTCCTGCTCAATATGAGCCAGAGACCGGATGGCGATGGAAGATGCCGTGTCGCCGCCGGCATGACCGCCCATACCATCGCAAATGGCGATCAGATGCTCGCCGGCGAAGGAGGAATCCTGATTGTTCGCACGCACGGTGCCCACGTCGGACACAGTGGTGGAATACAGGAACAGCGGTTGTGAAGCGGCGGAATTAGGCATGCGGCTACCTCAGTTCAAAGGTTGTGGCGCCGATGCGCACGGGGACGCGAGCGGGCAGAATGGTGGGCTGGCTGATGCGCTGCTGATTGACCACGGTGCCGTTGGTGGAGTTCAGATCTTCAATAGCCCACTGGCCGGAACTGGGATCGCGATAGACGCGGGCGTGGTGGGAAGACACGAATTCGTCGTCTAAGACCACGGTATTTGACGCGGCGCGGCCCAAGCCGATTTCGGCTCCGGTGAGTGGCACGGAACTGCCGGCCAGCGGGCCGTCAATAATCACCAGCAAAGTGGGGTTGACGTTTCCGGAGGCAACCGGCGCGCTGGACGAAGTGGCACGGGAGACCGGTGCTTGTGGCGCCTCGGCCTTCTCCTTGTGCATCTCTCGTTCGCGGCGACGGCGAGAACGAGAGATGCGCGGGCTGAACGTCTCGATGTCTTTGTGCAACGAACGTACCGCCAGCCATATGAAAACCCACAGTAGGATGAGGAATCCATACTTGAGCAGGGCGAATGTCAGTTCGGTCATAGATAGATGACTTTCGGGCGGGGCGCTCGACTACTCCTGCGCTTGCGCGGAGGCCCAGTACAGGATGCGCGTGCGGCCGATGGTGATGGTGTTGCCGTCGAGCAGCGTGGCGGCGGGAACCTGATGGCCTTCCACGTATGTGCCGTTGGTGGAACCAAGATCGCGCGCGATTACGCCGTTGTCCGTGATGTCGATTTCCAGATGCTTGCGGGAGATGCCCGGATCATCGATGACGATGTCGCAGCCGGAGCCGCGGCCGATCATCGTCTTGTCTTTGGTGAGCAGGTACTGGTTGCCGTTGACCTCGAGCACGGGGCTGTCTTCGGTCTGGGTGTCTGTGGTGACAGGCACGGCGTTGCCCTGCACGGATTCGGAGGCGAGGTTGAAATTGCCCTTGGACAGATCCAGGTCTTCTTCAAAGATCACTACGACCGGGCCCACGAAGGCATAATGCTGGCTCTTGGCGTACTCGGTGAGGTTGTCGGCAAGCTCGTTGGCCAAAGTTTCGCTGCCCCATGCTTCGATGCGGTCGAAGTCCGGAGTGCTCAGCTTAAAACGGTATTCATTCGGGGCCACCGTGCGGTCACGGCCCACAGGCATGGCTTCGGCATCAATTTCACGCTCCAGCGCACTGGAGAGGTCGACAGGCTGCAGGTCTTTGGAGCCGAATTTGGCGAATACTCCGTTGACTGCACCCTCCACGCTTTTTTCAAAACGGTCGAGAACGCTCATAGTCCTCCCTTTCTAATCTTCACCTATCCTACGCGGCTGTAGGAATATGGGGGGTAAAAACAGGCCCGTTTGCCGGCGATGAGTGCAAAATTTCCAAAAAATAGACAGGAAAAGAGGGCGTGATGTGTCGTTTGGCACATCTCAGTGGGGTGGAACAGCCAGTTTGTGGCGGGTGCGCCCCACTACTGGCCTCTCAGCGGTGCAAAATATCCAGATGCTGGCGGTTTTGCCCTGCTGGGGAGCTGCCAGTGGGGCAAAACCACCAGTTCGTGGTGTATTGGCTTCGCTGAAAGCGTCTCAGTGGGGCAAATCTTCCAGTATCTGGTAAGACGTCTCCACTGAGGGCTTGCTGGTGGGGTCAACTTGCCATGTACTGGCAGAATCGCCCCACTGAGTATGTTTCAGTGGGGCGGAACAGCCAGTTCATGGCGGTTTTGCCCCACTGGAGGGGATTAGGACAGCGCCTCGCGTAGGAAGTCGCGCTGGAGTGTGAGCAGATTCTCGGCCACCGTTTCGTCGTTGGTCATATGGGTGATGCCCGTCAGCGGCAGGAAGGTATGCGGACGGCCTGCTGCCATCAAGGCTTGCGAGAGACGCAGGCTGTGGGCGATGGTGACGTTGTCGTCGGCAAAGCCGTGGATGAGCATCAGTGGGCGTGTGAGCTTCGGCGCGTCCTGAACGATGCCGTTGCGGTAATACACGTCCGGGTCGAGGCCCAGATAACGCTCGGTGTAGTGCGTGTCGTACAGCGTCCAGTCGGTGGGCGGGGCACCGGCGCAGGCGGCCTTGAACACGTCGGGTGCGTCCAGCACGGCCAACGCGGAGAGGAATCCTCCGTAGGACCAGCCGATCATGCACACCTTATCGAGGTCGGGCATAGGAATTGCCTCCCGCTTGCGGGAGGTGGCGCAAGGCGCCGATGGACGGTTCTCAGCCTTGGCTAAATCGCCCTCGGTCAACTGCGTCGAGAGTCCCCGGTCGGCGTTCAGCTTGGCGATGGCCTCGGGCAGAGCGTTGACGGCCTCGACCTGATCGGCCAACGTCACGTCCTTCATGTTTTCGAAGATTTCGCGATCCCAAGCCGGGCCGCGACCGGTGGTGCCGCGATTGTCTGCGGTAACCACCAGGAAGCCTTGATCGGCCCACCACTGGCTTTCCCAGTAGAACAACTGCGAGGCGATGACCTGCTGGAATCCTGGGCCGCCGTACGGCTTCATCAGCACCGGCAGCTTATCGGCGTGCGCGTAAGGGCTTTCGGGGCTTGGCGCGATAATCGCCGTGTACATCTGGTGCTCGCCGAGGCGTGTAAAGGTGACGTTCGGCGTGAATCCGGGTTCGGCAGCGGTGCTGGCGATAGTGGCTTCTGCTGGTCCTTCTCCCTGGGAGGAACTGTCGGCCGTAGGGAGATTGAGCGGAGTCTCGGTCGTCACCGGTGCGCTCCCCTCAGTCCGCTTCGCGGCCAGCTCCCCTCGGAGAGGGGAGCCAAGGATGTGGAACATCTGAGCATTGGCATGGGTCATGTCGCGACCGGAAACGACCATGCCGCGCTCGGCGCGCGAGGCGGTCCACTGGCCAGGCACAGTGGTCACGGGTGTGATATCGCCGCTGTAATCGATGCTCACCACGTCGAAGCTTCGAGCATCATGCCCACCAATCATGGACGCGATGGACTCGTCGGATGCGCCGGCACCGTTGGTGGTGCCGTCGTCATCGCTGGACTCGGCCCATGCGGGCGGCACCTCGGGGGCGATCTCCGGCGCGCGCTGCACTACAGCCAGCACGTCGGTATCAGTCACATCGAGCACAGTGCGCACATTCCAGCCGGCGGGCGTGAACGGCCGGCCATCCACGGTCAGACGGTTGGTATCGGTGCCCATGTCGTTCAACGAGCACACCAGACGGCCATCTGTCGTGTAGGCGGGCGTGCCATGAATCAGATCGATCCATTGCTCATTCGCATGCTCCTCAAGTACGCGGGTGGCGCCGAGCGTCGGGGCGGACGATGCAAATGAAGAGGTCTCGCCGATTTCGTTGTCGCCGCCGAACTCCACGACATCAGTTTCCACAATCCTCTCGCTCTGATCGGCACTGGCTGCCTGAGCCCAAGTGGCGGCAACGTCATCGCTCAGCGCCTCCGGCTCTTCGGCGGTCTCAACCGCCACCTCGAGCACCTGATCGCGGGTCTGGCGGCGGTTCTGCACCAGCACCAGAGGATCATGGCCGCGCTGCCAATTCACGGCAGCCACATATTCGTAGGCTTCGCGATCCCATGTCACATCAGCATTGCCGGTGATGCCGGCGTATCGGTGGTTCTCATCGAACGCAAGGCTGATTACGGTCAGATACACATCGGCATTGCGGGTCAGCGCGCGCGGGTAGCGGCGACCGGTGGCAGCGGTCTCGGGATTGGCCGGATCGCTGATGTACCAGGTCGGTTCATCGGCGGTATCAAAGGACTCGAATAGCACATGCTGCGAATCCGGCGACCACCAGAAACCGTCATAGCGATCCATCTCTTCGCCGGCCACAAACTCGGCCAAACCAATCTTCCAGGTGTTTTCAGCTGGGTTGCCGTCCTCGTCCTCCACACTTACGCCGTAGATGGCGGTGATACGGTCGGTGAGCGGCTGGTCGCCGTCCTCCTCATCGCCGTACAGGCCCTCACTCAGCGCGGATTCCTCGGCATCTGCCTCTACTTCAAAGCCGTTGTCCAGCTCACCTTCGGGCACTTCGAACGGTTCACCCTCAGCCGGCCAATCGCCAATGTCGACCAGCATCAAGTAGGTGCCGGTGGTGTACAGCACATGCTCGCCGTCTGGGGCGATGCACGGGTTGAGCACCGGCGTATACATTGCCGGATCCTCGTCCAGCCATTCGCCGGCCAGCTCGCGGGTGCGACTGGTCGGCGCGCCAGTTGCAGCATCGTTGCCAATCTCCGTCAGAAACAGCCGACCATTGATGGTGAACACCACGCGATCACCATCGGCGTCAACGGAATAGCTCACGATGCCAGTGCCGCCTTCACGGGCACGTTCGCGGCGTGCTTTCTCCTCGGCCGGCACATTTTCGCTATCAGCGGTAGCGCCCAGTAGCTCACGCGGATCGGTCAGCTTGGTTTCGTGATGCTCGCTCGAGTCATCAAACCAACTCAGCCACAATGCGGTGACGAGATCCTCGGGGCCGTCGGAGCGCAGGAACAGCGCTCGCGAACCGTCGCCTATGGTTTGCGCGGAACGCGGGGCTCCGCAGGTGAAGCGCAGCGTACGTGCCCTGCGACGAGGCAGATTGGCGATTGCATCGGTAACATCATTGGTTTCGCTCATGCTTCCAACCTACGCGCTTGTACGGTCAGGGGGAGTTGCTGCCGGCAACGAAGCAATACATCGGTTCGTTCACAATTTTGCCTTGCTGGCGGCTTCTCAGTGAGGCATTTTGTCGGCTGGTCCGAGGTTTTGCCTTGCTGGCGGCTTCTCAGTGAGGCATTTTGTCGGCTGGTCCGAGGTTTTGCCTTGCTGGCGGCTTCTCAGTGAGGCATTTTGTCGGCTGGTTCGAGGTTTTGCCTTGTTGGCGGCTTCTCAGTGAGGCATTTTGTCGGCTGGTTCGAGGTTTTGCCTTGTTGGCGGCTTCTCAGTGAGGCATTTTGTCGACTAGCTCGAGGTTTTACCTCGCTAACGGCCTCTCAGTGAGGCAAATCATCGACTGGTCCGAGGTTTTGCCCACCGCAACAGGTGGTGGGCGATAAGAATCCGCTCCGGCAGGCTTGCTGGCCGTAAGATAGTGGATATGCAGGTGACGATGATCGACGAAAACAAGTACGCCGAAACGATGACGGACGTGGTGCTGCCCGCCCTCGAGCAATGCCGAGATGAAGGCTGGTACGATCCGTCCGCTGCCGAGCGATCGGCTGGTATTGAGCCGCTTTCCGGCATTATGGATACAGGCGGACGCTCTGGTCAACTGCACTACTTGTGCTACGACTCGGCCAAGTTCGACGCAATTCGCGAGCAAGGCGCCACCGCCACCTTCCGCGGGGCCATCGTCATCAGCCACGGGTTCACCGAGTTCGCGGAAAAATATGACGAGCTGGTCTGGTACTTCCTGCTTGCCGGCTATTCGGTATGTGTGCTCGAGCATCGTGGGCACGGCAAATCTTCCCGCGACGTCGAGAACCCATGCATGGTGTGGATCGATGATTGGCGCCGATATGTGGCCGATTTGGCCGGCTTCGCCGAAACCATCGGCCAGCAGTACGCGGCCGGCATGCCGCTGAACCTGTTTTGCCACTCGATGGGCGGCGGCATCGGCGCACTGGTGCTTGAGCAGTATCCGACCTTGTTCGACAAGGCGGTGCTCTCCGCCCCGATGATCGCCCCCGCCACTGGTATGCCGTTGGGCGTGGCCCGTGTGCTGGTCGGCGCGCTGTGCGGTCTGGGGTTCGGCAAAAAGCGCGTGTTCGGACAGTCCGACTTCACCCCGGAATTCTCCATGGAAGGCAACGAGGGCGCCTCCGAGGCGCGTGAACGCTGGTATTTCAAACTGCGTTGCGAGAACCGTGAGTATCAGACCTATTGTGCGGCCTTCGAATGGGTGCGGCAAGCGCTGAAGATGAACCGGGCTGTGCTCAGCCCCACCGCCTGCGCCGAAGTGGAGACGCCAGTGCTGCTGTTCCAGTCCGGGCGCGATATCTGGGTGCTCAACAATCCGCAGAACCGTTTCGTCCAACTGGTCAAGGACGGCGGCGGCGAGGCGGACATGGTGCGTTACCCTGAATCGCTGCATGAGATTTTCTCGATGCCGAACGCCATCTACAAGCCGTACCTCGAGAGAATCCTGAGCTTCTACGACGATCCGATGATTGCCAGCGCCACGTACTGATTGAGTGGAATATATCAGAATTTCACTGTGGGTAAAACTCCGGAATGATTGCCGCGCTCTGGAATTGGGTGAAGTGAAGGTCAAAGGTTGAGAGCCCGGGAGGGTTCCGGAACCGGCCACGATAACCGTTGCCAGCCCGTGATACGGGTTGACGGCTGGTAGCCAAGCCGATTCTCTCCTAATCGAGGAGTACCGATTATGGCAATGTTTCCGGCTTTGATGAATGACACTATGTTCTCGGATCTGTTCGATGACCCGTTCTTTGAGGGCTGGCGCAACACGGACAACGCGATGAGCGCTGCGATGCCTGCCAACATGATGACCACCGATGTGCGCGAGACCGATAAGGGCTACGACGTCGACATCGATATGCCTGGTTTCAAGAAGGACGACATCAACCTTGAGTTGAACAACGGCTATCTGACCGTGTCCGCGTCTCGCAGCAGCGAGCATGAAGACAAGGATCCGGCTGCTGAAGGTAAGGACTCGGATGAGCAGTGCGCTTGCGCGTCCGATTCCGGCAAGTGGCTGCGCCGCGAACGCTACATGGGTTCGTGCTCTCGTAGCTTCTATGTCGGCGATGACGTGAAGGAATCCGACATCCACGCCAGCTACCAGAACGGCACGCTGTGCGTCCAGGTGCCGAAGATGCAGGCTCAGCCGCAGGTTGAGGCCAAGCATCGGATCGCAATTGAGGGCTGATTGAGATTGTTGCGCTCAGTCTCTCTTGAAGCTTAGCTTCGTAGTGTGCTTGCCCGGTGTCCAGCATCGGGCTTGTTGCCCCCTCTGACGAGGAGGCTGTCAGCGAAGCTGACTGGGGGAGAGATTAGCGCAATCGATTGCAAACTAGACTCTGTTCCCTGCGCTGTCTGTCCCACGCTTTCAACGCCGACTATTGTGACAGACGGCGGGAAACATAGCCAATGCAAATGTCGGACAGGGTGTATACCCTGCCCGGCATTTTGCTGTTTTGAGCACCCTGTTTTGCCATGTTCTTATTCCGGTCGCGTGCCGTTCCGCCGCTGTACATATCCGGTGGGTAGAGTGACTTCGAAACGAGGCAAGAGAGGACATGCATATGGCAGACGACGCGCGCAACGCAAGCGGCACACCGGCACCGATGGCAAGTCATGCCGGCCATTCCGGCGGCCATGTTGTTTCCTCCCGTGCCACTGCGGCCGGCCTGATGGCAATTGTGCTGTGGAGCTTCATGGCCGGCACTGTGCGCATCGTGTCTGAAAGCTTCGGTGCCACGCTCGGATCGGCCCTGATATATACGGTTGGCGGCATCCTGCTGTTGGTGTTCCGTCGTCCGGCACCGATCCGCGCGTTCCCCAAGAAGTATCTGATTATCGGCGGCCTGCTGTTTGTGTTTTATGAATCGTCTATTTCGCTTTCGCTCGGTTTGGCCTCCATGGCCGCTTCGTCGGTGGAGGTGAGTCTGGTCAACTACCTATGGCCCACGATGATGGTGCTTCTGGCGGCGGCCGTATCCCGTCGCAGGCATGCGGTGTGGAAGGTGCTGCCGGGCGCGATTGTGGCCACGGTTGGCGTCGCGCTGGCGGTTGGTGGTAATTCCGGGCTTGACTGGCAGGCAGCCGCTGGACACATAGCTGATAATCCGCTGCCGTATGTGTTGGCTTTTGCGGGCGCGCTCGCATGGTCGGTGTATGCGGTGTTCACACCGTCCTGGTCACATGGAGTGGATGGCACTTCGGTGTTCTTCCCGTGTGTAGCCGTGGCATTGTGGATTATCCATTTTGCTTCCGGGCAGGGCTGGCCTGCAGAGCCGCCGAGTCTGGTCGCATGGCTGTTCGTCTTCATTGCGGCTGCCGCAATCGGCGGCGGCTATGCCTGCTGGGGTTACGGCATTCTGCACGGCTCGATGGAGCGGCTGGCCATCGCCTCCTATGCCACGCCGGTGCTCTCCACTGGGGCCAGTGCGGTGCTATTGGGATTGGCGTTATCGTTGCCGTTCTGGTGCGGTGCGTTGCTGGTGGCCGCTGGTTCGGTGCTGAACTATCTGGTCAGCGCGCGTCGCTCAGACCCCACCACGTAGTGAAATCTCCACCACGATGTGAATTGCCCACCACGAGGCGTCTCAAAACGGCTTAATTCCGCGAATCATCAAATCCCGCTTACCGCGTGGTGGGCTTTTTACTACGCGGTGGGAGGTTCACCGCGTAGTGGAAAACCATAATCACTTGCCCCGGCGCTCGGACGGGCGGCGGATCGGGTCAAGCAGGGCGTCCGGATTGGAAATGCCGAACATGCTGCGTCCGCTGGTGGATTCAGGGTGCTTGGCGAGGATGGCCAGAGAAATCGCACCCGGAACCAGAATGATCACGGACAGGGCGGCCAATCCCCAGTTCACAAAAAAATCCGAGGCACAGCACGATAATCACTAGAACCGCCACGGTGCCGATGATGGTCAACCATGCCTGATGCGGGTTGGAGACGCGGGTCTAGTAAGCGTTTTTGGCCGCAGCGGAGCTGGCCTTGGAGGGCTTGCTGGCGGAAGCCGGGCGTTGTTCGTTCGCGTTCGTTATACCTGCCAGCATATGCCCTGACGTCTGATGATGCGTTCCGGACAGAGTCTGAATAAAGGTTGAGAACTCTCGGGATGTTCTGTGAAATCCGACACTCTTCCCTGAATTGCGCGATAGGCTTACATGAGCTCTTGGGAAGCGTGGGGGTGAAGGTATGAGGAACTCCGTCTGGAAGACGTTGATGGAGCTGTCGCTGATTCGGGGAATCGTTCCTCAGACCATATTCGGCGTGACCGCAGTGGCGGCACTCGTATTGCTGATCGGATTGGTTGTGGGCAAGCGGAACCGTGCGCATCGCATGCACCCGCTAATCGTGTCATTGATCGTCGCCGTGGCCGCCGGTGCTGTAGGCCTGTTGGCGGCATGGTTGGTATCCGACGTGTTCATGGCATTCGAGGTCTCGCTCGGCTGGCCGGTGATCTTTACCATCGCCGGCGGCATCGCGGCGGTCGGCTTCGTAATTGCCTCAGCCGTGATCGTCCAAGGACTGCGTCGCGTCGTCGCCATCATTCTGGTGCCGTTGATACTGGTCTCCACGGCACTCGGCGTGGATTCGATCTATGGCGAATACCAGACCATTGGCAACCTCGTCGGCTATTCGCCATATGCTTCGCTGAGCTCGGTCAAAGTGCACGAATCCGCGATGAGCGTGGACCAATGGCGTAAGCGTGCCCAGCGCAACGATTTGCCCGACATGCCGCAAACCGGCAAGGTGCTTACTGTCACCATTCCCAATACGAAATCGAACTTCGCCGCGCGCCCGGCAATGATCTATCTGCCGCCCGCCGCGCTTAGCGAGATGCCTCCGACGTTGCCGGTTATGGAACTGATGGCCGGGCAGCCGGGCAGCCCGAGCCGCCTTATCGACGCGGGCAACATCGCGGCAATGATGGACTCGTATGCGGCCAAGCATGACGGTCTGGCGCCAATCGTGATTGCGCCCGACCAGAATGGTGAGGCGTCGCATAACAGCCTGTGTGCCGACACTACCCAAGGCAATGCCGAGACCTATCTCACCAAGGATGTGGTCGTGTGGGCCAAGAGGAATCTGCCTGTGGCCAAGTCGGCGAAGATGTGGGCGATTGGCGGCTTCTCGCAGGGTGGCACCTGCACCACGCAGCTCGGCCCGCGTCATCCTGAGTTGTACGGCGCGATGCTGCCGGTGGACGGTGAGCTCAAGCCGACGAATGGTACGGTCGCCAAGATGGTCAAGGAGTATTTCGCCGGTGACCAGTCCGCTTATGACGCACAGGTGCCGGTCAATGTGATTGCCGCCACCGGCTCATCGGACCAGGCGCTGTTCTCCGGCGCGGGCGAACGGGATAAAGAGTCGATACATAATATGCGTCTGATTGCCCAAGCCGCACGCAAAGTCGGCATGGACGTCACCGAACTGGTCGTGCCGGATACCGGACATGACTGGCATGCGGTGCAAGCCGTCTGGCGGGCCGGGCTTGACTGGTTCGGCGAACGAACCGGATTGGGTGAGATGCCGCAACCGTTGAAGGACTACAACCAAGTGGAGGTGTTGCAATGAGCGACGAACAGCAGCATGAGGGCGGCAGGAAGCCGCAGACCTCGCATGCGTCCAAGTCTCATGCGCCGAAATCCGGCCATGTTGCGGACAGCTGGCGTGAACTGGCCGAGGACGCGCGGCAGTGGGTGGATGGACATAGGCTGGCCGTTGTGGCCACGACGGTGCTGGTCGTGCTGAACTTGGTGGTATGGCTGGTGGCCGCCATGGCCGGATTCGCGTTCCCATTGCGCCTAGACACCAGTATGGCCGAGTTCGATCTCGGCAAACTGGTGTGCTCGTTGTTCCTGGCGCGCGGCGTGATCCAGCTCATCATTGATGCCGTGCTGTGGCTCGTCATGTTCTCCATCGCCGAGCCATGGCTGGGTCGCACCCGCACCGTTGCTGCTGCGCTCGCCTGCGCTGCTGCAGGCGCGATTATCGGCCTTGGCCTGTGCGCGGCGGCCGGTTGGCTGTTCCAGGATTCCCAGTTCGTCTCCCGCATGCGGTTTGCCCTGAGCCCGCTGGTGCTGCCGGTCGGCGCATTGATGGCGGCCAGCGCCTTTTGCGGCCACCTGTGGCGGCGGCGTATCCGGCTCATCGGATATGTGGCGATTCTGGTCGCGCTGCTCTACAGCGGCAACCCCGGCGACTACTGCATTCTCGCCGCCGCATTGCTCGGTCACATCGCCGGCCGTGTGATGGCCGGTCCACCCGCGCACGCCGAAACCGGCTGGCACTGGCTGCGTAGCACCTCATTCGAAGCACGTCGCATGTTCGCCGCCATCGCCGTGGTGCTGGCGCTGGGGCCGGTCATTTCCATCACCTCGCATAACCATGCCGGGCCGTTGAGCACGGTCGGCCTACTGATGAGCCCGGCTTCCGTCGACAACGGCACCTTGGCCAAATGCTTGGCCGGAGCCACGCACAGCGGTTGCTTCCTGCAATTCGACCTGTTGCGTGCTTCGATGCCTGGCGCGGTTCTGCGCTCGCTGCTGCCCACAGCCGTGACCTTGGTGCTGGCATGGGGCCTGTATCGCGGTCGCCGGTTTGCGGCCATCTGCGCTGTGGCCATCAACCTGTTCACTGCGGGCGTCGCCATTGCCTATTATCTGGTCGTGCCGCTGAGCTTTGCACCGAACGGTATGACGTCCTTGCTGCAGCATGGCGCGATTACCGCTTGCGTGGCGAATGCTCTGCCACCGTTGATTTTTGCCGTCGCCTTGGCTGCGATGCTGAAGCATTTCCCGATTCGTGTCGGCTGGCGCCGGCTGATCGGCGGCGTCGGTGTAATCGTGCTGGCCTTACTGGCCTGCGCCGCCGTGTACCTTATGTACGGCATCGCCCAGCCGGACGCGTTTGCGCCTCGGGCCACGGCGTCGTCGCTGTTGGCCGAACTGCCGGGACGGTTCCTGCCCATCGGGTTCCTGAGCCATATGAAGTTGTCGTTCGTGCCGCGTACGCCATTGGCGTCTGTGGTGTATCAGGGCGTTGGCTTGGTGTTCTGGATCGTGGTGCTGGCCGTGGTGATGCGTTGGATGAGCGACGTCAGCGAGTCGAATGAACGGGCGCAGGCCCGTGCCGAACGGCTGGTTGAGACCGGCGGCGAATCGATGAGCTTCATGACCACGTGGGAAGGCAACGACTATTGGCTGTCGCCCACGGGCAAATCGGCCGTGGCATACCGTGTACTCAACGGTATTGCGTTGACCTGCACTGGGCCATTTGGCGATCCGGCGGAGTGGATGGACGATCTGACCGGATTCACGCAGTATTGCGTGGAACGGTCGTGGTCGCCGGTGTTCTACAGTGTGCATCGCGAGCAGCGTGATGCGCTGCTGGCTGAGGGATGGAACTCGATTGAGGTCGGTAGTGAAATGGTTGTGGACCCGCGTGTGTGGAAGACCACCGGCAAGAAATGGCAGGACGTGCGTACCGCCATCAACAAAGCCAAGCGCGACGGCATCACCGATGTGCAGTCCACGTTCCTGGAATCGCCACTGGAAGTGCGTGAGCAGATTGAGGACATCTCCGAGGAATGGGCACAGCTCAAGGCTTTGCCGGAGATGAAGTTTACGTTGGGCGGTGTCGAGGAACTGCGTGACCCGCGCGTGCGTCTTCTGTATGCCGTCGATGCGGATGGGCGTGTGCTGGGCGTCACCAGCTGGCTGCCCACATGGCGTGATGGGCGCGTGATCGGTTGGACACTGGACTTCATGCGGCATCGTACCGACAGTCCTAACGGCATCATGGAGTTCCTGATTGCGCGTATGGCCGAGCGTCTGCGTGATGAGGGGGCTGCGGATCCGGAGCGTGCCGCAGAATTCATGAGTTTGTCCGCGGCTCCGTTGGCCGGTATGAACCCCGAGCGGGACAATGCCGGCGAAGGTGGTGCGCCGGCCGGGGAAGGCACACAGGTGCTCCAGCATGCGCTGCAGATCGTGGCCGATTGGATGGAGCCGGCGTACGGCTTCCATTCGTTGTTCAACTTCAAGCGCAAGTTCCAGCCCACCGAGGCACCGGTCTACGTGTGCTACCCGGACCCGGCGGCATTGCCCCAGATCGGGCTGGCCGTGGTGCGCGCCTACGTGCCCAGCGTGACGCCCGCCGAAGTGGCCGGCATGCTCAGCACGCTGCGGTCGTAGGGTGTGGGGCGTACGGACCCCGACAATCGTGTTCGCGGTTGAGGCTCTAGGCCGTTTGCCTGTTCGTTTACGTACGGACCGGAGACTGGCCGATTCGAGCCCAAGATGGGGCTATCTGCTTTCAAAGAGGTACCTTCAGCTTCTTGCGGATAGCTAACTGCCTTCGGAGGGGTACCTGAACCCTGAAATCCCAAGTATGAGCGTTGCAATGACGGCGTTTGTACTCGGAATTTCCCATATTCGGTACCCCTTTGGACGGAGATAGCATTCCGCGGAAGCCCGAATATACCTCTTTGAACGGAGAAACCCCAGCGAGGAGGGCATAGAAGTCGCTATCTCCGTTTCAAGGGGCTGATTCGGCCTGCTCCGGAGGTCTACTCTCGTTTCAAGGGGCTGATGCCGAAGTATTCACGCTCCGAAACTGGCGGAATGGCGTTGGCGTAGATGGGTTTCTACATGCGTTCTAGTGGATGACTAGCCCCTTGAAACGAAAGTAGACCTCCGGAGCAGGCCGAATCAGCCCCTCGAAAGCGTTTTTGCCGTTGCGGAGATTTTCCAGCCGTACCGTGAACCATCTCAACGGTGTAACGTGGGACGCATGAGCGAACTTACCGAACATAATGACGGCAACACGCAGGTCGCATACTTCGCCGGCGGCTGCTTCTGGGGGCTGGAGCGCTACTTCCAGAACGTCGACGGTGTCACGGACACCACGGTTGGCTACGCGCAATCCACGGTCGAATCGCCGACCTACGAGCAGGTGTGCGCGGGCGGCACGGATGCAGCCGAAACCGTGCAGGTTACTTTCGACCCAGCACGGGTAAGCCTGCGGACACTGGCATTGCTGTTCTTGGAAGTCATCGACCCGTTCTCGGTGGATCAGCAGGGCGAGGACCGCGGCCGGCAATACCGCACCGGCATGTTCTACACGGACGAGACGCAGCGTGCCGTGTACGTGGCGGCCTTGGAGCAGCTGGTCGACCGTCAGCCGCAGCGCCCGGCCGTGTTGGTCGAGCCGCTACGCAATTTCTACCCGGCCGAGGCCCATCATCAGGATTATCTGATCAACAATCCCGGCGGCTACTGCCATGTGCCGATTGCGGCGATTGCGAACGTGAAGCGCCGCCAGAAGTACGTGGAGCGTATCTGGGACCTGACGCTCGAGCAGTTCGCGGTCACGCAGAACGCCGCTACCGAGCGCCCGTTCGTCAACGAGTATGACGAGGAGTTCGAGCCCGGCATTTACGTGGATATCGTCAGCGGCGAGCCGTTGTTCTCTTCGCGGGACAAGTTCGATTCCGGCTGCGGCTGGCCCGCGTTTTCCCGGCCGATTAAGGGTGACTTGCTGACTGAGCACGAGGATCATCGCATTCCGGGGCGTGATCGTATTGAGGTGCGCACTTCCGACACGCAGATTCATCTGGGCCACGTGTTCGCCGATGGTCCGGCCGATCGCGGCGGCCTGCGCTACTGTATGAATTCCGCCGCGCTGCGATTCGTGCCGCGCTCGCGCATGGCCGAGGAGGGCTACGGCGACTGGATTCCGGCCGTGGACGGGGAAGCTGACGGTCCGGTCGGGAAGACCGATCAGCCTGGGGCAGCTCACGAACGGTAAGCCGCGACTGCACGAGCTGCATGAGATGTGGTATTTTGCTGAATATAAGCGCCGAAAGGACCGGACAGCAACATGAGCATGGAGAACATTGCGGGCGCTCGCAAACCTGCCAAGCGTGAGGATGACCGGACGGTTGCCGGCGAGCATCGTATGATGCGTCGCGCGGACCGTGAGGTGACCGACCCCGAGCAGATCGCTGCGATTATCGCCGCTTGCGACATCGTCGAAGTGGCATATGCGGATGCTGAGGGCCTGGCCATCGTGCCGTTGAATTTCGGATTTGATTATGAGTATGACGAGGCCGATGGTGTTGCCGCAACAGTCTTGGTGAACGGTGCTGAGACGGTCGGCAGCACGGGAGTCGTGGCAGCCGATGAGGTGGGGTGCCCCGGCAAACTGACGCTCTGGTTCCATTCCGCGCCGCACGGCCGCAAGCTCGACGCGATTCGTGCCGCAGCCGGCGGGCGTCTGCCCGTGGCATTCACCATGCAGGCCGACTGCGAGGTGGTGGCGGGTCGCACCACGTGCAATTGGGGCGAGGCGTTCAAGTCGATTGTCGGCAATGGCGAGGCCTCGCTGGTCAAGGATTTGGATGAATGCCGCCACGGCTTGCAGGCGCTGATGGCGCAGCAGGCGCACATGCCGCACGTCGAATTCACCGACGCGCAGGTGCGCAGCGTCACAGTGTGGAAGATTGAGGTCGATTACTTCACCACCAAGGTCCGTGCCAAGCCCGCGCCCGCGCACATGCATCAGCGCCCTGCCGTGCCGCGCGCAGGTGTGATCGGTGCCCGATAACATCATTGCAGCAAGGATGGGATGTCGGTTGTGGTGCGGCTCAACGGTTCTTAACGTACCGGGTGCCGCGGCCGGCGCCCAGTTTGGTGATGGTGCCGTTGTCAAGCAGTGTCTTCAGTGTACGTTCAACAGTGCTGGCGCTGATATCGGGCAATTGTTGAAGTATGTCCGCTTTTGAGAGCGGCGATAATGTGCGGTCAAATAGATTGCCGATACGCTGCTCCTTGGTGGGTTTTCTATTGCTGCCCCAGCCGGACACTTCCCCAATCCGTTCGTCGAACTCTTTACAGGCAGTGAGGATGACGCCGAGTAAGTAGTTCACAAATGGTGCATAGTCGTTGACGTTGTCGTTCCAGCCGTATGTGCTCGCGGCAAGTGCCTCGTAATAGGTGTCTTTGGTCCGCTCGATAAGGTGTTCAATGCTGATGTATTTACCTACTTGGTAACCATTGCGGTAGAGCAGTAGCAAGGTCAGCAGCCGGCTCATTCGACCATTGCCGTCATTGAATGGGTGGATGCAGGTGAAGTCGAAGGTGAACATTGCTGTGGCGAGCAATGGATCGATATGTCCGTCTTGGATGGCTTCTGTATAGGCGGCGCAGGCGCGCTCGACGAGCTCCGGTGTGATGAGTGCGTTTGGGGGCGTGAAACGAATGATTTGTTTTCCGGTGGCGTCGCGCTCGATGATGACATTGTCGCTGTCTTTGAAATGTCCGCCGAAAGCGAGGCCAGTGTATCGGAACAGATCGCGATGCAGTTGGAGGATTGTATTTGGGGTCGGTGGAATGTAGTCGTGGCTTTCGTGGATGGTGGCGAGTACGTCGCGATAGCCGGCGATTTCCTCCTCGGCACGATTGCGTGGCGTGGTTTTTTCTGCAACCAGTGCGTTGAGTCGCTTGTCGCTGGTAGAGATACCTTCAATACGATTGGATGCGTTGGTGCTTTGAATGCGTGCAACCGTGATGAGTGTGTTCAGCAAATCAGGCCTGGTTGCAGCCTGTACGCTTTGACGACCTTTGGCTTCGTGGATGGCGGATAGCAGTGTTGTGGTTTGTGGGGTGAGCAGTTCCTTGGCGGCGGTGATGTAGTCGAAGTGCTTCATTGTGAATCTCTTTCTGCATCATCGAATAGTTTTCTGCATCATATTCTATCAATATGATGCAGAAAAGTGGATTGTTATTCCCTTGATGATGGTGTTGCTCAAATCTCACCTTCCGCTGGCGGGAGGTGGCTCGCAGCGCCGGTGGGTGGTTTGCTCTCGAACCCGATAGACTTGCCGCATGGCAGCAGTGACAGTGGTAATTACCAGTTGCAATCAGGGTCCGTTGATTCGCGAAGCAGTCGAGTCGGCATTGTCCCAGACGGTTCGCCCGGAACGCATCATCATCGTGGATGATGGGTCTGATGATCAAGCGTCCGTCAATGTGTTGAGTGCAATTCTCGACGATTGCCGGCATGGAGTGCCGGATACGGGCGGTGTCGCCGTCGATCTTATCGGGCAGGTGAATGCCGGTCCTTCCGCCGCGCGCAATCGTGGTGTCGCCGCTGCCGAGGCGCCGTTCGTGGTGGTGCTGGATGGCGATGACCGTTTGATGCCGACCTTCATTGAGCGTACGTTGCCGTTGCTGGCTGCTGATGATTCGATGGTTGCGTCCTCTGGTTGGCTGCGTACGTTCGGGGTTCTGGACTCAGTGGTCCAACCGACCGGTGGCGACGCGGGAGCGTTCGTGTCACATAACTGCTGCCCGGCCACATGCATGATTCGCCGCTCGGCGTGGGAGCGTTGCGGTGGCTACGACGAGTCGATGCGCAGTGGCTTTGAGGATTGGGATTTCTTCTTGTCGTTGCTGGAGAGTGGGTTGGCTGCGAAAGCGGAAGATGGTATCGACGGTATTGGGGATGCCGGCGGTATCGATGATACCGATGGTGTCGAGGATGCTGGTAGTGCAGGCGGTGCTGTGGATATTGGCGGTACTAAGGATGCCGGGAACATTGAGGCTGTCGGGGATGCCGGTAACACCAAGAATCCCAAGGAGGGCACGGCTCACATCGGCATTGTTCCCGAGCCCCTAATCGAATACCGCACGGCCCCGGCCTCCTCAAACGTGACCAGCATGACCAAGCGCCTCGATCTCATGCGCTTCCTGATCACCAAGCATCGCGATCTCTACGCCGCGCACATCGCCAACGCCATCCTCGGCGTTGAAGCCATCTCCATGAGCCGCTTAACCATGTGGGAATCGTTGATGCGCGGCGACACCACCGCCAGCCAAGCCTTCATGACCCACCCCACCTATGGCGACGGTGGAATGGCCGCCGCCATACGCTTGCGGAGTTGAGAGGCATCAGCTGACCAAATGCCGATAGAGCTCCGGATCGATTGGCCGGGCCAACCGCAGGATCGACAGCGTGACCTTCACGCTGCCTTGTCCGCTTGCGTCAGGTTTGGTGGTGAGCTGAGGGTTGTCAAACGCGGCAACGTGGCCAACGTAGTAGTACTTGCCCTCGGCCTCTTCCGCCTTGCGCATAACGAATAACGGGACGAAATGCGTCTGGCCCCAATTCGGGCCAATGCCGTTAAGCGCCCATCGGAATTCGGGAGACTGCGGAGTTCGTCCATTCTTGCTGAAGTATTTCATTTCCTGTGTGCTCAGGAATTCATCTTCGTATTGACTTGCCGCGTATTTCACGAAGATGGGCATGGTATTGGTTTCCTTGTCGAGGAGGTAACCACCCACGTTTTGCGGAGTATTCTCCTTCTTCCATCCGCACAGTCGCATGACGTCTGCCATGGAATATTTGCGTTCGTACAAGAACATGTGATCAAAGACCTGTTGCCTGGCGGCGGCCTCACGGAATATATCTCGGCAATTGGCCATACCGGTGCGCAGAGTGTCCGCAAAGAAGATACGGAACGTTCTGTTCGTGGCAAGCATATCGGCGAATCTGCTGTTCAATCGATATGCGGTACCGTTTTCTGTGCCGGTGCTGTTCACGGCTTCGACTAATGGCTGATTGCCGAAACGATTGCAGTTTGGGCCGGTGAAATATGAGTAATCGAGCACGCTGATCGCAGAGTCGAATTGCGTGTCTGAACCATCGGACTGCGGGAATTCAGTACGAATCGCATCGAGCAATTCGCTGCGGCCGATTGGCGAGCCCGCACTCCAATGCTGCGGTACGTCGTCGTCGAGCCGTTCGCTGACGAAATGGCATAGCTGAGCAAGAATGACCAATTCGTGCGGTCGCAATCCGGGCAGCAGCAGCTCCGCTGCCATCTTGAGTATCGCGTCTTCAACGTCGGTCACCGGCTCCAACTGATCCTCAAATGTCGCTTCATGATGTTTGCCTTTGCCCAGGCTTTTTTCACGGGAGCGCACGAAATCAAGATAGTTGCTGCGCTTCGATGCGATGGTATACGGCAGTGAGGGGTCGTAGTTATAGATGTCCGTAAGCATGGGGATGCGGCCCAGCTCGTAACGGACTTGGCGATACTGTTCGGACAGCTTTTTCATGTCGGACCAGTCGGCGGTGTCCAAAGACTTAAGGATGCGCTCCTTGGCGATCGGGTCGAAACTGATGGACGACAGGCCGATTGACTTTCTCTGCAGGTTCTTGCGAGCTCTGTCGCGGTCGCCGGTGTTGCCGTATAACGCCACCGGAATCAGATAGTTGTTGTTGTAATTGCCAATGAAATCGATAACCACAACGCTTTCTTTGTGCGGGAATTTGCGCAGTCCGCGCCCGAGCTGCTGCGTGAAGATAATGCTGGATTCGGTGCTGCGCAACATGACGATTTGGTTGACGGCGGGAATATCAACTCCCTCATTGAACATATCGACAGTGAAGAGATAGTCGAGTTCGCCTTCAATGAGCTTGCAGACGTATTCGTCTCGCTGCGTTTGGGACACGGGCCTGCCGTCATCGTCCGTGCTGGTAACGGCAGCGGTGCGATAGGGGCGTTCAGCTTGTTGATTCCACTGTTGGTTAAACAGCTGGGATAGCTTATGGGCTTCCTCCTGTCGGCTGCAGAACACGAGTCCGGTGACCGGAATGTTGAACTGCCCATATTCCTGCAACTTGTCAATGATGTAGCGGACTCGCTTTTCGGTGGCAAGTTGCTCGATCTCGTACTTGAGCTGTTTCGAGTCCTTCTCATCAAGGCCCTTGGAGACATCGAGACGATGGGCGATTCCATTCGGATCGTCGTTGGAGCCAAGGTATTCCGCAACACCGTAGTAGTGGAATGGACAGAGCATGTTCTCGTCCAACGCCTTCTGCAAGCGAATTTCGTACGCGATGTTATGCCCGAATAGCTCGAAGATGTTGATGCCGTCGGTGCGCTCTGGCGTGGCGGTCATGCCGAGCATGAAGTCGGCATCTTTGAAATGATTGATGACGCGCTGATATCCTTCGGCTCCAGCGTGATGAACTTCGTCAACCAGAACGTAGTCGAATTCATCGGATTTGAATTGCGCCAAAACCTCCGGCTGCCGCATCGTCTGTACCGTGGCGAATACGTAGCGGCGGTCCTGTTGCTTGCTGGTGCCTGAATACAATCCCAATTCGGATTCATCGCAGCCGAGCACCTTTTGGTAAGACTTCATTGCAGTTTGAAGAATCATCTGCTGCTGGGCGATGTACAGCATGCGCTTCGGCTGGCATTCGCGTACGTCGAATGCGGAAAGGTGCGTCTTTCCGGTGCCGGTGGCCGACACGATAATTGCGCGGTGCTCGCCTTGTTCACGAATCTTCTTGAGATTCGCCAACGCCTCCTGTTGCATGGCGTTTGGCTGAATATCATGCCCCTCAAGCGACTGCAGAATCTCATGACGCGGTGGGGCGTATTTCTTGAAATCTTCCTCATACTGTTTGATCCATTCTTCGGTCAGCGGAACGGAATCAGCCACCTGTGAGTCGATTTCATCCTGGAACTGCCCGACCAGCTCTCCATCCGCCAGCGATGAGACTTTGAGATTCCATTCGCGTTGCGTGGTCAATGCGGCTCCAGTGAGATTGGAACTGCCAACGTACAGGTCGTAATAGGGTGTGCCGTCTTTCATGCGGCGAGAAAAGATATATCCCTTGGGATGGAATGGTTGTCCTTGAGCCATTGCGGAAACTGAGGTATTACGGGAACCTTCCCACACGCGAACGTCAACACCAGTGGTGTTCTGAAGATGCAGCAGCTCCCAGAATGCCCTGGGATCGTTGAAATGATTTTTCGTTGAGGTAATCAGTGTGCCCGCTCGGGTCGCTGTTTCATGGTGACTTCTGAAGTCTTCAAATAAGCTGAGCACGGCCTCAGCCGAGACGAATGCGACAGAAATGTCGAAGGAATCGCTAGTAGCCAAGGAATTGCCGATTTCCTCGCGCATGGTCAATCCACCGGGGCGATTTGCGATGAGGGTCGGCTTATATTCGCCG
Source organism: Bifidobacterium sp. M3-N-101 (assembly GCF_023656805.1). NCBI lineage: Bacteria > Bacillati > Actinomycetota > Actinomycetes > Bifidobacteriales > Bifidobacteriaceae > Bifidobacterium > Bifidobacterium sp. M3-N-101. Next base: position 57,389 of record NZ_JAMOKQ010000010.1, read on the forward strand.
GGAGCATCTGAGCGCGGCTCGATCAGACCTGAGATGACATCTTCGAGGATCGAGGGGGTTGGATCAGAATCGTGATGTTGCGTGTTGGCTGGAGAGTCTGAGGTGCTGACCAGATTTATAGACATGTTGCCCTGTTCCCTTGCGATTCGGATCGTTTGATGAATGCCTGACTGCGCTGTGGCGCGTTCATCGGAGCGTCAGTTGTTTGTTCGCGATAATCGCGACTGCTTCGCGATCTACCGGAGCCCAGTTCAATGTCGGCATATCAGCAGGATTCAGCCATCGGATATCGGTGTGCTCGGTGAGATGCGGCGTACCGGCGATGAGGTGACAGATGAATGTGGTGAGCCGCACGGTTCCAAAGTCGTAGGCGTATTCGCTGGTACATACCTCTTCCGCGACCTCAACTCCGCATAACAGCTCTTCTTCGATTTCGCGGTGCAAGGCTTGCCGCGCTGTTTCATGAGGCTCAATTTTGCCGCCGGGGAACTCCCAGTATCCGGCCAACGACTTTCCAGGGCCACGCTGGGCGCATAGTACGGTGCCGTTGGTGACGATTGCAGCTCCCACGACGTTAATGATTTTGCGTTCCCGCTCCATGAACAACCAGGATACAACGCTTCAAGATCCACAAGCGATCCACGATCCTCGGCGGTTTTGCATATCGATCCTGATGCTTTTGATTATGCGATCGGACGGGTCGAAAATGTCGGTGTGGACGCTACCGACTATTGTGGTAGCCAAGAGAAACAGTCTGTTTCCGAGGTGAGATTCGGGAACGGTCCGACTCTCGGCAGTGATTTATCCACGCAGACAAGCCAAAGGAGCCTCGCCATGATCCTCGTCACCACCACCCCGTCTGTCGACGGATACACCATCACCAACTACCAGGGCATCGTCTTCGGCGAAGTGGTGTCCGGTGTGAACATGTTCAAGGATCTTGGCGCGGGCCTGCGCAACATGTTCGGCGGCCGCAGCCAGGGCTATGAGGAAGAGCTGATGCGCGCCCGTAACGAGGCCATCGCCGAAATGCAACAACGCGCGGAGGCGATGGGTGCGCACGCCGTGGTCGGTGTGGACATCGACTACGAGGTGCTCGGCACAGACAATGGCATGCTCATGGTTACCGCGTCCGGCACGGCTGTGCAGCTCGCGCGCAAGGCCTGAAAATACCTATATTGAGGGCGGTCGGGTGGCCTGCTTGGCTGCCCACGCAGTTCGTGCAGCTTACAGCGCGCAAACAATCAGATAAATCGCCACGACGTGGCAGGCGTACCCGATGACCGTGCCCAAGTGAAACACCTCGTGGAACTCGAACCAGCCGGGGACGGGGTTCGGCTTGCGCAGTGCAAAACACACGGCACCGGCGATATACGCAGCGCCTCCGCATGCAATAAGTATGGTCGGCGCCGGGCCCACTGCGGGAGCCGTCCAGAGTTGCGGAATGAGCGTCACCGGGGCCAATCCCAGCACAACATACACAGTGGTGAACACCCAATTCGGGGTTCGTAGCCAGACGATATGCAGTATCGTGCCGATGGCCGCGGTCGCCCAGATCACCGTGAGATATGGCCGGCGAATCGCCGGGTTGAGCGCGAACAGTACGGGCGTATTGGTGCCGGCGATGATGAGGAAGATATTCGAATAATCAATGCCACACAGCACGCGGGTCACCTTCGCGCTGCGCCACGGCACGACGTGCAGCAGCGCGCTGTTGCCGAACAGCAGCATGGCCGAGGCGCCGTACACTGCGCAGGCCGCCTTGACGGGGCCGGCCGGCGCGATACAAATGAGCACGATGGATGCCGCGATGCACAGCGGCAGGGTGGCGAGGTGCAGCCATCCGCGAAGGCGGGGCTTGCGTATGCCGAATGCGTCCACGGGAACAATCTGACGCTTGACCGCTTTCAGCGCGGCTTTGGCCTGACGGTAACGTGATTGCGCGGCCTTGTAGCGGGCCGATGCGCGATCCAGTTCGGCGGGGCCGGTGCTTGCACCGGACTTTTGGCTCGCGGTCACGGAAGGCGTAACTGTTGAGGCGGAAGCCATTTTTCGCCCAGATGGCGTACTGATGGAAACGCTCATACGAATCACCTCGCCATGGCCGGCGACGCTCTCCCGACCACTAACTTACGCTACCGTAACCTAGTATAGGTCGACACAATAATCAAGGTTGATTCGTCCGACAGGTGAATGGACAAAAATCCTATGAACCCAGCAAAGCGGTCCTCGGTCCCGGACAAAGCAAAAGAGCCGGAACCTTTCGGTTCCAGCCCTTTACTTGCTGGTGCGAGTGGGGGGAGTTGAACCCCCACGAGCATACACTCACTGCCACCTGAAGACAGCGCGTCTACCATTCCGCCACACTCGCAGACAGTCGACCAACTTACACCCAGCCGTCCAATCGCACAACGTCCGGCGTGTCGCGTTGGTGGCAGACATGTATTGTTCGTGAATCTCCTACGGGTGCTGTGATTTTTTGAGTGTAGCGCTGCTCCCCTCGGTCACTTCGTGGCAGCTCCCCTCAGAGAGGGAAGCCAGAAGGAGATTGCGCAAGCTACGGCTAGACTCACAGGCCTGGTTTGCGCTCGCCGTTGCCGTAGAAGTGTGCCAGAGCCTCGTCGCGGAACTCGTCGAAGTAGCCGCCGTCGATCGAGGCGCGGATGTCGTCCAGCAGTTTCACGAAGAAATGCTCGTTATGAATCGTGGCCAGTGTGAACCCGTTGAACTCGCGGGCGCGCAGCAGGTGGTCGACGTACGCGCGCGAATAATGCTGGCACGTGTAGCAGTCGCACCCTTCCTCCAGCGGCCCGAAATCGAACTTGTGCTGGGCGCGCTTGATGTTGTACCGGCCGGCGCGCGTGTAGATCGCGCCGTTGCGGGCGCAGCGCGCGGGGGCCACGCAGTCGAAGGTGTCGCCGCCGTTCTCCACGCACGCGAAGATATCGTCCACGGAGGCGATGCCCAGCACATGGCGCGGCCGGTTCTCCGGCATCGTGTCGCAGATCCAGGCGCAAGTGTCGCCGATGATGCGTTTCTCGATCGCGCCGCCAATGCCCACGCCGTCGAAGTCCAGCGACGCGATCTGCGAAGCCGCGCGCCGGCGCAGATCCTCATAATTCGCGCCCTGCACCACGCCGTACAACGCCTGGTAGGGCTTGCCCAGACGCGCTGCCGTCAGCCGCTGATGTTCCTCCACGCACCGGCGGGCCCAGCGGAACGTGCGCTCCACCGAATCCTCCTGATAGGACCGCGTATTCATCAGCGTGGTCAGCTCGTCGAACGCGAACATGATATCCGCGCCAATTTTGTGCTGGATGCCCATCGAAATCTCGGCAGAGAACCGGTGCGTGTCACCGTTCAAAGGAGATTTGAACGTCACGCCGTCCTCGTCCACCCATGCCATGCGTTCCTTGCCTTTGGCGATGATGTCGTCCGACTTCATGCCGGTTACATCCATCGCCAGCGTCTTCTTGAATCCGACGCCCAGCGACATCACCTGGAATCCGCCCGAATCGGTGAACGTCGGGCCGTCCCAATTCATAAAGCGCGCCAGCCCGCCGGCTGCGTCGAGCACATCCTCACCAGGGCGTTCAAACAGGTGGAAGGCGTTGGCCAGCAAGCACTGCGCGCCCAACTCCTTCATCTGCTCGGGCAGCACGGCCTTCATCGCGGCCTGCGTGCCCACCGGTACAAATGCGGGCGTGCGAATGTCGCCGTGCGGCGTATGGATAATGCCGGTGCGCCCGTAGCGGGCGCCGTCACGCCCCAACCCGTTCGCTGCCGAAGGCAGCCGTGTAATCGTCTCGAAGTGGAAAGCGCTGCGGTCGCCGGGCTTTCCAGCCTGCGCTCCCAGCGGATGGTTCAAAACATCGCTTGTCATAGTTTCACTTTAGGCAAAAGGGCCAGAAATTGTGAAGAACTCGGTTTCGAGGGGCTGATTTTGTGTTTTCCAAACATCTATCTCCGCTTCAAGGGGCTGATGCCCAAGTAGACGGCTCACAAGAATGGCGGAATGGCGTTAACGCAAGGCTCCTGATACTCTGATTTGGCCAGCTGAACAGCCCCTTGAAACGGAAGTAGACATCCGGGAATCGCCGAATCAGCCCCTCGAAACCGAGATACCCATGGTGCTCTTCGATGATTACTCATAGACTTTCAACTAACGTTCAGAAAATCTCCAGATTAACTGCCTTTACTACTGAATTAGCGCATGAGAGTGGCGGCGAACAAGCGCCCAGAGCCGCTGAACAAACGTGATAGGAATTTTAGAAAAGGAGCAGCAATGGCTGACGAATTCAACCCGCAGGGCGTCGACCAGACCCCGCAGAACAACGAAAATCCCGCCCCAAACGGCAACGAGACTGAGACTCAGGCATCAGCTCAGACCGCAGCTGAGGGCGATGCCGCAACCACTTCATCTCACGAGGACAGCAACCCGACCCAGCAGATGCCTTCCGCGCAAGACGATGCCCCGACCGCTGCCACCGAGCCCATTCCGGACTACGCCGCAGCCAAGGGCGAGAGCACCGTGGTCTCCAGCGCTCCAGCCTCCACTCCGGCTGCAGGTGCAGACACACAGCCCACAACTCCGCTCTACCGCCCAGCCCCGGAGTTCGGCGCATATGGTCCGACTCCGACGCAGCCCGAGCAGTCCGCACAGAATGCCGCACCGCAGGGTCAGGCCGCCAACGGCCAGCCCACGCAGCAGTTCCCGTACGGCCAGGCCTCTTTGCCGCAGCCGCAAGGCCAGCGCAACCCCTACTTCAACAACCCGCAGCAGGGGAACGGCAACCCGTTCAATCCGCAGCCACAGCAGCCGCGCAACAACGGCAATCCGTTCGCCAACCCGAACGGTCAGCAGCCGCCACGTGGCGGACTGTTCGGCTTCGGCACGCCTGGCGCCGGCACCCCGAATGGTCAGGGTCCCCAGGGCTCGCCCCAGCAGCCCGGCCAGCCCAATAAGCCCGGCGCTTCCAAAACGGTGAACGGTATCGTCACCGCCGTGGTGGCGGCACTGGTTGCCGCCGCCCTGTGCCTGGGCCTCGGCTATGCGGCCATCACCAACGGCTGGGTGACTGTCCCGACCTCCAGCTCGCTCTCGAACGTCACTTCAAACAAGTCCGGCTCCGGCTCTGCCACTGCCAAGACTGGCGAAGCCCCCGATTGGCAGACAGTTGCTAGCGGCGTCTCCGGCTCTGTGGTCTCCATTCAGACCGCAATGGCCAACGGCACTGCCAAGGGATCCGGTGCAATCATTGATACTGAGGGCCACATCATCACCAATAACCACGTGATTTCCGGGGCTCAGCAGATTCAGGTGACGCTTGCTAACGGCAACATCTATTCCGCTCAGCTCGTCGGCACCGACACCACCACCGACCTTGCCGTGATCAAGCTCGACAACCCGCCGAGCGGTCTCAAGGCCGTCGAATTCGCCGATTCCGACAAGCTCGCCGTCGGCGAGAACGTGATGGCTATCGGTAACCCGCTCGGCTACGACGACACCGCCACCACCGGCATCGTCTCCGCCCTGAACCGCCCGGTGACCGTGACCGATGACAACAATAACGAGATCGTCACCAACGCCGTCCAGATCGACGCGGCCATCAACCCCGGTAACTCGGGTGGCCCGACCTTCAACGCGGCCGGCCAGGTAATCGGCATCAACTCCTCGATTGCCTCTACCGCAACTTCCTCCGACTCCGCCGGCTCGATCGGCATCGGCTTCGCGATTCCGTCTAACCTCGTCAAGCGCGTTGCCGATGAGATCATCAAGGATGGCTCGGTTAAGCACGTCGCCCTTGGCGTGGTCATCAAGTCCGACACGGTTGAAGCCGACGGTGTGACCCGCGGCGGCGCGACCATCACCAAGTCGAGCGCCACTGGTTCCGCAGTCGTCTCCGGCGGCCCGGCCGACAAGGCTGGCCTGAAGGAAGGCGACACCATCGTGGCCTTCAACGGTAACGCGGTCAACAACAACTACTCGTTGCTGGGCTTCGTGCGCGCCGCAGCTCTCGGCGATAAAGCGACGCTGACCATCGTGCGCGACGGTAAGACCATGGACGTCGACGTCACGCTCGACCAAGAGGAATCTTCCGTAAACGGTTCGTCCAGCTCGAACTCGAACGGCAACAACCAAAATAACCAGAACAACCAAAATAACCAGAACAACCAAAATAACCAGAACAACCAAAATAACCAGAACGGCAACGGCCGGAATGGTTACGGCAATGGCAACGGCAACAACGATGGCGGCACCGGTGATGGCGGCGGCTTCTCCGACCCGTTCGGTCTGTGGTAAAGCTGGTTCAGCGCGTCACACGGCGTTGAGCGGTAACCGTTGAATACCGTGTCAGACAGGCAAAGGCCCGTAGCAGTGAGCAACTCCTGCTGCGGGCCTTTCGTATACGCGGGAAGCGTTTGGCTGGGTCGGCCGGAGCGGCGGCAGATATCTTGTTCCGTGGGCTTTTGTATGCACGGGAATCGTTCTGGCAGGACGTCAGCTGCAGGCGCATAAGCTCTGTGAGCCCCTCATATGCACGGGAATTCTTGGCGGAATCGTAGGAGGGGGGCGATTGATGCCTTCCGACTGATCCGCCAACGTAGTTTCGCAGCCCGGCATGTCGCGTTCAGGCCGCTGATAGGGTAGGCCAAGCGCTGATTCAGGCAATGTCTCGAGCGATGCGCACAATAATTCAACACATAATTAAAAACGATTTCTTTACGCCGTGTATCGGATGGTCGCGCGGAGCCGAAAGGCCCTAAGCAAAGCCGCCGGTGGGTTAACAAGGCGTGACCGCAGCGCCGATTGCGCGGGCCACGCTTGCCGCAATCGACTCCGTATACGAGCGTAAGGAGCAATGATGAGCGGACTCATCAGATTCTTCACCAAAATCCTCGACATCTGCCGACTTGTGCCGATGCTTCCCGTTGTTGTTATCGCCGCGATCCCGCTAGCCCTGCTGGGCGATTGGTGCCCATGGGGCAACGCAATTGCGATGCCGGTGCTGGGTAATCCTGGTGTAGGCCAATGGCTGATAATCGCGCTGGTGGCAATCATTGTGATTGACACAGTGCGTGGCATGATTGACGATTTGCGCCACGGACAAGTCGGCGTCGATTTGCTGGCCGTAGTGGCGATTCTTTCCACCGTTGCCGTCCGCGAGTACTGGGCAAGCTGGGCGGTCATGCTGATGATTACGTCCGGTGAGGCCATTGAGGAATACGCGCAGGCCAAGGCCGAGCACAGCTTAACCGCTCTGATGCAGGCCGCGCCTCAAACCGCGCACGTCGTCAACCTGCCTGGCGTGGGGCGTGGGGCTGCCGCCGATAAGGACGATTCGTCCGATGGCTTCCGGCGTGTAGGCTCGGTTCCGGCGACGTCCTCCCCTCAGTCGACTTCGCCGACAGCTCCCCTCGGAGAGAGGAACCAAGTCCCGCCGTCGAGGGGAGCTGGCTCGCGGAGCGAGACTGAGGGGAGCTGGTCGGCTGAGGCCGCCACGCGCCGCTTCGACACTGTGCCGGTCGAGCAGGTGAAGCTGGGCGATGTGCTTATGGTGTTGCCGGGCGAAACCGTGCCGGTCGACGGCGAACTGCTTTCCGGCTCGGCCACGCTCGACCTGAGCAACATCAACGGCGAGCCGGTGCCGCGCGAGGTGTTCGCCGGTGCCCGAGTGATGTCTGGCGCAGTGAACGGTTCCACTGCCTTGACCATGCGCGCCACCCAGGTGGCCACCGATTCCCAGTACCAGCGCATCCTCGAACTCGTCGCTTCCGCACAGGAGTCCCGTCCGGCCGTGGTGAAAACCGCTGATCGCCTGGCTGTGCCGTTCACCGTGTTGTCTTTGGCGATCGCCGGCATTGCGTGGGCTGTCTCCGGCGTGCCGACGCGATTCGCCCAGGTGTTGGTACTGGCCACGCCCTGCCCGCTGCTTATCGCTGCGCCTGTGGCGTACATCGCCGGTACTGGTCGACTTGCCGCCGCCGGTGTGCTTATCAAGGCACAGGATGTGCTCGAAAACCTCGGCCGCGTCACTCAGGTATTCTTCGACAAAACCGGCACGCTCACCGTCAAGCAGCCGCAAGTGGTGCGCGTTGAGATGCTGCCCGGGGCTAAAACCCGTCTTAATGAGGATCATGTGCTGATGATGGCCGGCGTTGTGGAAAGCTATTCCGTGCACATCCTGTCGAAGGGCATCGCCAAAGCCGGTGCCGACGCGATGGCCCGCTTGCGTCAGCGTTTCGCGGACGGCCAGCGTCTCTGCCCCGAACCAGAGGCCAGCTGGCCCGGCCACGGCCGCGAATATCCGGTTGTCAAGAATATTAATGAGGACTCCGGCAAGGGCGTGTCCGGCGAGGTGAACGGCCATGCCGTCCGCGTCGGGCGACTGTCGTTCGCTGCGGCCGGCGATGACGGCTTCTTGACTGCCGAGGTAGCGGGTGTAAGCCGGGCGGATGGCCCACGGCAGGAGGCGGCCGACCTCCTCAGCCCGCTTCACGGACAGTCCCCTCTGGGCGGGGATACTGAGGCCGGATCTGGTCGCACGATTGCCGGGAACACTAAGGAAAAGGAAACGCTGCGTACGCGATTCGGTATGCTACAGCCGGACGAAATGGCCTCCTACGTGTCCGTTGACGGGCAACTGATCGCCCGCATCGTGCTGCGAGATGTACCTCGCGCCAACACCAAAACCGCGCTCGCCAATCTGCACGAACTGGGTGTTACCAAGCTCGCCATGCTTACCGGCGATAAGCGCGCCTCGGCCGAAATCATCGCGGACGAAGTCGGCATTGACGAGGTCCACGCCGAGCTGTTCCCCGAAGACAAGGTTGCCGCCGTCAAGGCTGCCACGGAGGCAAGCGCCGCGCCGGCCGGGCGCGCGAATCACGCCGCCAGCCCTGTGTCCGATGCCGTAGATGGCATCCGGTCCGATGGTTCTCAACCGTCGCGTTCTCGATGCAGCCGCGCCGCCGCAATTCGCAAGCCGGTCACGATGATGGTCGGCGACGGCGTGAACGATGCCCCGGTACTTGCCGTCGCCGATATCGGCGTGGCCATGACCGACGGCACTTCCACTGCTGCTTCCGAAAGCGCCCAAGTGGTCATTATGAATGACGATATTGCCGCTGTGCCGCGCGCTATCGCCATTGCACGCCGTACCAAGCGCGTGATGCTGCAGGCCGTGATCGCTGGTCTCGTACTCGCCACCATCGGCATGATTGCCGCCGCCTTCAACCTCATTCCAGTGGTCGTCGGCGCTTTCCTCCAAGAGGCCATCGACGTGGTCAGCATCCTTTGGGCCCTCACTGCCCTCATCGACCGCGACTAGGCGGGGTATCTCCTCGACTGAGTCGCGGTTTTGCCCCGCTGACGGTCTGTAAGCGGGGCGATTCTGTGGGTTAATAGGGGTTTTGCTCCACTCGTGGTCTGCGAGTGGGGTGATTTTACGGTCTAATAGTGGTTTTGCTGCGCTGGTGGGTGTTCAGCGGGGTGCTTTGGCTGGTTAGTCGCGGTTTTGCTCCGTTGATGGGCTGTAAGCGGAGCAATTTCTCGGGTTATTCGCGGTTTTGCTCTGCTGGCGGTCTGTGAGTGGGGCAATTTCTTGATTGACTCGTGGTTTTGCCCCGCTGGCGTGAGGCTGGCAGAGGGTATTAGGCACAGGATTCCCACCATTCGCCCCTGTTGCAACGGAAGGCTTTGCGATAACCTGTAACGCGTGACTGAATCTGAGAACACTGAACTTCGTATTGCTGTAATTGGCGCTGGCCCGGCCGGCGTCTACTCATCCGATATCTTCCTGCGCCAGCTCAAGAAACTCGGCGAGGAACTCGGCCTCGGCACCAAGGCCCGCATCGACCTGTTCGAAAAGCTGCCGGTACCGTTCGGTCTGGTGCGTTACGGCGTGGCCCCCGACCACCCGTCCATCAAGTTCATCGCCTCCGCACTCGAGAAGACGCTTGATAACCCGGACATCCATCTCTACTGCGACGTGGAATTCGGCAAAGACGTGACCCTTGATGATTTGCTTGCCCGCTACGATGCCGTGCTGTTCGCCACCGGCGCAGTCAAGGACAAGCCGCTGAACCTGCCCGGGGCCGACCTCGATGGCGTATACGGCGCGGCCAAGTTCGTCGAATGGTATGACGGCTACCCCACCGGCGCCCGCGAATGGCCGCTTACGGCCGAGAACGTCGCTGTGATCGGTGGCGGCAACGTGGCCATGGATGTGGCTCGCGAGCTCATGCGCAACGCCGACGACCTCAAGGCCAAGACCGATATCCCGGACAATGTCTACGAGGGCATCGACAACAACAAGGCGAAAATCCTCCACCTGTTCATCCGCCGCGGTGTGGCCCAGGCCAAGTTCAGCGTGCAGGAGCTGCGCGAGATGGAGAAGTTGCCCGGCGTGCAGCTCATCATCAATGAGGACGACTTCGATTTGGACGACGAGACCATCGAGGTGGCCGGCAAGGACAAGCTCACCCGCCAGATGGTCGAGGAGCTGTTCGCCATCCGCGAGATGGCCGAGGACATGGAAGATGACGGCGACGTCGACTTCGAAGGCAATCCGGCCGACCGCAAGTACTACGTGCACTTCAACTCCGCACCCACGGAAATCCTCGGCGAGGACGGCAAGGTCAAGGCCATCCGCGTGGAGCGCACCGAAACCGGGGCCGACGGCAAGATGAGCCACACCGGCGAGTTCACCGACTACCCGGTTGAGGCCGTCTACCACGCCATCGGCTACAAGCCGGCCGAGGCTCCCGGCATTACTTACGACGAGCACGGCGCTCACCTGGCCAACGCCAATGGCGATGGCCGCATCACTACCGAAGCGGACGGCGGCGAAGTGCGCGACCGCCTGTACGCCACTGGCTGGGCCAAGCGCGGCCCGGTGGGCCTGATCGGCTCCACCAAGTCCGACGCACTTGCCATCGTGACCAACATGCTTGAGGATCTGGCCAAGGCCGCCGAAGGTGGTCGCGTGGCCGAGGATCGCGACCCCGAATCCATCGACCGACTGCTGGAAAGCCGCGGCGTCAAGCCGATTGACTTCGCTGGCTGGAAGAAGGTCGACACCTTCGAGCGCGCCGAAGGCGCCAAGGAGGGCCGCGAGCACAAGAAGATCATCGAGCCCGACCAGATGCGTGAGCTCGCTCTGGCCTGATTGACTATCAGCTCATCGCATCGGCAACTGCACCAGCAGCTACGCAATCGGCGCGATTGATACATCGATAAATAAGGACGCCGGTTATACGCCGGCGTCCTTATTTATATAAAAGCCAGTGTCATGCCAGTCGAGCAGGCCGATGGGCCAAACGATCCAAGCAGCTAAAGCAAGCCAAACAAGCAAAGCGTCCCGATCAGACCAATCGGTAAAGCGGTAAAACAGGCCAAGCAGCCGCACTGTCAAGCATCGTCAATCCCATGTAAACAGGCTATTCCGATCCCGCAAACCGCACCGTAAGCACCGCCGACCCCCATCCGATTCACCCCTCGGCGCACATCCAGCCAATATTCAGGCAGTGATTTTAGTGTGAGCCTCATGGATGCCAAAGTACGGGTGCACGGCCATTTCAACGGCCTGAAGACTACGCTGCTGTTCGCCTTGATGTGGGCCATCATCATGCTGATATGGTGGGCCACGGGCGGCAGGCAGCAGACGCTGGGCATCTACGTCATTATCGGGTTGGCCACCACGTTCGGCTCATACTGGTTCTCCGACAAACTCGCCATCGCATCCATGGGAGCCAGGGAGGTCAGCGAGCAGGAAGCCCCCGAAATCTACCAGATCGTGCGCGAGCTGAGTGCCAAGGCCGGCAAGCCGATGCCTCGCATCTACATCGCGCCCACCATGAGTCCGAACGCCTTCGCCACCGGCCGCAACGAACGTCACGCTGCCGTATGCTGCACGCAGGGCATCCTGCAGATTCTGAACGCCCGCGAGTTGCGCGGCGTGCTGGGTCATGAACTGATGCACGTGTACAACCGCGACATTCTGACCTCCGCCATCGCCTCTGCCATGGCCACCGTCATCACGTACCTCGGTTATTCTCTGATGTATTTCGGCGGAGGCAACTCGCGCGACGACCGCGATAATTCAGGCGGTCTCGGCTTGATCGGCGTGCTCCTCAGCGTGATTCTCGCGCCGATTGCCGCATCACTGATTCAGATGGCCATCTCCCGCACCCGTGAATATGATGCCGACGAGGACGGCAGCCTGCTGACCGGCGACCCCGAGGCCCTGGCCTCCGCACTCAACAAGATCTCCTATGGTGCCCAGACCACGCCCATGCGCAAAACGGCCGGCACCCAGTCCGTCTCCGCGATGATGATTGCCAATCCGTTCTCCGCGGTCGGTTTCTCCAAACTGTTCTCCACGCATCCGCCGACTGATCAGCGCATCGCACGCCTGATGCAAATGGCCAATGAAATGAACGGCACTCCGGTGGCCGCATCCACGTATTCCACGCGCGCAATTCACTAGTCCAGTACAGAACTCAAACCGGCACATGGCGCAAGGTGCCGCATAGGTGATACACTTGCCTCTCGTGCGTGGAAGCGCACATGCGGACGTAGTTCATCGGTAGAATGAAAGCTTCCCAAGCTTTAGAGGCGGGTTCGACTCCCGTCGTCCGCTCCATCGATTTTCCTTGAAATTCCAACGGTTTTCCTTCTTTTGAGAGCTTATTTTCCTGCCGTATGACCACTATATGAGAACAATTCACGTCGTCCGCGTATCGTGATGGGCGATGTGTGAACCCAAGACCGCTGCAACCAATGGCCAACCAACGCCAACCCTCGAACGCACCCCGCACGACATCTTCGTCGGTGCCGGACTGGCGCTCGCCGGAGGCGTCTTCTGGGGCGTCAACGCCACCGTCTCCAAACTCCTGATGAATGACTACCATGCCGATCCGCTGTGGATCGCCTGCGTACGCGAGCTATTGGCCGGTGTCATCTTTCTGGTTTGCGCAGGAATCTTCACGCCTGACAAGTTCATCAACTCGCTTAAGGACTACCGTTCCTACCCGAGACTTCTGCTGTGCGCGTTTTTCTGTGTGCTCATGGTGCAGGTCTCCTACTTGAAGGCCATTGACTGGACCAATTCCGGCACGGCCACGGTGCTGCAGACGCTCAATCTGCTGGTTGTGCTCGTATTCGTATGCATTATGGGCAAACGGCTGCCCGGCAAACGCGAAAGCATCGGTGTGGTACTCGCTTTTGTGGGCACGGTGCTCATCGCCACAGGCGGCGATCTCAGCCAGCTCAGTCTGCCGCTGCCCGGTCTGCTGTGGGGCCTGACCGATGCCGTATGCACGTCGTTGCTTGCGATTCTGCCCATCGCATTAATGGCCAAATGGGGCAACTTCATGGCCAACGGCGTCATGTTCATCGTTTCCGGCCTGATGCTGCTGCCGCTCGTGCGCCCGTGGGCCACCGCCCCCGCGTTGGACTGGTTCGGCATCGGCCTGATGGCGTTCACCGTGGTGTTCGGCACATTCGGTGCCTATTGGCTATTCCTCGGCGGCACCCAGCGCTGCGGTGCAATGCGCGCCACCATGCTCGGCACCAGTGAACCTGTAACCGCCACTATCACCGGCGTGCTGTTCGCCGGCGCGGTTTTCACCCCGACCGATTTGGTCGGCTTCGCCATGATCATCATCATGGTGTTCCTCGTGAGATAGTTCACAGCTCGCCTGGCCCCAGAACCTAGTCTGGCGGGCACACCCCGAGCGATAATGAAGCCATGACAATCGCAACACCGGAACGTTATGCCGAAATGCTAGACGCCGCGCGACGCGGCGGCTATGCTTACCCTGCCATCAACGTGACCAGCTCGCAGACGCTGAACGCCGCGCTGAAGGGGTTCGCGGACGCCGAATCTGACGGCATCATCCAGGTGTCCGTCGGCGCAGCCGCATACCTTTCCGGCATCGGCGTCAACGACCGTGTCACCGGATCGCTGGCCTTGGCCGCTTTTGCACACGAGGTCGCCGCGAAGTACCCGAACATCACCATCGCCCTGCACACCGATCACTGCGCCAAGCAGTATCTGGACGAATGGGTGCGACCGCTGCTCGCACATGAGGCCGATCAGGTGGCGCACGGCCAGGAGCCCACATTCCAGTCGCATATGTGGGACGGCTCCACCGTGCCGCTCAAGGAAAATCTGGACATCGCCGAGGAGCTGCTCGCCAAGTCGCAGGCCGCGCACACGGTGCTGGAGATCGAGATCGGCGCGGTCGGCGGCGAGGAAGACGGCCATTTCGCCGAAATCGACGAACGCCTCTATTCCACGCCGGCCGATGGCCTTGAAGTGGCCCGTCGCCTTGGTTTGGGCGAGCGTGGCCGATACATGGCCGCCTTCACGTTCGGTAATGTGCACGGCTCCTACAAGCCCGGCGTGGTCAAGCTGCGTCCCGCCCTGCTTGGTGAGATTCAGGCCCGAGTGGCCCGTGCGGTGGCCGAGGGCGAGCTGCCCAGCGCCGCCGGCATGGTCGACTTCCCCAACGGCAAGCCGTTCGAGCTGGTGTTCCACGGCGGCTCCGGTTCCCGTCCGGAAGAGATCGCAGAAGCCGTGAGCCATGGCGTGATCAAGATGAACATCGACACCGACACGCAATACTCGTTCACGCGCCCGATTGCCGACCATGTATTCGAGAACTATGACAAGGTCCTCAAAATCGACGGTGAAGTGGGCGAAAAGAAGTTCTACGATCCGCGTTCCTGGGGCCGCAAGGCCGAGGAATCCATGTCCGCCCGCGTGGTCGAGGCGTGCAAGCAACTCGGCTCGGCCGGCAAAGCACTCAGATAACACCCAAATAAACTGTCATTCGCCGTGGCGGCGCCTTGGTGTCGGCCCGCCTCGCGCAACGCGCGGCAAAGACACCAGAAGCCCGATTGCGTGAGATGGCCGCGCCCCGAGTAGAGGGCGTAAGGTAGTCTGTTTCCGGCGGAATCGTGCGAGTGCGGAGGTGCATCATGCCCGGAATTGTTCTTATCGGTGCCCAGTGGGGTGACGAAGGTAAAGGCAAGGCGACCGATCTGATCGGCACCAAGGTCGATTATGTCGCACGCTTCAACGGCGGCAACAATGCCGGTCATAGCGTGGTGGTCGGCGACGAGTCGTACGCCCTGCACCTGCTGCCCTCCGGCATCATCAACCCGAACCTCACCCCGGTGATCGGCAACGGCGTGGTCGTGGATCCGGAAGTGCTGTTCGAAGAAATCGACGGCCTGGAATCCCGCGGCATCGATTGCTCGCATCTGCTGGTGAGCGAGGCCGCGCACATCATCGCCCCCTACCACCGTACCCTCGACAAGGTGACCGAACGCTTCCTCGGCAAGCACAAGATCGGCACCACCGGCCGCGGCATCGGCCCGGCCTACGCGGATAAGATCAATCGCATCGGCATCCGCGTGCATGACCTGTTCAACGCCGACCACCTGCATGACAAGGTGGAGGCCAGCCTGCACCAGAAGAACCAGATGCTGGTCAAGCTCTACAATCGCCGTGCCATCGACGTGGACCAGACCACCGAGGAACTTCTGAAGCTCGGCGAACGCCTGAAGCCGTACGTGGCCAACACCGGCCTGATCCTGAACAAGGCGCTTGACGAAGGCAAGACCGTGCTGTTCGAAGGTGCCCAGGCCACCATGCTCGATGTGGACCACGGCACCTATCCGTTCGTCACTTCCTCAAACCCGACCGCCGGCGGCGCCTGCACCGGCACCGGCGTGGGCCCCACCAAGATCACCCGCGTGATCGGCGTTGCCAAGGCATACGTCACCCGCGTGGGCGAAGGCCCGTTCCCCACTGAGCTGCTCGACGAGTCCGGCGAATGGCTGCGTCAGCAGGGTCACGAATTTGGCGTGACCACCGGTCGTCCGCGTCGTTGCGGCTGGTTCGATGCCGTCGTCAACCGTTACGCTTCCCAGGTCAATGGCCTGACTGACATCGTGCTGACCAAGCTTGACGTGCTCACCGGCTTGAAGGAGATCCCGATCTGCGTGGCCTATGACGTGGACGGCGAGCGTCATGATGACATGCCGACCGATCAGGCTGCTTTTGCCGCGGCCAAGCCGATTTACGAGACTATGCCCGGCTGGAATGAGGACATCTCCAACTGCCATACGTTCGATGAGCTGCCGGCCACCTGCCAGGCATACGTCAAGCGTCTGGAAGAGCTGAGCAACTGCCGTATCTCCGCCATCGGCACTGGCCCGCAGCGCGACCATGTCATCCAGATCAATTCGCTGGTCGACTGACCGTCTGCAACGAATTTCCCGGCTTGACTGGTAACGACGCGGCACATGATATCCGCCGGCTGATTCCGCGATTCGACCACTTGAAGTGGAAGATGGCGGCGGCCGGCATAGTCATTGGTCTGGTTTCAGGATTGCTGGTTGTCGTATACCGTCTCGGCATCGAATGCGGCACGGATGCGTCCCGTTGGATATATGCGCGGATTCGCGAGACCCCGTGGCTGATTGCGCCGTGGGCGGTTGCCGCGGTGGCGGCCGCGCTGGCGATCGCGTGGATGGTCGGCAAGGAGCCGATGGCTGGTGGCAGCGGCATCCCGCAGACCAACGGCGTGGTGATATGCGGCTTGAAGATGCGTTGGCAGACGATTCTGCCAGTCCGTTTCGTCGGTGGACTGTTGGGCGCGTTGTTTGGTCTGTCGCTCGGTCGTGAGGGGCCGTCCATTCAGATTGGTGCGTCGGGGGCGCAGTGTGTATCCCACCGTTTGCGCGGCCGCCGCCGTGAGGACATGCAGGAGCATTATCTGGTCACCGCCGGTGCCGCGGCCGGCTTGTCCGCCGCGTTCAGCGCGCCGCTGTCCGGCATGATGTTCGCTTTGGAAGGGGTGCATCGGAGTTTTTCCCCTGCGATTCTGATGGGCGCCACCGCCGCATCGCTGACCGCCGATTTCGTCTCAAAATACTGTTTCGGTCTGCGTCCGGTTTTGGATTTCGGTGATATCGGTCAGCTGTCGTTGGAAGAGTATGTGTGGCTGATTCCGTTGGGATTGGTGGCCGGTTTGGTTGGTTCGCTGATGAACCGCTCGTTGCTTGGCTTCCAGACGCTGTACTGCAAACTGCCGGCATGGAGCCGCCCGATGATTGCGATTGCGATCGCGTTGCCTGTCGGCATCTGGTTGCCCGATGTGCTCGGCGGCGGCTCGAATCTGATTGATACCGCCGAACATGCGCGCGTCGGCTTGGGAATGCTGTGTCTGCTGTTCGTGGCGAAGATGCTGTTCACATCTACGAGTTTCGGCTCAGGCGCGCCTGGCGGTATTTTCATGCCGATTCTTGCGGTCGGTTCGTTGGCCGGCGGCATCTGCGGTGAAGTGTTGCATCGATTCGGTAATCTGCCATCCGACGCAGTGGCGGTGTTTGCGGTGTGCGTGATGACGGGCACGCTCGCCGCGTCCGTGAAAACGCCGATCACGTCGATTCTGTTGGCTGTGGAGATGTCTGGAACGTTGACGCACATGCTGCCGGTCGCGGCCGTCGCTTTCGTCGCGCTGTTGGTGTCCGATTTGCTGCGCACCAAACCGATCTATGGGGAGTTGCTGGAGCGGTACGTGCGCGCGCAAGGCATGCAGATGGCGATCGCAAGCCATGTGGGCAGCGGCATTATGGAACTGCCATTGGAAATGGGGGCGATTGCGGACGGCAAGCGGGTGCGTGACGTGCGTTGGCCGTCTGGGTGTCTGATCATCGGCCTGCGTCGCGGCGAAAGCGAGATCGTGCCGCGCGGTGATACACGGCTGCGTGCCGGCGACTATCTGGTGGTGCTGTTCAGTGGCGAGGAGGAGCGCGAGGTGCGACCTGCGATGCGGCGGCTGTGTGATGCCCGGCTTGACTGAGCCTGGCTGAATTCGGCTGGACTCTGGATGTACGAATCTGCGGAATCGGACATCCAGGGTGCATACGTTGGCGCTCCGTGTAAACTCATATGCATTAGGAAGGCAGCAATCGCGGCCCAGCTCGTTGTTGCACGGCCTATGGGCGGGAACAACGCTGTCCGCGGAAGGCCAGTACAGGGGGAGCGCAATGGAATCGCAAGAACAATCGCCGGGAGACGTGGTGACTGCGGGTGAGGACTCGCATCCTATCACGCAGGCAATCGACGCTGTTGAGGTGACGCATGCTGATGCAACCGCGCCCGCCGCTAACACCATGGATCCGCCTACGATTCCCCTGGCACCGATGAAACGTATGCAGGCGCGGTTCAATCCGCTCGCCGACGGACTGATGTATGTTGTGGTGTTCGTCGGTGGATTTGTTGGAGTCGGCTGTCGGCATGCGTTGGATATGCTCCTGCCGTCGGTCAGCGGGACGCCATTCGTTGTGGGCACGTTTGTGTCGAATATGGTCGCCTGCTTCCTGTTCGCGATGCTGACCGAATTCATGGCGACCGCTTCGTGGCTGCGTCGCCGGGTGCGGCAGGTTGTCAGCCGTGGCGTTGGGCTCGGCTTGCTCGGCGGGCTTTCGACGATGTCCGGCGTGATGCTGGAAACGGTGGAAGGTCTGCACGAGCGGCATATCGCCAGTGCGCTTGGCTATCTTGCGGGAAATTTTGCAGGCGGTTTGCTCACTGCCGCCGCCGGCGTGGTTCTGATGCAGGCACTGCTGTCACGGAGTACTCGAAAGCGGGTTCGGGGTGCGTTTTCAGCTGTTTCCGTGTCCGATTCTGCCGAATCGGACACGCAGGGCGTACGCCATGTGAAAGTGGCCGACGTGGCGCGTTCTGCCGCGCAGGCCGCAATGGAAGCCGCGCAGGCGGCGCAGCAGGCCGCGCAGACGGGACAGGTTCCGCGAGTCGAAACGCCAACCGTGCCGCCGACTGCCATCCAGCCTATGCAGACAGGCCACGTTCCGCAGATTCCTCCGCTGGCCGTTCCTCAGCTGGCACAGTCATCGCATCCGTTGCTGCGCGAGCCGGATACTCCAGACTTGGGGCAGCTGCCCGAGATTAAGCAGTCGCAGCCAATCCAGCAGCCGGCCAACCCGCTTCCACCCAGCTTCGAGCCCAAACCGATCACTGCGGAGATTTCGCTTGTCGCCGACCCGACTACCGGGGAGGTGCGCTGATGATGTGGATGATCTGTCTGTTCGGCGGTCTGGGAGCCATGGCCCGTTACGTGCTCGACGTGTCAATTCAACAAGGCTGGAACCGCGAGAATCGAAGAACGAACCGCAACTTCCCGCTATCCACGCTCGTCATCAACGGCGTCGCCTCGCTATGCGCAGGCATCGCCATGATGTCCTACTATTCGCAATCGGTGGATATGGACACAGTCATGATGTTCGTTGTCGGATTTCTCGGTGGTTTCTCGACATTCTCCACGGCGCTCAACGAAGTGGTTTCATTGATTCGCCAGCGTCGTTTTACGCTGGCTCTGGGCTATGGAATAGCAACCGTCGCGGTGCCTCTCATTTGCGTGGCCACCGGTTTCGGCATTGCGCTGCTCGCCAATCCGGCGTAATTTTCACGTTACACGGACGGTCGCTGAGTAACGTGAAAGAAATCTGAGTACAACCGCCATCAAGGCCGCCAGTCCGGATGCAACGCTGGTGATTGCATTCGACCAGACCAAGCCGCTGCTGAAGACCCTCGCCTCCGCGGGAGTCGACACTAAGAAGCTGTATTTCGTTGACGGCAACACCTCCGACTATTCGAGCGAACTCGACGCAGGCCTGCTGGAAGGCTCGAAAGGCACCATTCCTGGCGTCAACCCGTCTGACGATTTCATCAAGCGTCTCGAATCCACCGGTGTGGATCTGAAAAACACCACCACGTATGGTGCTGAAACCTACGATGGCATTATTCTGGCGGCTCTCGCTGCGCAGAAGGGCGGCAGTGCTGACGGCAAGACCATTCAGGCCAATATTCCATCGATGCGGTATCGAATGCAGCGCAAAAGTGGCCCATGAATGTGATTTCAAGGGGGCATCATGAAAATCACATGATGGAAATAAAGTTAGGGGTGCCCCCGTCAAGCGATATACACACCGGACTGTCGAACAGGTTCGAGAGAATGTAAATGAATGTAATATTTCGTGGTAAGCACGTGAACATACAACGATAGAACAGTGATGACGGGGAAGATGCGATCATGGTCGGCATGCGCGATGTGGCGAAGAAGGCCGAGGTGTCTCTGAGCACCGTCTCGCTGGTGGTGAACGGCAACGGGTACGTGTCTGATGACATGCGCGAACGTGTGCGCAAAGCCATGCAACTGCTCAATTATGTGCCGAACGAGCTTGCCCGCAATCTGTATCATGATCGTACGAATCTGGTCGGTGTCATCGTGCCCACCATCCGCCACCCGTTCTTTGCAACGTTTACCGCACATCTGCAGCATGTGCTCGCTGCGCAAGGATTACGCACTATGCTGTGCTCTACCGCAGATGAGGCGGACGGCGAAATCCAGTATGTCGACATGTTGCGTCGGCACATGATGGACGGCATCGTCATGTGTGCTCACACTTCGCATCCCGGCGATTATTGGACGTCGATTCATCGCCCGATCGTCGCGTTCGACCGTGTGCTTGGAGACGGTATTTCGTCGATCGGATCCGACCACGAGCAGGGTGGGCGATTGATTGCGCAGATGCTGATCCGCAATGGTGCTAAACATGTGGTGATGATTGGCGGTCCGCGAGATCAATTCTTCGATTTGGCTGCGCGCGGAGAAGTCGAGGAAGGACCGTTCGATTTGGGAAAGACCACGTTCCCGACGGTGCGCTATTACCTCACGTTGGAACAGGAATTGACCTCCGCAGGCGTGAAATACGAGTATGTTGAAGCTGGCGAAGTGATGGATTTTGCCGGCTATCATCGTGCGGTCGGCAATGCGCTCGACAAGGTGACGGCCGACGGCGTCGATGCCGTGGTCAGTTCCGATATTGGCGCGTCGTTCTGCGTGCGCGAAGCGTTGAGCCGCGGAATTTCCATTCCTGACGAGCTGCAGATCGTTGCCTACGATGGTACGTATTTGACTGATTTGGCCGGCATGAAGCTGACCGCGGTCGCGCAGGATTTCTCGGCGATCGCACAGTCGGCGGCCGACCATATCGTGCAGGCTATTGCCAATGAGGAAGTGGCTGCGGCTAACGCTTCACGCAGGGACATCCCCAAGCCGTTCGAGCCGAACGTGCTTATTCCCATGGCGCTGGTGCCAGGCGATACCACGCGTTGATGCTGCGCGTCTTCATGCGTGTGCCCGGTGTGGATCGCATCGATTTCAGCGGCGTCCACAACCGGCGAACGCCCGTCGATAGTCGTGCTCATCATCCGACTTGTGCACATGTGTCCGATTCTGCCGAATCGGACGTCTAAATTCCGAAAGAAGTGTTCTGTGTGTCTGATTCTGGAGAATCGGTCATGTGTGATGCGTGAGATGTTTGGATGTCCGATTTTGCAGAAACGGACACATTGGGGTCGGACAGGCTGGGTTGTGTAGAACACCGCATCGAACCGGTTCGACACGCGCATTTTGCGGTATTACTGGACATCAACGTCTCTTTCGAGGTAATATCAAACCGGTTCGATACGTATAAGTATGTAAAAGCACGCATACACTGCGTACACATTGCACCTGCATCCATGAACCAAGGGAGGTCCCATGAAAAACAAAGTGCAGCTCATCGCTTACGCCGATCATCTCGGCGATGGCACTCTTAGCTCGATGACCGACATCCTGCGCACCCGCTTCGACGGCGTGTATGACGGCGTGCATATCCTGCCGTTCTTCACTCCGTTCGATGGTGCGGATGCAGGCTTCGACCCGATCGACCACACCAAAGTCGACCCGCGTCTCGGCAGCTGGGACGACGTCGCTGAACTTTCCAAGACCCACGGCATCATGGTCGATGCCATCGTCAACCACATGAGCTGGGAATCCAAGCAGTTCCAAGACGTGCTTGAAAAAGGTGAGGAATCCGAGTATTACCCGATGTTTCTGACCATGAGCTCCGTCTTCCCGAACGGCGCCACCGAAGAGGAACTGGCCGGCATTTACCGCCCGCGCCCGGGCCTGCCGTTCACCCACTACAAGTTCGCCGGCAAGACCCGCCTGGTCTGGGTCAGCTTCACCCCACAGCAGGTGGATATCGACACCGACTCCGCCAAGGGCTGGGAATACCTGATGTCCATCTTCGATCAGATGGCCGCCAGCCACGTGCGCTACATCCGTCTCGACGCCGTGGGCTACGGCGCCAAGGAGGCCGGCACCAGCTGCTTCATGACCCCCAAGACCTTTAAGCTCATCTCACACCTACGCGAGGAAGGCGTCAAGCGAGGCCTCGAAATTCTCATTGAGGTGCATAGCTACTACAAGAAGCAGGTTGAAATCGCCTCCAAGGTGGACCGCGTCTACGACTTCGCCCTGCCTCCGCTGCTCCTGCACTCGCTGTTCACAGGTCACGTGGAACCCGTGGCCCACTGGACCGAAATCCGCCCGAACAACGCCGTCACCGTGCTCGATACGCACGACGGCATCGGCGTGATCGACATCGGCTCCGATCAGCTCGACCGCAGCCTCAAGGGCCTCGTGCCCGACGAGGACGTCGATAATCTGGTCAACACCATCCACGCCAACACCCACGGCGAATCCCAGGCCGCCACCGGTGCCGCCGCCAGCAACCTCGACCTCTATCAGGTCAACAGCACGTACTACTCCGCGCTCGGCTGCAACGACCAGCACTATCTGGCCGCCCGCGCGGTCCAGTTCTTCCTGCCCGGAGTGCCGCAGGTCTACTACGTGGGCGCGCTCGCCGGCCGCAACGACATGGAACTGCTGCGCAAGACCAACAACGGCCGTGACATCAATCGCCATTACTACTCCACCGCCGAAATCGACGAAAACCTCGAGCGCCCGGTGGTGAAGGCCCTGAACGCCCTGGCCAAGTTCCGCAACGAATTGCCTGCATTCAATGGCGAGTTCAGCTACGAAGCCGACGGCGACACATCCATCACCTTCCGCTGGATCGCTGCCGACGGCAAGACCAAGGCCGCCCTCATCTTCGAGCCCGGCCGCGGACTCGGCACGGACAACACCACTCCGGTCGCCAGCCTCGCCTGGACCGATGCCGCCGGTGACCACGAGACTGATGATCTGCTGAGCAACCCGCCGATTGCCGATATCGACTAACCGTTGGCCCATAAACGCCACTCCGCTGTGCGCGCTCCAAGTAGTGCGTCCGGCGTAAGCTGGGTCCATGGAAAACAAACCGCCCGCAGTGCACTGAAGCTAGTGCGCTCGGGCGGTTTTGCATGTGGCGGGGTTGCGGGTCATGCTCAGTCGGAGCTGGCCGGTACCTCCCGCCGGTGATGAGAGCAAAGAAAGAGCAGCAACATGTTGGAACCGTACGTGCGCCCGGGTATTGACGACCGCCCGGATCTCGACAAGGCATTGAGTCCCGAAGACAAGGATGCCGTGGCCCGACTGGCCATCAAAGATCGTCGGCGTCCCCCCGAGGCATCCGCCGATCAGCCCGAGGCCCAGGCCGTGCGTCTGGCGGCCGCCGGTTCGTCGGCTGCTGCCGCTGCCGCGGCCAGCGTGGATGCCCCTGCGCCTGATCTGTCGTCTGCATATCTCGATATGCGCGATCCGATGGTCGCCGCCAATGGTCAGCGACCCACCGCTGTTCAGATTTCCCGTCTTAATTGGGGCTTTTTCGTGGCTTCGATTCTGGTCGGCGCACCTTGGGCGGCGTTGAACACCATCGCCATGCCCAACGCCGTGGCGCGTTTGTTCGACTACGACACCGCTTCTGCCATATCGGTCACCATCAATCCGTCCACCGGCCGTCCGCTGCCCGTCGCCACTGACTTGGTGGTGCCTCTGGCCGTGCTGGTGGTCGTTGGCGTGGTGGCCTCCATGTTCGCAATGCCCTTGGTCTCCGCGCTGTCCGACCGCACACGTATTCCTCTGGGCCGCCGTACCCCGTGGATGGTGGCGGGTGGCGTGCTGTGCGCGCTGATCACGCTGGTTCTGGGGCAGAACACAGGCCTCGTAGCGCTGTGTTTCTTCTGGGCGCTCATGCAGTTTGCCTATGCGATGATTTCCGTGCCGTTGGCCAGCGCCATCAGCGAACGGGTTCCGGACAAATTCCGTCCGCGCATTGAGCGCTGGCACGGTATCGGCGTGATGCTTGGCCAAGCGCTTGGTGTATGCATGGGTGCGCTCGGCGTGATGTTCGACTCCTTCACGCCGTTTGCTTGCACCGCCGCGCTGTTTGCGGTTTCCGGCATCCTGACCGTGATCATGCTGCCCAAGGAGCCTTCCAGCCAGGAGCAGCCACATCAACGATTCGAGTCGAGCCAGGTGTTTGACCAGCTGCGTCCGCCGGCACATGCGCCTGCATTCGCCCGTGTGTTCGCCGCTCGCGTGTGCATGATGACGGGCGTTGGGCTGACCGGGGTCTTTCTGTGGTATCTCGTGCGCTTTTGGGTGTATGGCAAGGCTGTGGTGTTCACTTCCGCGCCATTGACCATTCCCGCGGGCCTCCTCATCGCCGGCATGGCCGCGGCAACGCTCATCGGTGCCGCGCTCGCGTCCTGGGCCGCTGGGCCGATTTCCGAGAAGATCGAGGAACGGAACATCGCCACCACTGCAGTGGTGGCGGCATCCTGCCTGCTGTATGCCATCGGCGTGGCGGTGGCATGGGGGCTCGGCGTCTGGTCCACCGGCACGGCACGCGAAAACGGCATGCTGCTCTTCGCGCTGATCTCCGGATTCGCCTTCGGCGTCTACGATGCGTTAGGCCTTGAACTGGTAATGAATGCCCTACCCGACCCGCGCAACGCCGGTCATGATCTTGGCATCTATGCACTGGCCAATTCGGTCGGACTGGCGCTCGCCGCCATTATCGGAGCCGTGCTGGTCAGCGCATTTGCGAGCAGCTTCGGCTACTACCTGCTGTTCCCCTCCGCCATCGTCATGGTGTTCCTCGCCGGAATCATCACGCTCTCTTCCAAGGCAGAGTAACAGCGCGATAAACCGGTTCGAGTACACTGGTCGTCAGTAATCCAGCTAGTACTCACGGGGGAGCAAACCATGGTCGGTATGCGCGACGTAGCCAAAACGGCAGGAGTGTCGCTCAGCACCGTTTCGCTGGTGGTCAATAACACCGGCTATGTCTCGGACGATATGCGCGCCAAAGTCGAGGCCGCGATGCGCCAGCTCAACTATATTCCCAACGAGCTGGCCCGCAATCTGTACCGCAATCGCACCAACACCATCGGTGTGATTATGCCGACTATCGCCCACCCGTTCTTCGCCACGCTCACTGCGCATCTGCAGCGTGAGTTCGCCGCGCGCGACCTCAAAACCCTATTGTGTTCCATCGCTGATGCAGACAAAGGCGAGGGTGAATATGTCGACATGCTGCAGCGGCACATGATGGACGGCATCGTCATGGCGGCCCACACCGAGCATCCGGGCGGCTACTGGACATCCATTCATCGTCCGATTGTTGCTTTTGATCGCACGTTGGGCGAGGGTGTTCCGGCCGTTCGATCCGATCATGAACAGGGCGGCCGGCTGATTGCCCGTCAGCTCATCGATTCCGGAGCGCGCCATGTGGTGCTCGTCGGTGGTCCGCGCTCCCAGTTCGCGGAAGCCACCACGTTCCCCACGATTCGTTATCATCTCACCGTTGAACGGATGCTGGCTGATGCCGGCATTGCCTGCGATTACGTGGAAGCCGGCATTGTGGCCGATATTTCCGCACACGAGGCCACCGCCCGTGCCATCTTTGAGAGATATTCCGATGTCGATGCCCTCGTCGGATCGGACCTGGTGGCATCCGTGGCGTTGCAGGAGGCGCTGCGCCGAGGAATTTCAGTTCCCCGCGATCTGCAGATCATCGCCTACGACGGCACCTTCATGGCCGAGACCGCCGGCATGCGCCTGACCGCGGTGCGGCAGGATTTCCCCGCCGTCGCCGCCGCCCTCGCCTCCCGCATGGACTCCCAAATCGCCGCCGATAACGGAACCACGAGTGCCGCTGCAGCTGAGGGCGGGAATGCAGTTGCGGCCAATGGCGGCCAGTCTACTTCCGAAGACATCATCTCCGTAACCCTCATCCCCGGAGAGACTACCCGGTAGCTGTATCGTGGCTTTCCCCCTCCTCCCGATGAGAGGAGCTGTCTCACCACGACGGAAGCCGTGACGTTCTCCATCGTGGCTTCCTCTCCGAGGGGGAGCTGTCGCCGTAGGCGACTGAGGGGAGTTCGGCAGAACTACTTGGTAACCGATTTGCGGTGCAATCTTGTCAGTATTTGGCGGGTTAACTTCGCTGGGGAAGCGGCCGGCGAAGCCAAACTGCCAGTTACTGGTGGTTTTGCTCCGCTGGTGCGTTGTTAGCGGTGCTTTTTTACCAGCTCTTGGCGGGATAGCTCCGCTGAGGAGCTGTCAGCGGTGCAAAACTTCCAGTTATTGGTAGTCTGGCCTCATTGAGTATTAGTAAGCGGTGTAGAGCTGCCAGCTACTGGTGGTTTTGCCCCGCTGAGGGGTTGTGGACGGTGCGGAGCCCCCATGTACTGGCGGTTTTGCCCCGCTGAGGAGCTGTCAGTGGCACGAAGTTTCCAGTTACTGGTGGTTTTGCGTCGTTGAGGGGTGCTGAGCGACGCTTTTATGCCAATTGCTGGCGATTTTGCGCCGCACAGGGCATACATGCCGTCCACAATGTGAACCCTTGCTGGATTGGTGAGATGACCGAACCTATGTTTACATTCCAGTTCGGGTCGAACGGCCCGAGAAGATACCGAAAGGAGGCCACGCGATGACTGGATTCAATGCTTCTGCGTTTGTATCCGCACGAATTATTAGCCCGTCTTCGCTGGCGGACTAATTCGGCACTGATGCTTGAAGCCCCGTCAACGAAGGCAGGGCCAATCAAGCTGACACAATCGGCACGGCCCTGCATGATGCGGGGCTTTTTTTGTTGCGCTCACAAGGCTTACGGCAAAATCCCGCAGACGGAAACGGTAGCGACGGTACTCGGCAACAACAGCAACAGAACAGCAAACCTCCCGCAGGTGTCAATCACCTGCCGATGAGAGTGAACAGAGAACACACAGGAGTTACCAATGACTGCAGCAGTCGAAGAGACTGGCCTGGGACAGGCGGCCAGTAAGGCCACTGCCATGGTTCGCGATTCGGTCAAGACCGTGATCGCTGCATCGATGGTTGGGACCGCCATCGAATTCTACGATTTCTACGCCTACGGCACTGCCGCGGCAAATTACTTCCCGCACATCTTCTTCTCCGACAAGGCCAACCCGACCGTCGCCCTGCTGATGAGCTTGCTGACCTTCGCCATCGCCTTCATTGCCCGCCCATTGGGCTCGCTGGTGTTCGGTCACTTCGGTGACCGTATGGGCCGCAAGACTACGCTGGTCGTCAGCCTCATGACCATGGGTGTCGGCACGTTCCTCATCGGCTGCCTGCCCACCTATGACCAGGTCGGCGTCGCAGCAGTCGCCATCCTCTGCCTGCTGCGCTTCATCCAGGGCATCGGCCTGGGCGGCGAATGGTCCGGTGCGGCACTGGTCGCCACCGAGAACGCGCCTGAAGACAAGCGCGCGCTGTACGGCTCCTTCCCGGAGCTTGGCGCACCGATCGGCTTCTTCCTGTCCAACGGCACCTACTTCGTGCTCGAGTCCTTCAATGACCAGAGCGCGATGCTGGCGTGGGGCTGGCGCGTGCCGTTCCTGCTGTCCGCCATCCTCGTGATTGTCGGCCTCGTGGTCCGCGTTCACATGGAGGAGACCCCGATCTTCCGTATGGCCCAGGAGCAGAAGAAGGTCGTCAAGTCCCCGCTGACCGAGGTCTTCCGCAAGTCCTGGCGTCAGGTGCTGCAGGCCACCTTCCTCGTGGCCGTGACCTACACGCTGTTCTACACGCTCGCCACTTGGTCCCTTGCTTGGGGCACCAAGGACACCGCGAACGGCGGCGGCAGCCTCGGCTTCACCAACCAGGAATACCTGCTCATGCTCATGATCTCCATCTGCGTGTTCGCCCTGTTCATCGTGCTGTCCTGCCTGTACGCGGACAAGCTCGGCCGTCGTCGCGTGCTGACCTTCTCCTCCTGCGCACTCGTGGTGTTCGCCGTGCTGTTCCCGTTCCTGCTGGACGGACAGGTCGTCGGCCAGCACAACTTCTTCGCCAACATGGTGTTCCTGTGCGTCGGCTTCGCCCTGATGGGTATCGCCTTCGGCCCGATCGGCGCCTTCCTGCCTGAGCTGTTCGACGCCAACGTGCGCTACTCCGGCTCCGGCATCGGCTACAACCTGGCCGCCATCGTCGGCGCGGCCTTCGTGCCGACCATCGCCACCTGGCTCGCCCACAACTGGGGCGTCCACTCCGTGGGCCTCTACCTCGCTGTGATGGCCGTGTGCTGCTTGGTCTCCGTGCTCACCTGCAAGGAGACCAAGGACGTTGACTTTACTAAGTAAAGTCAACGGCTGGTTTCCTACCCCTCACTCAGCTATCGCTTCGTTCGGGCGTCGCCTACAGACAGCCTGGTGGGCTGTTCGTGGGCGAAGGCGAGCCGAGAGGCGAGCAGACAGGCCGCGGACGGTAGTCCGTCCATAATTGCGGCCGAGCTGTTGCGGAGTGACTGAGGGGAGTTCATCCCCATAACTGAATATCGCCAAGTTCACAACGTGAAAAATCTCAATTCCACGAAGTGAACCCCTGCGAGGCTTTTCCGGTGCAACAGGACTAAACCTGCATATCGGAAAAGCCCACAAGGAAAGCCACAACAGAATATCGCTCAGCGAAACCCCGCAGAGCACAAGAAAATTTCAACCCCATAAATAAACAAATAAAAGGAGCGCCGAAAATGGCAGCAACTATCTGGTACGAGAAGGACGCCGATCTGTCCGTGTTCGATGGCAAGAAGGTGGCCATCCTGGGCTACGGTTCTCAGGGTCATGCCCACGCGCTGAACCTGCGTGACTCCGGTGTCGACGTGGTTGTCGGCCTGCGTCCGTCCTCCAAGTCCGTCGAGTTCGCCAAGGAGCAGGGCCTTGAGGTCAAGCCGGTTGGCGAGGCCGTCGCTGAGGCTGACGTTGTTATGATCCTTCTGCCTGACCAGTACCAGGCCAAGGTCTACGAGGAAGAAGTTGAGCCGAACCTGAAGCCGGGCGCTGCTCTGGCCTTCGCTCACGGCTTCAACATCCACTACGGCTACATCAAGCCGTCTGAGGATCACCCGGTCTTCATGGTCGCTCCGAAGGGCCCGGGCCACATCGTTCGTCGTGAGTACGCCGCTGGCCGTGGCGTCCCGGTCGTCGTTGCCGTCGAGCAGGATCCGGACGGCAAGACCTGGCCGCTGTGCCTGGCTTACGCCAAGGCTCTGGGCGCTCTGCGTGCAGGCGCCATCAAGACCACCTTCACTGAGGAGACCGAGACTGATCTGTTCGGTGAGCAGGACGTCCTCATGGGCGGCATCAACCACCTGTGCGACCTCGGCTTCGACGTGCTGACCGAGGCCGGCTACCAGCCGGAGATCGCCTACTTCGAGGTCTTCCACGAGCTGAAGATGCTGGTCGACCTGGCTAACGAGGGTGGCCTGAACAAGGCTCGTTGGTCCTGCTCTGACACCGCTCAGTACGGCGACTACACCTCCACCGTCATCACCGACGAGACCAAGAAGCGCATGCAGTACCAGCTCAAGCGCATTCAGGACGGCTCCTTCGCCAAGGAGTTCATGGACGACCAGGCTGCTGGCGCCCCGAAGTTCAAGAAGCTGCAGGAAGAGTTCTCTCACCCGCACCTTGAGACTGTTGGCCCGAAGCTGCGCGCCATGTTCTCCTGGAACAACGCCGAGGCCAAGGACAAGGATGAGGCTGAGTCCTTCAACGGCAAGATCGCTCGTACCCAGGTTCAGTGATTGCCGCCCCTAAAGGGGATTTAAGCTAGCAAACCGCCGTTCCCGCCCATACGGGAGCGGCGGTTTTGTGTTGTTGCGCGCAGCGAATCATTCTCAATAACAACTATGCGCTGATTTCTTGCAGGCAAACGAACACCGAATATGCAAGATCGTTGATATCTCAGCCTTTCCCCATATGTGCGATTGTGCGATTCTGTTCAAAAGGGTGCAGAGTTGTTATCGAGAATCGTTCTCTGCACACGGCTGTCCATACTCCAATAGTGGCCTAGCTCACGTTGTGGACTCCAGCGGGGCTGCGACGGCGTTCTCGGTAGGATTGATTTCGGTTTGAAGGACACAATCCTCGCAACACAGGACTTATCTGCACACCGTAGATACCCCGGCGCCCAGCGGCGCCACACCCCACTACTGAAAAGGAGTGCCAATAATGGCAGCACAGATCTGGTATGAGAACGACGGCGATCTTTCCGTCCTCGAAGGCAAGAAAGTCGCAATCATCGGTTACGGTTCCCAGGGCCATGCCCACGCGCTGAACCTGCGCGATTCCGGTGTCGACGTGGTCGTCGGTCTGCGTCCGACCTCCAAGTCGGTTGATTTCGCCAAGGAGCAGGGCCTCGAGGTCAAGTCCGTGGCCGAGGCTTCCGCCGAAGCCGACGTGATTATGATTCTGGCCCCCGACCAGTACCAGCGCACCATCTGGGCCAACGACATCGAGCCCAACATCAAGCCGGGTGCCGCCGTCGCCTTCGCTCACGGCTTCAACATTCACTACGGCTACATCAAGCCCACCGAGGATCACCCGGTGTTCATGGTTGCCCCGAAGGGCCCGGGCCACATCGTTCGTCGTGAGTACGCTGCTGGCCGTGGCGTCCCGGTCGTCGTGGCCGTCGAGCAGGACCCGCGCGGTGACGGCTGGGCTCTGACCCTCGCCTACGCCAAGGCCCTCGGTGCTCTGCGCGCCGGTGCCATTAAGACCACCTTCAAGGAAGAGACCGAGACCGATCTCTTCGGTGAGCAGAACGTGCTCATGGGTGGCGTGAACAAACTCGTCGAGATGGGCTTCGAGGTCCTCACCGACGCCGGCTACCAGCCGGAGATTGCCTACTTCGAGGTCTGCCACGAGCTCAAGATGCTCGTTGACCTGATGAACGAAGGTGGTCTGAACAAGGCTCGTTGGTCCTGCTCGGACACCGCCCAGTACGGCGACTACACCAACACCGTCATCAACGAGGATTGCCGCAAGCGCATGGAATACCACCTGCAGCGCATCCAAGACGGTTCCTTCGCCAAGGAGTTCATCGATGACCAGGATGCCGGCGCCCCGCACTTCAAGGAACTGCAGGAGAAGTATTCCAACGAGCGTATCGAGACCGTCGGCCCGAAGCTGCGCGCCATGTTCTCCTGGAACAAGGACGGCGTCAAGGACGCCGACGAGGCCAACTCCTTCACCGGCAAGATCGCCCGCGCCCAGGTGCAGTGATTCTTCCTTGGCTCCCCTCGGGTGAGGTGCGAACGGACGGCGAGCCGGCAATCGCAGCCTTCATGCTGTCCGTGTTTGCAGTACGCTGGCGCGTAAGCGCCTGAGGGTGGTCCCCAGTGCATACCAAAAGGCCGCCGCTCCGATTCATTCGGAACGGCGGCCTTTCGCATGGTCCCACCATATAGTCAAACCTCCACCACGTAGTAAAATCCCCACGACGTAGCAAACTACCCACCACGTGGTGACGCAAAACGGCTTTATTCCGCGGAATACAAAATTACGCTGACATCGTGGTAGAAGATTCATCGCGTGGTGGGCAGTTCATCGCGTGGTGGGATAGACAGTTGATATACGCCGGCTATCAAATCAATGATGTCTTGCTGTGTTCCCCGTATGCCGAGCTGCTTCATCGGAAGCGTTTCATGAGATATTTCCCCAAGAAAATCAGCGAGATCATGGTAGGCCTCGTCGTTGAGAGACACGCGATCCTCTGGAGCAAGTAGTTGAGCCAAACGGAATACATCATATTTATGCTTCTTGAGATCTTTTCCGTCTACGTGCTCGCCATGTTGTTCTCGGGCGTTGAGATCCAACCATGCTTTCGCCTTGAAAGGAATGAGATATTTCTCGTTAAGCACGCTGATGCCTTGTATTGATTCGCGGCCTTGCTGCAGTAGCCGATAGTAGCTGTCGTTCAGCATAATGGCTGACAGGCTGGAAACGTCGTTTGCAATATGCAATGGCGTCAGGAACGAGTTCGGCACAATAGGGAAGTCAGGGTGACGTGAAAATAGCTCGATCATAGTGGGATACCCGTACGTACTGGGGTGCATGAAACGGTACAGGTGAGGCTGTGCGGAGTTCTTCGTGATAGAGGTGTATCCGCCATCGCGAATGAAAGACCACAATCGTTGTGCAAACTCGCGAAGATGTCCCTCGGCAATCAGCACCATGTCAATATCTTTGGTGGCTCGGAAGTCCAGGTCGTTGTCGGTCATGATGATGTCACAAGCAGTGCCGCCGATGATTACGTAAGAATCTTCGTAGCCGGCAAAGGCCGTTCTGATGAGCTGCAGGCCTTGTGTCGTATTGTCGCTCCTGAGAAAGTATTGCGG
Organism: Bifidobacterium sp. M3-N-101; assembly: GCF_023656805.1. Lineage (NCBI taxonomy): Bacteria > Bacillati > Actinomycetota > Actinomycetes > Bifidobacteriales > Bifidobacteriaceae > Bifidobacterium > Bifidobacterium sp. M3-N-101. The sequence continues at coordinate 89,913 of NZ_JAMOKQ010000010.1, forward strand.
ATGGATTCTTGTATGGCGTCTTCCAAACGTTCGTCGGCAATCTCGCCAAGAGTCAGGGCCGTGGAAATGGGGTCGGCAAGGTAGTCTTCCTGCGTATATTGAGCAAGTAGGCGGGGATCGTACCTCCACAGCTCCAGAATATATGCATTATCTGGCACCTTTTCCAAAGCGGGGTCGATAATGCATAGTTCCTTGTTGTGCTGCTTGAGCCAATGACGTTCAACGGCATAGATTCGCAGTTTTGGGGTGGCCAGTTGCGTCCTGCGCGAAAGAGCAAATTCGCCGGCCGGAATCAGCTCGTCGGCAATCATCTGGCGATTGCGATTCGTGACGGTATATTTGCTGAATATTGGTGACTTCAGGAGATGCCAAGATGATTTCAGTAAATCAAGTCGGCTGGTCTGCCTTGAAGTCAGTAGTTCGACGCTATTGCTGCGGCCTTGCTTGGTGCGGTGCACGAATGCCAGCTGTTCTAACAGCGTCACGGCAACGCTGACCTGAGCTTCGGTAAACTGAAGCGCTCGGGCAATATCTGATTGGACTTTGCTCTCGTTGGAGTAGAGCAAATACAGCCAGACCAGCTGTGTTGCGGGGGAGAAGGGTCGCACCTCGATATCCTGTGCGTTCTCCAGCGGCCGCGAGGAGATGCGCTGGGTGAACACCATGCCCAGTGAAGGGATATACAGTTGGGTACCGGGCACGATGAAAGGAACGTGATTCTGAATCAGGGCTTTTCGCTGGTATGCAGAAAGCCGGGGAAACTGAAAGACAACGGGCAGATCCGTCCGCTGCTCAAGCCTGCTGGCGTCGGCGGTGACGCGTGTGATGCTGAATGGGTGAGCCTCTCCGCTCGCGATTAGCATGCTCGTGTTGTCGATGGTGAGTTTGCTGAATGTCCGTCCGTTGGTCAGAAATAGCGGCAGTGAGGCAGTGCCATCCCAAGAAGTGATTTGGCAGGGCAGACCAAGTGTCTCGCGAATGTAATGCTCGGCATCCATGTCGACCTCAATCCTTAACGAAAATCTGTAAGATTCACATCTCTTGTTAAGTATATAGAATATTATTAAGTATTTCGGGGTTGGCATGTCGCGAATGGAAAGAAAGGGCAGTCATCCCCGAAATGGAGACAGCTTAGCCGGGAAAAAGGACGACGCCAGCATCCGGAGAAGATGGATGACTGGCGTCGGGTAAGCTCGCAAAAGCACTACTGAACAACCCACGCAGAAGTGTCGGTGGGGAGCTGGCCTTCGGGGGTCAGCGGGCCGGACGCCAGCACCACGGAGCCATTGGGCAGCGCGACCGGAGCATTGCCGAAGTTGGTGATTGAGGTGAACACCCGCCCGCCAACCGCCGCGCGGGTGTACGCCACCACATCGTCGCCCATGTCCACTTGCTCGGCCGTGGTGTCGCGCGTGGCGGTCAGCGACTCCTGGCGAATCGCCAGTGCGGCGCGATACAGCGCGAGCATCGAGTCCGGGTCGGCTTGCTCCACGTCCACCGCGTAATCCTTGAACCACAGCGGTTGCGGCAGGTGCGGGTCGGCGGCCGGCGTCACGCCCTCAGCGCGCGTAGTCGGCGAGAAGCCGAAGGAAGCGCCCGTGCCGAACTGGCCGGCGGCGCACAGCGGCACATGGTTCTCGCCGGTACCGTCATCGGCCGGAGTCGGACGGCTGAAATCGGCCAAGGCCGGCTCATCGGCGGCGGTCCACGGCAGCGGCACGCGGCAGCCGTCTCGGCCCTTGTCCATCGTGGCCTGAGCGGTGTGGAAAGCGGTCGGATCTTCCAGTCGATCCCACGGAATATCGGCCACTTCAAACAGGCCCAGCTCCTCGCCCTGATAGATATAGGCGGCGCCGGGCAGGCCGAGCTCCATCAAAGCGGCGGCGCGGGCGCGGCGGGTGCCAAGCTCGCGATCCTCGGGATACGTGGTGCCGTTGCGCAGCAGCCAGTCGTGCGGCAGCTGGTGGTAGGGCGCGCCCTTGACCTGCGGCAGGCCGTAGCGGGAGGGGCTGCGCGGCACATCGTGATTGTTCATCACCCACGTGGTGGTGGAGCCGCCGGTTTCGGCGGCGGCCTTGAGACCCGCGTCGATGGCTTCGCGGAACTCGTCGGCATACCAGCTGGCTTGGGCGAAATCGAAGTTGAACGACTGCCCCAACTCGTCCATCGAGGCATACAGGTGCTGGTGCTCGGGCACCACCCACGCCTCGGCCACGGCAAAGCGCGGCGGGTCGTACTCGTTGAACACCTTGCGCCATTCGCGGTAGATGTCGTGCACTTCGCGGCGATCGAACAGCGGGTGGCTGAAGTCGTGGTTCAGCACGCCGACCACGCTGTATTCGCGGCCGAGCTCCTCCAGCGGCTTGGATTCAAGGTCTTTGGCCAGACCGTGCGCCACGTCGATGCGGAAGCCGTCGGTGCCGTGGTCGGACCAGAAGCGCAGGGTTTTCTTGAATTCCTCGTGGATGTCCGGGTTCTTCCAGTTGACGTCCGGTTGCGCCTTGTCGAACAGGTGCAGATACCACTGGCCGTCGGCCACGCGCGCCCAGGCCGGGCCGCCGAAGAAGGACTGCCAGTCGTTGGGCGGCAGTTCGCCGTGCTCGCCGCGGCCGTCGCGGAAGATGTAGCGGTCGCGCGCCGGGGAGCCGGGCTCGGCGGCGAGGGCTTCCTTGAAGAACACGTGCTTGTCGGCGGTGTGATTGGGCACGATGTCCACGATCACCTTGATGCCGGCCTCATGCGCGGCTTTGGCCATGGCGTCGAAGTCGTCCATGGTGCCCAGCCGCGGGTCGACGTTGCGGTAGTCGATCACGTCGTAGCCGCCGTCCGCCAGATCGGAGGGGTAGAACGGGGAGAGCCAGATGGCGTCCACGCCGAGGTTCTTCAGGTAGTCCATTTTCTCGGTAACGCCGGCGATGTCGCCAATGCCGTCGCCGTTAACGTCCTTGAAGCTGCGCGGGTAAATCTGGTAAACGACGGCCTGCTTCCACCAGTCGTCATTGAGGTTGTTGGCGGTCATGCCGATTCCTTTCTGTGCGTGCGTGATTGTGTGGCTCACGTGGTGTGTTGCGCCCGATTGCTGTGGGTTAGTGGTTATTGGGTTCAGCAGGACTCGAACTGCAACGGTGAACCCATGCTTGCCTATCACATTGATGACAACGGTATCATGCAAATGATTTATGCGAAAGTACAAGCATCGGCGTTTCTTGGTGGTAACGTGGTCACGCTCACCTTAGTCCACACAGAAAAGACATTGAGGGCAGAGGTGGGACGCGGTGTACCGTGCCCAATCACCCCTGCGCAGGCACGGGCGCGGCAGGAGGCGCAGTGGTCTCACGCAGCACGAGCGGCACATCGGGCTGAATGAACGCCGGTTCAATCGGCCCGCCCGCAATGGCCTCCAACGCCATGCGCCCAGCGTCGGCACCCATGGCAAACGGATCCTGATGCATGGTGGTTAGCCCCACGGCCTGAGACATTTCAACGTCGTCAAATCCCACAATCGAAATATCCTGCGGCACGCGTTTGCCGTACTGGCGCAGGCGATACAGCACCGGCAGCGCCAGCTCATCGTCCTCAAAACAGAATGCAGTGGTGCCGGCCGGGGCGGTCAGTACCGCGTTCAGAGCCGCGCTGGTCTCCGTTGCGCCGCGGGACACCTGAAGGTTGGTCACGGTGCGCTCCGGGTGCGCGGCCTGCGCGTCCAGCACGCCCTGCAGTCGCGATTCGGCGCTATAGCGCATATTGGTTTCGGCGGGAGTGCCGCCAACGAATGCGATGCCCCGATGCCCCAGCGCGATGAGGTGTTCGACGGCCGCGCGGGTGGCGGTACGATCGTCAATGCTTACGCCGGAGTCGAACCCGTCCGTGGAGGGGATGTTAATGCCGATGATCGGCACATGCATATGCTTGAGGCGCTCCACCTCGGCCGGCTCGATGTTGAACGAGCTGACGATTACCGCATCTGCATTGCGGCGCACGGGCAGGTCCGCAAAGAAATCGTGACGCTCTTCGGCGTTGCGCATGGGGTAGGCCACGGTGTCATAGCCAGCAGGGCGCAGCACCGAGTCGAGCCCTGCAAAGATGTTCGCATTGAACCAGGTGGTGATGGTCTCGCTGGCCAGCAGTGCGATGCGGAACGACTGGCCGGACTTCAGCGCGGCGGCCGATCGGGAGATGGAATAATCGAGCTTTTCGGCGGCGGCCATTACTTTGTCACGAGTTTCAGGGAGTACCAGGTCGGGCTTGGCGAAGGTTCGGGACACCGTGGATACGGAGACGCCGGCTTCCTTTGCCACCGCTTGAATGCTTGCTTTTGCCATAGTCTTTATCCTCTGCTGCTGTGCGGATGCGTGTTGCCTTGTTCTTGTGTATGTTGCGCTGCGCCGTCGGTGTGTGCGTTTCGATTGTCATTGCTATGACAACGGTATCATGCCCGGTGGCGGTAATGCCGTCGATTGCTCGGCAGTGGGAATCTGCTTCGCGCTGCGTGACGTGTCGAAAGCGGCGGTGAGGAAATTCGCCGACATGGGGTGTGTTGTACATATTGACATCGTTTGCATAATAGCATGGGACAATTCGCTGTTGATTCCCGATGGCGGGGTCCTGACCTCTGCCGTTCCCCTTTGAATAGATGGTAATGCATATGCATGCAATACGTAGATTCCCCCGTATGGGGGGGTAAATGTTTTCGACACGCCGGCGTATAGTGTCAACATATTCAACGCATTTCCCCTGTTGCTATGCGGGAAGAGAACCCATACCCCCTTAATTAGAGGGCATGCGGGTTGAATAATGACAACCTTTGCAGTATGATGTTGTGCACACGAGAGAAGTGATGCACGTCGAAGTCGACCAGTGGTAAGTGGTTGTTTGGAGTCGACTTCGGGGAGGCCAAAAGCCAACGTGTGCAAAACCGATTTCGCTAATGTAGTGGGCATATTCCGCAAAGCTGCGTGCTCGCTCCACGACCCGTGAGCATAACGAGCGCGCTGTAGCGATACGCCGATATCGACGCGTTAGACGACGGTTCGCCGGAGACGAGGAAAGCATGATGATAGCGAGAAGTTTCGGGGGGGGGTAGCGAAATTCAAGGCTGCCGCCGCTGCCCTGCTTGCCGCTGCCGTGCTGGTGACGTCAACTGGCTCACTCGCATTTTCCAATAACAAACTTGCCTATGCCGCCGATCTGAGCGACGGCGCATTATGCACTCCGACCAGCCAGTCGATGGGCACTGAAGCAAATCCCGCAACTGAGAGGGATTCCGGCGTTGCCACTTGGGTTGGCGGCGATATGTATGTCGGTAAGAAGTCCGACAACCTGACCAATGTTGACGGTCCTGATGCTTCATATTCCGCAGAGGCCGAAGGCTTGACTGTGGTCAACGGCAAGCTCATGCTGCATCCTCGGAAGAATTCGTGGAACGGCAAGGGCTTTCGTTTCGGCGTTGCCGGCTTCGGTACGCAGTATCGTCCCGCCGAAGGCAGCACCGCATTGGTAGTTGGCGGCAATACCGTAACCGTAATGGATAGTGCCACTTCCACCGCTGATGTGAAAGCGTGGAATAAGCCTGGTTTTATTGATGGACATTCGCACGTCGGCTCACTCTCCGGTAGCCAGTCGGATGTATGGGGCAGGGACGGCACGTCGTCGATTGGCAGCTATAACGGTGCTTCCGTCAACTGGCAGAAGGACAAGTCCGGGAATACTCAGAACCAAGACGCCGGCAATCTGACCAAAGTTTCAGTCAAGGCTACCGATGGCGGTGCCGCCACTGACAAAGATTTTTCGAAGGATACGTTCTATCAAGGGTATGTGGTCGACGATATCGTTAGCCCGCTGGCCAAGCAAAATAAAACCGGTACAGTGAGTTCACGCATCTCCACGTTGTCTGAGCTTCCTCGCCATAAGTACAACTATTACAAGGAAGGCGCCAACGCCGCTAGCGGCATATCTTACACTTTCAAATACGACGACACCACCAAGTACGGTACCGGCCGCGGCATTGCTCCCACAACGTCGTACACCAATCGCGAAAAGCTCATCACGTTCACCGGCACGAACAATGCCAGCATGGAGGTATTCAATCTCGATGCCAGCATGCTCAGCGACACCGATGCGAATGGCACCCTCTACCGTGGCGTAGGTTTCGCCTTTACGAACATCGCCGACACTGCATCTGTCGTAATCAATGTGATCGACAACGCCAGTAATATCTCGTTCCACAACGGTTGGCAGTTCTGGTGGAACGGTGCGGAAATCTCCGATGGCTACTCCAACTACAACAACACCGACGAGTTGAAGAAGAAGTCGGCTGCATACGACAAAGCCTCCCAGAAGATTCTATGGAACTTCAGCAATACCGATAACCTCACCATCTACGGTGGCGTGGCCAATGAGGACGGTACGAACACCAATGCCGATAAAATTACCCAGGATGATGCCGCCGCCGCGATGATGGGCAGCATTATCGTCAGGGGCAACTTCGAATCGCATGTTTCCACCAACGGCCGTGTGTACACGGGTGGCGACTTCTCCATGCACAACCCGTACAAGGCATGGACGTTCAATCAAGCCGGTGCGAACGATGGTGATTCCGCCTCTGTGCTCGACATGGATCAGGAGCGTCACAACTTCCCGTGGAACGGTTCGTACACCGAGTCCTGTTCCGCTATCGCGTGGCAGAAGGCCGATGAAAGCGGCACCCTGCTCGGTGGCACGACGTGGGCTGTGTACGGTAAGTACGATGATGCCGCAAGCGGAAAGAACGCACTGCTTACCGTGCAGGATAACGCGTTCTACGACAAGGACTCTGCCGATGGCCGGTTCACTGTGGAAGGTCTGAAGCCCAACGCAACCTACTACATCAAGGAAGTCTCCGCCGGCAACGATTACCAGCTGAATACGAACGTCTATTACGTAGCGACTGGGGACTCATCGGCAACGCCGGTCAATGTCACGCAATCGGTGACAAAGACGAACGGTGCTTATACGTACGGCAGCGCCGACATGACCGATGGCAAGATCGTCAACAAAAAGAACGGCCATGAGGTTTCTTGGTCGAAGGTCGATGCCGACACTAACAAGGAGCTTGCCGGCTCTCAGTGGCAGATTCAGCAGGTGAAAGATGGCGCGGCCACTAAGAGCTGGAACGTCACAGACAACACCAGCAAAGCAACCGGCGTAACGGTCAATCCGACCTCAGCCACGTTGGATTCTACCAATGGGTGGAAGACCGATTTGACCGCAGCCGTCGATCCGAAGGATGCCTTGCAAGAGGTTGCATGGACGTTCACCGATAAAGATGGCAATGCTGTCGATTCGTCCACTGTTGCGGTATTGACCCGTACGGGTAATCTGAAAACCACCGTCACCGGTATCAGCAGCATTGATACCACTGTGTATGTGAAGGCATGCTCGGTCTCCAATCCTGAGGTGTGCAGCGCCCTGGTCGCCATCAAGGTGAAAGCTATGAGCGTCAAGGATTTCACCGTCAAGGATTCCTCGAACCGGACTGTTGAGAACAATTTCACCATCACCGCCGCTGCAGTGGATAGCACGCTGACGTTCACCGCTTCCTCCACTCCGGCTGTCCCGATTACTTGGGAGTCGAGCAACAAGAGCGTGGCAACGGTTACTTCCAGCGGCGAGAACGGTCAGAAAGCAACCGTGACGATGACGGGATTCGGCTCTGCGGTCATCACCGCGAAGGCCGGCGACAAGAAGGTTTCGTTCACGGTCAAGGTGCCGTCTACCACGGTGTACTTCAAGAAGTCGTTGATGAATTGGTCGAAGTACTACGTGTACTACAACGCTGGCAACAATAACTGGAAGTTCGTGGAGATGAGCCAGAGCTGCGGTGATTATGTGTATGCCATATTGCCGAAGCAGTCGCCTGGTACGAAATTTTTGTTCCACGGTGACGATGAAAACACGAGCACCAACAAGTGGTACCAGGGGTCGAATAAGAGCGATTTCAAGTTCACGGGCAACGAAGTGCAAGTCGTGAACCAGCATAACGATTCACAGGTCTCCACCGCTCCGGCCGGCTGCCCTGCATCCGCCGCAGCTGCTGCCCAGTCGAATGATGCGGCGGTGCTCAACGAGAACGCCGTGGTGACGCCCGCCGATGACCCGCAGCCCAGTGATGCTGACGGTGTTGCCGAAAACGCTATTGACGATGGTGCAAAGGCCATTTCCTGCACGGCAGCCGACGGCGAGAACGGTCAGCCCGGCGTGAAGTGCGATATGGACACCGCGGCCGGCAAATTCAAGGTCGGTGGTCTGGATGCCGGCACGTACTGGCTCCATGAGACCGCGGCTCCGGACGGATACACGATCAATAAGACCCTGTACCAATTCACGATTGATGCCAATGGCAACGTCACGTGGAACGGCGGTTGGGCCAGCGGCGAGGCGACTGGCGCCATCGATGAAAAGCTGAAGCCCGGTGACAACAACGCAATCTCGGACACCCCTACCGAAGTGACCTGGAACAAGGTCGACACCAAGGGCGGCAAACTTGCCGGTTCCCAGTGGAAGATCGTTGGTCCAAGCCCTGCGACGGACGTGTACTGCGTGGCCGACAACGTGACGGTTGATGCCAATGGCGCCACCACGCCGGCAGGCATCGAGTTCACAGGCTGCACTGGCGAAAAGCTGTCCGATGCCGCGAACACCGCAGACGAGGCCGGCGTCATCACGGTCAGGGGCCTGCCGGTCGGCACGTACACGCTAACCGAGACTAAGGCTCCGGGCGGCTACGTGGCAACAACCACGGTCTACACGCTTACCATCTCTGCCACTGAAGCTTCCACCGTTGTGGCTCAGACCGCGACCGATAGGCCCACGACCCGTTCTGGCGGCAATCGCGAAGCTGCGGCCAATGTTCCCAACGCTTCGGCTCCGGTGAACATCCAAATCCCGGTAAAGAAGAGCGTGAAATACACGTCGTGGCCAAAGGACAGCAACGGCAACTACGTCAACTTCAACTTCAAGATTGAAGCGACCAAGTCGACTGTGGACGCGAACCCCGCCGCGCCGATGCCTGCCGAATGCAGTAGCAGCGACGCGACCAAGAATGACTGCACCATCTCCTTGGCTCCGAAGTCTGACGCTGATGATCTGTCCAACGTCATAGCCAAGTTCGGCAAGATGACGTTCACCGACGCGAACCTCGCGGCGGCAGCTGGCGACGCCAGCGACTACGCCAAGACCTACACCTACAAGATCACCGAGATTGTGCCAGATTCCGCCGACGCGGTGGAAAACCTGCGCTACTCGAAGGCGGAGTACCAAGTCGTAGTCACGGTCAAGCAAGCCAAGGATTCCAGCGGAAAGCTGTCCGGCTTGTCCGTCTCCGCCACGATGACACGCATCAAGGATGACTCCGGCAATGCCGAAGCTGGCGGCGGAAAGGTGATCGGCACATGGTCATCAACGTCCACCGGCAGCAGCGCCGGAACCGCCGTCGAAGCAACCTTCGTGAACACCAAGGTGCTCACCGGCCTGCCCACCACGGGCGCCGACTGGACCGGACGCCTAGTGCTTCTGGTCGGCGACGGATTCATACTTGCTGGCGTTCTCATCGCCGGCGGATATCAACTGGCCAAACGTCAACGGGAGGAGGACTCCGACTGATTTTTCTCCCTAGGCCACTCGATTGGCCACCTACCAACACTCATAACTGAATAACCAATATTCAACACAATCTTCTTCTTCATTTCAGAGAAAGGAAAAGAGAAATGAACACCATATTCAAGAGGGTGATCTCCGGAGCCGCCGCTCTGGGCATCGCCGTCAGCGGTCTAGCCATAGGCGTCTCCACCGCGTATGCTGCGGATCCGACCACCGGCAGCATCACCATCAACAAGTCAGACGCTGGTCAGGTGGATCACAGCTTCGATGGCTGGCACCTGGCATCGTTGACCAACGTCACCAAGGATAGTGCTGGCAAGATCAACGGCTTCCTCATCGATACCGATGACCATATGGCCAGAACCATTGTTGCCGCGATGACTAGCAGTCAAAGGGATGCATACGAGAAAGACGCCAACTACTACAGCGACGACCCCGCCGTCGCCAACCCGATGGGGTACTTGGTCGAGAAGGTATTTAAGGATACATCTGGCAAGGCGCTGAGCGAGCTGACCAGCCCGTGGGGCGGCGATAGCTCCGCGCTGCGTGCGTTCGCCAAGTCGCTGTCCAAGGAACTTGCCAAGGCCGGTGCTCCCGCTGCCGATAAGACCGGTGACAGCGCACTGAAGACCGGTGAGAACAAGGAACTCAAACAGGGCCTGTGGTTCCTCAAGGATGTCACGACCACGGATGACACCAAGGGTACCAACTCCATCCCGATCATCACGCCGACCACCTTCGATGGCGCCGACAGCTGGGGCACGGTGACGCTGAAGAACACCACCCCGACCATCGACAAGAAGCTGGTTGATTCCAAGGACAACGGCACCTACACGCCGAACACTCAGCCGGATTACGCAGTTGGCGATGATGTCTACTATGAGCTGACCTCCACCGTGCCGGTCTACACCGGCTACGACATCGATCCGACGATGAAGGACGCAACCAAGACCCGTATCTTCAAGATCAATGACACCGCCAGCAAGGCGCTGACCGTGTCCGCCGGCACCGTCATCGAATCTGTCAAGCTGACTCCTGCTCAGGGTACGGCCGTCACTCTGGTCAAGGACAAGGACTACACCGTTACCGTCGCTGACTATGGCGATGTGAACACTCCTGACACCGATGCCTACAAGGGCGGACACGTGACCACTATCGACCTTGGTAAGTACGTCAACAAGGCCGAGGGCTCTAAGTCCGCTACTACTACTGACGGCATCCTCGAAGGCGCCACCGTCACCGTGATCGTCAAGGCTAAGCTCAACAAGGATGCGCTGATTTCCGAGCCCGGCAATCTGCAGAAGAACCCGAACAAGGTCGACCTCGAATACTCCAACCGCCCGGAAGAAGTGAACCACGCCCATAAGGTTCCTGGCCCGGAAGTGCCCGTGTATGCCTATAAGTTCGACATCTTGAAGACCGATAAGGCTGGTACCACTAAGCTGCCCGGCGCTAAGTTCACGATCAAGGCAGTCTCCGGTACCAGCAAGCACGACGGCAAGTACCTCGGTTCTTATGGCAAGGATGGCTGGAGCTACCTCGATAGCGAGCCGGCGGTCGCTGATACCGATGGTGTGTTCACCACTGGCACAGACGGTAAGATCAACGTCTCCGGCCTCGATGCCGGCACCTACGAGGTCCATGAGATTGCGCCACCGGACGGCTACACCGCGATTAGTCTGCCGAAGTTCCAGTTCACCATCACGCCGACCGTCGGCGATGAGGTCGCCGGACGCAAGACCATCACCGTCGTGGCGCTGAGCCTCGCGAAGGGCGCCGACGTGCGTGCCTTGCTGTCCCAGGACGGCAAGACGCTGAACATCTGGAACGCCAAGAACATCACCGAGCTGCCGAAGACCGGTGGCGCTGGTCTGGCCATGATTGTGGCCGTCGGCGCACTGTTCATCGCGGCCTCCGGTATCTTCGCCCTCCGCGCTCGCCGCAAGGCCTGAGCGGACACGCCTAGATAGCTAAGGAACGGCGGCCAGCGCACCGCATTTACCCCTCGCAAACCGCCGTTCCTGCTCCGTCTCCGGCCGCATCGTCTTGTTCCCGATCGATGCGCCCGGAGACTTTTTCCATATTTCTTTATTTTTTGCTGATTCTGAAGAACCGAATGATGCAAACAATTATCATGAAGTCCCGTATCCGCAGGGTTTTCTTAGCTCTTGGGGTAGTGTCGTTTATTGAGCGGAAATGAGTCCATCCAATGCGAAGCAGCACCGGAGCAAAACAAAGTGGTACGCGCACACAGTCGCGCGTGTTTACTGTGCTGTCGGTGCTGTTTTTGCTGATCGGGTTTGCCATCATCACCACGCCGTTCGTCATGCGCGCCATCAGCGAATACCAGCAGAACGCCACCGTGCAGCAGACGCAGCGCGAGGTGGATGGCTGGCCGTACCCACAGGCGGAGAACCAGCTCAAAACCGCCCGCGAGTACAACAAGAAACTCGCGGCTGGCGGCCAGGCCGCCATCGGCGAGGTCAAAGATCCTTTTGCCGGCAATGCCGGCCAGTCCACCACTTCCGGCGCGGATGATTCGATGGCCGCCAAAGATCAAGAATATCAGAGTCTGCTCGACGCCGGCCAAGGCGTGATGGGCTCCATCCGCATTCCTAAAATCGACGTCAACCTGCCCATATACCACGGCACCAGCGAAGATGCGCTCGCCGTGGGCGCGGGACACCTTTATGGCACTTCATTGCCGGTCGGCGGCAAATCCACACACTCTGTAATCACCGGCCACCGCGGTTTGCCGAACTCGTTGCTGTTCACTCGCCTTGATGAGATGAAGAAGGGTGATGCCTTCTACATCGAGGTCATGGGCAAGACACTCGGCTACAAGGTCGACCGCATTACCGTGATCAAGCCCGACGATTCCAGCAAACTGCGCATCACCAAAGGCGAGGATCGCGTAACCCTCATGACCTGTACGCCTTATGGTGTCAATTCTCATCGCCTACTGGTCTCCGGTGTGCGTGCCGAAATCCCGGAGGAAGTGCCTGACCCGGACGATGTGCATGGCATCAACACCACATGGCTGGCGTTGGGAGCCATGGTGTTTTTGGCCATGCTGTTCGCTTTCATCGTCATATTGATGCGGCGTAAGCAAAAGCGCGATCGGGAATTTGCCGGCCTCGCCCGGCACGCCGCACGTCCGACAAAATAAGCGCCCCGCGCGTATGCGATTCCGCGTTGGGAATATGAACGGTTTCGGGTGCCGGACTATTCAAAAAGCGGCCAGATTGTCGTAACTCGATTTCGAGGGGCTGATTTGGCGTGTTCCGGAGGTCTACTTCCGTTTCGAGGGGCTGATGCCAAAGTAGACACAGCTACAAAACGGCAAAATGACGTTGATGCAAAGCCGTTTCTACTTCCGTTTCAACGGATGAGGAGCCCCTTGAAGCGGAAGTAGACCTCCGGCAAACACGAAATCAGCCCCTCGAAATCGATCTAGGCAGTCTCTCTACCGTCGGGAAGCGTTTCAGCGCTTCTCGCGGCGCATTACGGCGGACAGGGACTGCACGCGCGGCAGGTCGAAGACCTCGTCGGTGTGCACTACGTGCCCTTCGCCATCTGCCAGCGGCACTCGCCAGTTGGAATACTCGCTGGACGTGCCCGGCTGATTCTGCGAGCGGCATTCGCCCACGCCGTCCACCAGCGCAGCCTGCAACAACAGCGACGGCGTATCAGTGAGCATGGCGTGCATGGCTTCAACGATCTCCTGCACATGACCTTCCACGTCATCGGCCACAGCCTGCGTGATATAACCGCCCTCCACCAGTCGGTTCATCATCGCGGTGCGCTCGGCCATGGCCGAAGCGGCAAACACCTCCACCGGCTCGCTGAGCAAATGCAGCTCCTCGCGCAGTTTCACATGCTCGAAGTTCAGATAGCCGGCGGTTGGCGGCAGATCGTGTGTGGTGACCGATGCCAGTGCCTGCTTGCGGTACTCCTGCGGCGCGCGGTAGGGATCGCCGGCGTTCGGCGAATCGTCCACACGGTTGAACCACTCCACATCGGTGCCAAGCACGCCATGATCGGCCAGAATGCGGCGCACATAATCCGGCACGGTGCCCAAATCCTCGCCGATCACCATGCCGCCGGCGCGCGTGGCCTCGATGGCCAGTACGCCGAGCATCGCCTCGTGGTTGTACATCACGTAGGCGCCATTGCGGGCGCCAAGTCCCTGCGGAATCCACCACAGGCGGAACAGTCCCAGCACGTGATCGATACGCACCGCGCCCGCATGCTCATACATGGAATGCACCATTTCGCGGTACACCTGGTAGCCGGTGGCTTCTAGATAACGCGGGTTGAACGGTGGCTGGCCCCAATCCTGGCCCTGCTGGTTGTAGAAGTCCGGCGGGCAGCCGACCGTGACGCCACCGGAGGCGAAACGCTCCGGGTTGGCCCATGCGTCAGCGCCGAGCCCGTGCACGCCAACGGCCATATCCTGCATAAGGCCAAGTGTCATGCCATGATCCAAGGCCGTGTGCTGAGCGTCGTTCACCTGCTCGGCGGCGATCCACTGCAGCCAGCGGTTGAACTCGAACAGATCATGATGGTCCTTGACCAGCGTCTGCACGGTCGGGTCGTCGATGGTCTTCTCGAAGAACCAGCGGTTCTCGCCCCAAGGTGCGCCCCACACCTCGAAGCACAGGCACCAGGTGGCGAAGGAATTGAGGTCCGGGCCGGCCGTGGCCTTGAAATACTCGAACTCCAGCTCGCGCTTGTTGTTGCGGCCCGCATCGAAGATCAGGCGCAGGGCCGGGCGCTTGGCCTCCCACGCCGCGTTGATATCCATCGGCGTGGATTCATCATTGCGTGCGGCCACCGAGGCATGCAGTGCATCCACCTGGGCGCGCACGTCATCCGGCAGGGTGGCGTATTCGGGAATGTCTTGCGGGCGAATGTACGTCACGTTGAGGAACCGGCGCGATTCCGGCAGATACGGCGAAGGCTCGAGCGGCGGAATCGGCGCACCGGCGTGAATCGGATTGATGAGCATGAAGTCGGCCTTGGACTTCTCGGCGGCATCCGCCAAAAGACGCTTCAGATCGCCGTAGTCGCCGATGCCCCAGGAATCGTGGGAGCGTACCGAATACATTTGCGTCATCCAGCCCCAGCGCTGATGCTCCTCGACCGCCTTCGGCACGGCGATGCGTGCGGGGGCGGCGATGATGGTCGCCTTGCCTTCGCGCCCGTCAACCGTGACGGTCAGCGTGTGGTAACCCATCGGCAGGTCGGGGGCGATGGTGAGATCCGGCTGGCCGGAGTTGAGATTCGGCAGTAGGGAGAAGCGGTCGAATGCGGTGCCGTCTTCCAGCGTGATGGCGGTGGTGACGTCCGCGTCCGACGGGCAATTCAGGGTCAGGCTTGTCGGCTTGCCGGTGGTGGCCACGATGGTGGGCGGTAGCAAACGTTTGCTGTTTTCGGCCTCAAGTTCGGTCATGGAACGTTTTATGGCCTCGTCGCTGGAGGCATCCACATCGAGGGCCTTGAGCACGGCGACCAATGCGTCATCGCTGATTTCGGTGTAGGTGCCGAGCTGGTCGATGAACGAGGTCGCAAGCCCGGATGCTTTGGCCAATTTGATCAGCGGTCGAGCAAGGCGTTCGGCGCTTTCCGTTCGTTGTGTGGTGTCCGGTGCATTGGTTGCCGCTTCATTGCTGCGCGCCTCGGTCATAATAGCTCCTTGCTGTGCGTCCATGTACTGCTGTTCGTTTGCATTGCTGTTTGATGGCCGCTCTACGTTGAGAATCCGGCAATCTGACAGACCAATGTTGAACCTGTTCTGCTCTTACCGTAGCTCATATTGACAACGATTGCAATAGGGCGGTGAGTTGGGCCGGTTCGGAGGCGTCGGGGGCGCCGGCCTGTTGCCCCCAGTCGGCTTTGCCGACAGCCCCCGCCAGCGGGGGCGAGGCTGAGCGGGTCTCTAGCCGAGGATGGCGAATGACTGGGCGGGGAGTGTCAAGGTGCGACCGGATACGGTGGGGGAGCCGAGGGCTAGCAGCATTGATGCATCGGGACGGAGTTCGCTCGGCAGTTCCACGGTTTCAATCCCTCGACCGGGGTTCATGGCTATGAGCAACGGCCGGCCCGTAGCGCCATTTCGGTCTGAGACATCATCGCGAGTGGCGGCGGGGGCAGGGGCCGAGCTGGAATCCGCGGTCGTGCGTGGGTGGGTGGACGCGTGACCATCCGCAGGAGTGCGTATGTAGGCAAACGCGCGGCCATCCACTGGCGCTGCCACCACGTCGAATCGGGCATCGGAAGCCAGTGCGGGCTGCTCGGTGCGCAATGCCAGCACCTCGCGAACCCAGTTGAACAGTGAATCCTCGCGTGCGGCTTCGCTGGCAACGGTCGGCGCATCGGCGGCCGAATCGACCGGCAGATATAACGACTCGGATGGTGCGCAGGAGAAGCCAAGATTCGGCTTATCGGCATCCCACTGCATCGGCGTGCGACTGCCGGTGCGCACATAGCCGCCCTCCTTGGTGGGCAGCGGCCGGTATCGCATGCCGATTTCGTCGCCGTAGTAAAGGAACGGGCAGCCGGGCATGGTCAGCAGCATGCCGTACGCCACCTTGAGCTCGCGCTCGGTAAGCCTCTGTGCCACGCGCAATGTGTCGTGATTGCACGTGATGAGGTTGAAGGTGCCGCTGGCTCGTTCGCAGTCGTGCAGCTGCGGCAGATATTGTTCGAGGAACGGTGCGATAGAAGTGCCGGAATCGGCGTTGAAGTAACTGGCGTCACTCTCGTGGTCCAGCGGCGTATCCGTATTACGCAGCAGCATGTTGTACCCGTTCGGATGGCCGTCCCAGCGCCAGTCGAGGTAGAAATCCATGTCGAAGCCGGCCTGCATCGACTCATAGGGGCGCCCCCATTCGGCAACGAACGCTGCCTCGGGGAATTCGGGGCGGATTCTCGAGAAGATGTATTGCCAGGTGCGGATGGTGAAAGGCTTGCCGTCGTCGTCGTGTTTGACGAGGCTGTCGGCCATGTCCACGCGGAAGCCGTCTGCCCCGCGGGAGAGCCAGAAGCGCATGACGTCGAGCATCGCCTCGCACGTGGCCAGTGCTTCGGGGCCGAGTGCGGGCTTCTGCCATGGGTGTTTGGGGTGGGCGAAGCCGTAGTTGAGGGCGGGCTGGCATTTGAAGAAGTTGATGATGTAGGTGCCGTCGCGCTCGGTTTCGCCGCCGATAAAGGGTAGGCCGTCGCCGCCGGCGATCCAGGAGTCGGTCCAGATGTAGCGGTCGGAGACGGATTCTTGGATGGCGGATTCCTGGACCACCCCCCGGATTGCTTCACAATCCGACCCCCGCCGGCGGGGGTCGAAGAGCGAAGCGATTCGGGGGGTGGTTTGTCCGACGGGGGTAACACTCTCGACGGGGATAGTTCGATCGGCATCAACGGGGGTAACGCGCTCAGTAGGGGCAGGACGTGAGCTGGCCTGGAACCAAGGATGCTCCTCGCTGGTGTGGCCAGGGACCAAGTCGAGCAGCACGTGCATGCCGAGCGTGTGGGCGTGCTCGAACAGGGCGGTCAGGTCATCGTTGGTGCCGTAGCGCGGTGCGACCTTCGTGTAGTCGCGCACATCATATCCGGCATCTTTGAACGGTGAATCGAAGCAGGGATTGATCCATAGCGCGTTGCAGCCCAGGTCATGGATATAGCCAAGTCGTTCGGTCAGTCCGCGAAGATCACCGATGCCGTCGCCGTTCGAGTCGGCGAAGCTTTGGGGGTACACCTCGTAAAAACGGGCGGAACTCAGCCAGGATGGACGGGGGGATGCTTCGGCGTGTCGTACGCGGCTTGACATGGAAACTCCTTTGTTTATGCGGGGTCAAGGCTATGCCTATCGATTGCAATAATACCAGCAAAAGCAAAACTGCATACGTATGCAAAATGCGTGTTATACTAAAAACCAACGATGTTCAGCAATGTTGCAAACGACAAACATTTCAAGGTCTAATCACGATAATGCGAGCGTATGCATCATTCATTTTTCGGCAGAACTGAAAACGTGTGCATCGAAACTATCGGAACAGGAACCGAATCAGGAAAGGACGGATCAATGAAGATCGATTGGAAGAAGGCTATCGGCCTCACTGCTGCCGCAGCTATGCTGCTGCCCCTCGCCGCATGTGGTGGCTCCAACAATGCCGGCGACGCAAAGTCCGGAGGCACCGAAGACGTGACCCTGAGCGTGTGGCCCCGCAGGAGGACCAGGACGGCGGCAACGACTCCTGGCTGAGCCAGGTCGAAGCCAACTTCGAGAAGGAGCACCCCGAGTACAAGATCACTTGGAAGAACGACGTGCTCTCCGAGGGCGACGCCGCCACCCAGGTCCAGACCGACCCGACCGCCGCCGCAGACGTCTACATGTTCGCCTCCGATCAGCTCGGCGCCTTGATGAAGGCCCAGGGCATCGGCGAGCTCGGCTCCGACGCCGAGAAGCAGGTCAAGGAGCAGAACGGCGACCTGGAAGTCGCCTCCGTGACCGGCTCCGACGGCAAGATATACGGCGTGCCCTACACCGACAACACCTGGTTCATGTACTACGACAAGTCCACCTTCTCCGAGGATGACATCAAGAGCCTCGACACTATGGTCTCCAAGGCCGCGGTCGCCTTCCCGCTCAACGATTCCTGGTACATTGGTGGCTTCTACGATGGCCTGACCCTCTTCGGCGAGGACGGCACCGACCCGGATGCCGGCATGGTGTTCCCGAAGGACGCCGGCGACATCACCAAGTACCTGGTCGACCTTGCCGCCAACCCGAACTTCCACAACAGCGCCGACAACTCCGGCCTGTCCGAGATGCAGGCCGGCACCGTCAAGGCCTTCTTCTCCGGCTCCTGGTCCGCTGCCGACGTCAAGGAAGCCCTCGGCGACAACATGGGCGTCGCCCAGCTGCCGACCTTCACCGTGAACGGTACACCGAAGCAGATGAAGTCCTTCGCCGCCACCAAGGCCGCCGCCTACAACCCGAACGCCAAGAACCCGAAGGCCGCCGCCCAGTTCGCCGCTTACCTCGGCTCCACCGAGTCCCAGAAGCTGCACTACACGGTGCGCAACATCATCCCGACCGACAAGACCCTCACCGATCTGACCGCCGATGACCCGGTGGCCATCGGACAGACCGATACCATGGCCAACACCGCCATCCTGCAGTCCGGTCTGGCCGGCATGGCTGACTGGTGGGATCCGGCCAAGGCCTTCGGCGACGCCATCCTCAACAAGGAAGTCACCGCAGACAACGCTCAGGCCAAGACCGACGCCTGGGTCGAGCAGGTCGGTTCCTACGCCAAGTGATCGCTTGACGGCTCGCAGCACTTGGCCGGCGCGGACCACTCCTCTGCGCCAGTCAACCCAACCTATAACCGAATAACCAACAATCAAATATGAGGGGTCCGTAAGGTACGCCAGCTGCGGGCGGATGATGTGAAGCCGTTGCATCCGCCCGCAGCCCCTCACCTATCAACGGTTTCAACCTTCTTTGTTTCTCCTCCTTCATTGCCGGCAGAGCTCGGGCAGCGTGCATGCGGTGTCCGGGCTCTGAACGGGTTTAAGCGAAGACAAACAAACAACAAGCCGGGCTCGCGGCCCGGAGCAACGGTTTCCATCATTTACAGTGAGAGGCGGTAGGGTGCAATGACAGCAGCAGCACTTTCCCCGCGCGAGATGAAGCGCCGCCGCAAAATGGGTGCGGATTATGTGGCGCCCTCGCCATACTCGGTAGGCAACGCGCTTACCAAGGGCGATGTGTTCACCAAACTATCCGCAGTCGTATTCGGACTGGGCAACATCGTTCGCAAGCAATACGTTAAGGGCGTGGCACTGCTGGCCCTTGAAATCGCATTCTTCGTATTTCTGTTCACCAACGGCATCACGTGCCTATCCAAGCTCCCCAGCCTGGGCGACCAGAAGCAAGGCAAGGTACTCGTCGACGGCTTCTGGGAATACACCCAGGGCGACAATTCCGTGGTCATCCTGCTGTACGGCGTCTGCACGGTGGTGCTCTGCCTGCTCTTCGTCTATCTGTGGACGGTCTCGCTCAAGTCCGCATACAAGGCCGAGTGCCTGGCCCGCGAGCAGGGCAAGGCCCCGAGCCTGGGCGACGATCTGCGTGAGCTGACCAACGCCAAGGTGCACCGACTGCTCATGTTCCTGCCAACGCTCGGCATTCTGGTCTTCACCGTCCTGCCGTTGATCTTCATGATCTCGATGGCATTCACCAGCTACGACCGCAACCATCTGGTGCTGTTCGACTGGGTGGGCTTCGACAACTTCGCCAAGGTGTTCTCCAACAGCGGCGGCACCGTCAACGCTCGCCTGTTCCTGCAGGTGACCATCTGGACGCTGGTCTGGGCGTTTTTCGCCACCTTCCTGAACTTCTTTATCGGCATGTTCTTCGCGATGGTCATCAACCGCAAGACCACGCGCTTCAAGGGCTTCTGGCGTGCGTGCTTCTCCATGTCCATCGCCGTGCCGCTGTTCGTCTCCCTGCTGGTCATGCGCACCATGCTTCAGCCCACCGGCGCCATCAACCGCCTGCTCATGGAGTGGGGTTGGATTGATCAGGCTCTGCCGTTCTTCACGGATGCCACTTGGGCCCGCGTCACGGTCATCGTGATCAACCTGTGGGTTGGTATTCCGTACACCATCATGCAGGTCACCGGTATTCTGCAGAACATCCCGGCCGATCAGTACGAGGCGGCCAAGATCGACGGCGCGAACTGGTGGCAGATCTTCACCAAGATCACCATGCCGTACATCATCTTCGTGCTTACCCCGTACCTGATCACCACGTTCACCGGCAACGTGAACAACTTCAACGTGATCTACCTGCTGTCCGGCGGCAACCCGGTGCCGGTCGGCGATTCCGCAGGCAAGACCGACCTTCTGATCACCTGGCTGTACAAGCTGACCGTCGATAAGAACGATTACAACCTCGGTGCCGTGATTGGCATCATGACGTTCATCGTCCTCGCGGTGGTGTCGCTGATCACCTACCGCAATTCCGGTTCCTACAAGAACGAGGAGGCATTCCGATGAGCAGGCATTCCGAGCAGACCATACAGACGACTGCCCGTATGAAGCGACCCGAATCGCACGGTCTGATGCATGACGCCAAGAAGCGTCGTATTCTTGGCGACGTCCTCTCCTATCTCTTCCTGGGAGTCATGGCCATCATCTGGCTGATTCCGATTGTCTGGGTGTTTGCGGAGAGCTTCAACAAGAACACCGCCCCCTACACCAAGACGTTCTTCCCCACCGAGTTCTCGCTCGACAACTACATCACGCTGTTCACCGACCGCTCGGTGCTGAACTTCCCGAAGATGTTCATGAACACGTTCATCGTGGCGTGCTTCGTGTGCCTCATCTCGGTGGTGTTCGTGTTGTCCGTGGCCTACTGCATGAGCCGCATGCGCTTCCGCACCCGCAAGACGTTCATGAACGTGGTGCTGGTGCTGGGCATGTTCCCCGGCATCATGGCCGTTTCCGCCATCTACTTCATCTTGAAGGCCGTGGGTCTGACCAGCGAAGGCATGACCACCGTGGCCCTGATTCTGGTCTACTCCGCCGGTACCGGCGCGGGCTTCTACGTGATGAAGGGATACATGGATACGATTCCGACCTCGCTTGACGAGGCCGCGCTGCTGGACGGCTGCACCCGTCTGCAGGTGTTCACCAAGATCATCATCCCGATTTGTAAGCCCATGATCGTCTACCAGGCCATCATCGGCTTCCTGACCCCGTGGCTCGACTTCGTGATGGCCAAGGTGATTTGCCGCACGCAGTCCAATTACACAGTGGCCCTCGGCCTGTGGCTCATGCTGCAGAAGGAATACATCCAGAACTGGTACGCGCGCTTCGCCGCCGCAGCCGTGGTGATTTCCATCCCGATCGCCATCCTGTTCATCGTCATGCAGCGCTTCTACCAGGAATCGATGTCTGGTTCGGTTAAGGGCTGACGCGTTAAGCAGACAGCCCGGTGGGCTGTCTGTAGCGTCAGCCTGAGCGAGGCGATAGCCGGGCGAAGGTCGGATTGAGCCTCGCCGCAGGCGAGTCCGTAATTGCAGGACTGAGCCGTTAAGTAGTGGGGTTTAACTTGGCTCCCCTCTGAAGAGGGGAGCTGGCGCCGTAGGCGACTGAGGGGGAGCACCAGCTTACGCCAATACTCCCCTCAGCGGGGGCCGGAAAGTGAGAAAGGACCGCAATGGAGAGGCAGATTTCCGTGGTGGCGGTGGCGGACTGGACGCCCGCCGAGCTAGCCATGCCATGCCCCGATTATCCCGTCTACCAGGATGGCGATCTCGGCGCGTTCCCCGACGCCAAGGGCACCACGTTCCGTATCTGGGCGCCCACGGCCAACGGCATCACCTTGCGCCTGTTCGACTCCGGCGCACCCTATGACACCGTCGAGCCCTTCCAGTCCCGTGAAATGACCCCCGGCACAGCCGGCACCTGGCAGATCCACTGCGACGGCATCGGCCACGGCACGTACTACGACTATCTCGTCCGTTTCCCGGACGGCACCGTCAATCGCACGGCGGATCCTTGGGCCCGCGCGGCCGGTGTGAACGGGCGCCGCAGCATGGTCGTGGACCTGGCGCAAACCAATCCGGACGGCTGGGAGCAGGACCGCCGCCCGCACATCCCCAGCCGTGACCTGGTGATCTGGGAAACCCATATCGGCGATTTCAGCAACGACGAGCACAGCGGCATCCCCGAAGAACATCGCGGCACCTATCTGGCGTTCACCCATCCGGACACCAGCGTGGACGGCGAGGGCGAATTCCCCACCTGCGTGGCCTATCTTAAGCGGCTCGGCATCACCGCCGTACAGCTCATGCCGTTCTACGACTATGGTTCCATCGACGAATCGATTCCGCGAACCGACCCCAAGCACGGCTTCAACTGGGGCTATGATCCGCTGAATTACAATGTGCCCGAAGGTTCATACAGCACCGACCCGTATGACGGCGCCGTGCGCATCCGCGAATGCAAGCAGATGATCCAATCGCTGCACGCGGCCGGCATCAAAGTGATCATGGACGTGGTCTACAACCACATGTTCTCCACCGACAACTGGTTCGAGCGCATGATCCCCGGTTACGCGCTGCGCCGCCGCGCCGACGGCACGTTCGCCGACGGTTCGGCCTGCACGAACGATGTGGCCACCGAACATCCGATGATGCGCAAATACATTGTGGATTCGGTGGTCTACTGGGCTCGCGAATACCATGTCGACGGCTTCCGATTCGACCTGATGGGCCTGATTGACGTGGAGACGATGAACGTCATCCGCACCGCGCTGGACCAGCTGCCCGACGGCGCCACAATCCTCATGCACGGCGAGCCTTGGACCGCCCGGGAAACCGCGCTCGAACCCGGCACGATTCTGGCCGACAAGCGCGGCATGCCTTACTTGGGCCCGCGGATCGGCGCGTTCTGCGATTCCACGCGAGACACCGTGCGCGGCCACGTGTTCTATCAGTGGGTTCCCGGATACCTGACCGGTGCCGCCGCCGATTACGCCGAGGACATCCGCCATGCCGAGGATGCCTGGCGCGGCACGTTGCGCGAAACCGCCAGCGTGGGGCAGGTGGTCCAGTACGTTTCCGCCCACGACGATCTGACCCTGTGGGACAAGCTGTGTGCTTCGATGCGCCGAGTGCCCACGGATGTCGACTACGACGCCCAGGACGAGTCCAGCACGGATCTGATACGCGCCAACCGTTTGGCCGCCGGCATCGTGTTCTCCGCGGCCGGTGTGCCGTTCATGCTTTCGGGCGAGGAGTTCGCGCGTACCAAGCACGGCGTCTCCGATTCGTATTGCAGCCCGTCCGCCCTGAACCAGTTGGATTGGCGGCGGGCGCAGCGCATGGGCGCGTTGGTGAATCATTATGCCGCGCTGATTCGTCTGCGCCGCAGCAATCCGGCCTACTTTGGCGGGGCCCGCATGATCGTGCCGCGTACCGATGAGATCGTGGTGTTCCGTGTGGGCGACGATTGCGTGGCCATCAACCCGACCGGCGAGCCGCGGACTCAGCTGGCCACCGATCTGGAGAGGCCCGGCCCGTACGGCGAAGTGTCGAAAATCGCTCCCGACGAATGGGCCTGCATCTATTGCTCCGGTGACGAGATGCCAGGCGAAGTCGAGAACCGGCGATTGCCCCTGCCATCCCACACCTTCACTATCTGGCGGCGCAATCGTGGGTGAATATGAAGTTTGCTCCCGCCGGTGGGGGCTGTCGAACAGCATACTGAACGTGATCAATGAACGAGGGGTCACCGCTGGTCATGCTGCCGATAGCCCACGCCGGCTGGGCTTGTCATATGACGCGATTTTCTTTGACCTCTACGGCACTTTGGTGGACATTCGCACCGATGAGGAGTCGGCCGCGGCATGGGGCGCACTGCGCGCCGCTCTGGCGGAATACGAGGTGCCGTATCCGGACAATGCTTCGCTGAGGGCCCGGTTCGAAACGTTGGCCGAGCCGATTCGCGCGGCGGCCTTTGCCGCTCATGGCGCACACGCCGAACCTGATCTGCTGCCGGTGTTCGCCGGACTGATGGGTTGTCGGGATGCGGCATTGGCCGATCTTGCCAGCCGGGCCGACGCCGTATTGGCGAGGTTCAGAGAGTGCGATGACGTGATATGCCGCGATTCCCAAGCCGCCGCGCAGACTTCGCTTGAGGGGAACGCTGCCGTTCGGGAAAGCCGGATGGATATGGCCCGGGCGTTGGCTTGGACGTTTCGACAGGCCGGCACCAGTATGCTGCGCCTCTACCCGGGCGCGCTGGAATTGCTGGCGCGATTGCGATCCGTGGGATTGCGCGTTGTGCTCGTCAGCAACGCGCAATCCTGCTATACGCGGCCGGAGCTGGCGATGTTGGGCTTGGAATATGCGTTCGACCGGATTGTTATCTCCAGTGAAATCGGCGTGCGCAAACCATCTCCCGCCATATTCCGCCGTGCCGCGCAGGCCGAGGGTGTGGCCCCCTGCAGGGTGCTGATGGTGGGCAACGACGAACGTTCGGACATTATGGGCGCGGCTGGCGCGGGCATCGATGGCGTCTATATGCGCACCGAGATCTCCCCGCCCGGCGATCCGCAAACCAGCCAGCACGCCGTGCGCTCGCTGACCGGCCCCGATTATGCTGGATTATTGGGATACTTGAATATATAGCTTGGCTCCCCTCTCTGAGGGGAGTTGTCGCCGTAGGCGACTGAGGGGAGTTTGCCTGACACATAGGCTCCCCTCAGTCTTGCTGCGCGAGCCAGCTCCCCCTCTTCAGAGGGGAGCCAGAACAGGAAGGCGCAACCTTATGAACGAAGTGGAGATGGCAAAGCAGCGGCGTGGTGAGAAGCGCCGCCGCAAGGGCCTGTCCGTATTCCGTCTCAAGATGATCGGCGCCCTATTCATGGCATTGGGCGTGGCCGGCGTCTCGGTCCTGCCGGCCATGTTGGGCGACCCGACTCAGGACATGGCTGCACTGACCGTGGTGGTGGCGTGCACGGCGGCTTCATGGTGCGCCATCCCCATCTACTCATGGCTGCTGTTCGACGGCTACCGGCATACGGGCAGCATTGGAAAATATGTGCTCCGTCTGTTCATCGTCGCGGTGGTCAGCGATGTGCCGTACGACCTGATTATGACCGGCAAGCCATTCGACTTGAGCGCGCAGAACCCGGTGTATGGCTTGGTCATCGCCCTGGTCGTGCTCATGCTGGTGGATTGGATTGCATACCAGTACGGCGGGGAGAGTCTGCGCCCGTGGTCCGGTGCTCAGCGAGGTGGTGCGGCTGCGGTGCGTTGGCTGCTGACCATTGTGGTCGTTCTGGCCGGACTGCTGTGGGCGTTGCTGCTGCGCGTGGGCGTGGATCAGCGGATTATGTATACCGGTGTGCTGACGCTGCTGTTTGTGCTGGTGTTCTACTTCCTGAACGCGCGTGAAAATACGATGATGTTCACCGCCGGGCTGCTGGGTGCCGTGATGTGCATTACGCCCGGTATTGGTGTGGCCTTCCTGCACTACCGCAATGACGAAGTCGGGTTCAAGCAGTCTTGGACCAAGTGGGCCTGGTACGCGGTCTATCCAGTGCTTTTGATTATCGGCGCGCTGGCCTAGTTACGCCATTTCCCCGAATGGAATATCGGTGCTGCGCGGCACTAGCTGCGCCTCGAGCAGCTCGTGCGGGTCATAGAGCGTCTTGCCGCTGATGAGCGTCAACGCCTTATTGGCAGCTGCGCGGCCCATCGCATACGGATCCTGACGCATGGTCGTCAAGTTGATGGTGTCGGCATAGGGGCTGTCGTCAAAGCCGACAATCGAATAATCGCGCGGCGTGCGGTGGCCGTAACGCTCCAGCTTGAGCACCAGCGGAATCGCCATCATATCCATCTGGCAGCAGATTGCGTCCGGGAACTCATCCATCGCCAGCAGTGCGGATAATGCGGAGTCGGCGAAGGCCGGGCCGCGCGGCACGGAGAGCACTTCCCAATTGATGTCGTGCTTGCCTTCGGCGTCCTTGCAGGCGTTGATGAAGCCCTGTGCGCGTGCGTCAATCGAGGAATCCAGCCCGGCTGCCTCGGAACAGGGGTAGACGATGTGCTTGTGACCGAGGTTGATGAGATGCTGCGCGGCCGTGTACATGCCTTTTTCGTCGTCGATGCTGATGGTGGCGTCAAAGCCTTCGGAAGACGGCGTATTGATGCCGATGATCGGCACATGAATGCGCTGCAGCTGCTCGACCTCGTGCGGATCGATAGCGAATGAGGCCACGAAAACGGCATCGACATTGCGGCGAATCGGCAGGTCGGTGAAGAACTCATGACGGTTTGCGGCGGTATCGATGTGCTGGAACAGCGAGATGTCATAGCCGGCCGGATGCATCACCGATTCGATGCCCGCGAACGTCTGCGTATTGAACCAGCTGGTGATCTCCTCATTCATCAGCATCGCCACACGGTAGGTCTGTCCGGACTTCAGGGCGGTGGCGGAGCGGGAGATGTTGAAATCGAGCTTATCGGCCACATCCAGCACCTTGCGGCGGGTCTTCGCCGAGACGAGTTCCGGGCGGGTGAAGGCGCGCGACACTGTAGAAATGGAGACTCCGGCCTCCTTGGCTACTTGGTAGATGTCTGCCTTGCCCATGTTCCTCCTCGTGCAATTCGTGGTATCAGCTATGCCACGTAATCCCCCTAACGGGTTGCGCCATCCACGATGTGCAATCATTTGTATCATACACTGCAAACGTTAGCGCGAAGCTGGGGGAAGTGTTGCTTGGTGTGGTATGCTGATTGGGACATAGTGTTGCGAACGTATGCAGTCTGTCAACTGTGCTGCATGCCGTTTCTGCAGGAGTGGTGCTGAAAGTGTTGCAAACGTTGTCAACGGTCTGACCGTGCGATAGGGGGTGTTGCCTGTTACTGAACTGTTTTGTTTTCTTAAGTAATCCTATGTTATAATAAATCTCATGTTGGTAAAGGAATGGGCCAGACTGGAAGGATTGCATCCGCAGACCGTGTGGAAATGGTGCC
>NZ_JAMOKQ010000011.1:0-101664 GCF_023656805.1 Bifidobacterium sp. M3-N-101
ACCGGGCCACACGGGAAAGGACGCCGGACGCCACCGGCAGGGCGAAGCGCGCCCACGACAGCCAACCGGAATCCCGACACGTCAACTCACCAAGGAGTTGACAAAAACATAGGAACACCCCCCTAATCTGCGTCGCAATACACAAAGAACCCCGACCACAATGGTCGGGGTTCTTGCTATCTCGTTGTCACTCTACGAGACTCTCGCTGCTAGCGGCAGGTCACTCGGTGACGGCCTTCTTCAGCAGGGAGCCGGCGGAGATGCGAACGCCGTAGGAAGCCGGAATGTTGATGGTCTCACCGGTGCGCGGGTTGCGGCCGGTGCGAGCAGCGCGCTTGACGCGCTCAGCGGAGAAGAGACCGGTGAGCTTCAGGCCTTCGCCGGACTTCATTGCCTCGACGAACACGTCCTGGAAAGCGTTGACGGCAGCTTCGGCCTGAGCCTTGGTCAGGTTGGACTTCTGGGCGATCTTGGAAACGAGATCAGACTTGTTGTATGCCATAAAGCATCCTTCTTGGTCAGGGGGCGGCATTTGTTGCTTTGCCCGTTCAATCAATGATAATAGCGCATGTGACTGCGAAAACCCGCATTTTATATAGGATTTATGTGTTTTTTTCGAGGGGAGGGCAAGGGCAAAAATCAGACGAGATTGTGCTTGTCCAGCCACTTCATGGCAGCTGCTCCGAGGGGGATTCTCAGCCAGTAGAACACCACACGATGCAGCAGTGTGGCAGACAATGCCACGCCCTGTGGCACGCCGACCGCCACGAATGCGAATGTCAATGCGGCTTCCACGCCGCCTAGGCCGCCGGGGGTGGGAACGGCGGAACCGAGTGCGTATGCCAGCATGAACACGAAAGTCGTCTCTATGGGGTTGGAAGCATGGCCAAAAGCCTGCAACGCCGACCAGAATGCCAAGCCGGTTGTCACGTTTTGGAACAATGCGCCCAGGCAGCTGATGGTCAGTTGACGAGGCTGGGAAAGTACGTCCAGCAACTGGTTGATATAGGTCTTGGCCAGAGGTACCAGACGGCGTGTCACCAGATGTCGTAGCGGAGGAATCATCATCGCCACGGAAATCACCACGACCACTGCTCCCAGCACAATGACCAGGGTATTGGTCGGAATCGAACCGGAGAACGTGCTACGCCCGGTGAACAGGCCAATCAGCACCAGCATGGAGAAGTAGACGGCGTAATACACCACCAGCGCCGCACTCATAATCGCAGTGGCCTGGGTGTTCCGATATCCCGATTTGCGCAGGAATTGCAGATTGACGAACGAGGGCCCCACGCCTGCAGGCATTGAGACAGTGGCGAATCCACCCGCCACCTGACTCATGAACACGCCCGTATTATCGCGCTTATCACGATCTATCAAGGACCCCAGCGAAATCGACGATCCAATCCATCCGCAAACACTGAAGAGCAGCGTGACCACCGCCATCAACGGGCTGGCGTTGGACAGCGCAGTGATAATTTCTTCGGGATTGAGCTGTGTGAACACCACCACTACGGCAACGATGACCAGCAGCATGGTCAGCATCGAGCGCCAGGAGAATCGGGCAAGCGTCGCCGGTTCGGTGGATTCCACAACGTCTTCATCGGCCATGGCGTTGATACGGCTTCTCAATGCTGTGAGCAGCTGCTTATCCCAAGTGTCCAGTGCGCGTGTGGGGGAGGGCACCGCGACTTTTTGGATGAATGGCACGAGGGAGGTCAGCGTGGCGTCGCCCCAAGTCTCCCGGGCCGCTTCAATCGTCGGCTCCACGCCGATCAGCGCAGCGAACAGTGTGAGCAGCTGCACCTTATCCAGTGCGGTGTTGGCCGAGGCGGAGGCGTTGTCGCCGTTGAGCCAACCGGCAATTACTGCGGTGCCGTCCTCGAGTCGGGCAAGCGTATCGGGGGTGATGCGGCGGTGCGTGTAACCTCTGCGATTCGCCACGGACAAGTAGCGCATATACGCCACGGCATCGGCCTTGGTCAGGGTATTGAGATTGGCGGGCATTTCGATGGTATGCGCATCCAGCACCAGAATGGCGGACTCATCGGTATCGGCGATGCCATATACGATCGGAGCCGGTAGATTGATGCTGTGTAATCCCAGCAGCATGGCGAAATGATGCTGGACGGCGTCTCGCACGGAACGGTCTCGGCGAATGGACACGCTGGTGAATCGGGCCCAGTCCCACAGCTGTTTGAGATAGCCGGCGGTATGCGTCTGCGCGTCTATGACGGAGACGATGAAACGGCGATTATCCGTGGTCTCGAGATCATAAATGCGCGATCCCTCGGTCAGATCGTCGTCCAATGTGGCGGCCAAGGATTTGCCCTTGCCGTCGTCCAACTCCTGATGGCGAATCAGCGATGCCGTATCCAGACCGATGCTGTGCAATGTGGCAACAAGCTCATCGCCCCACACGCCTTTGTTTTGCGTGCCGATAAGAAAACGGATAAGCATGCCCATCGCACGGCCGGCTGCCATGGAAACCAGCATGCCGGTTACGGAGTGCCAGGAGAGGACGACCATCACTGCGGCGGTGGCGTACAGAATATTCCATCCCCACTTGACCGTGGAGCGGGTTCGACGAGGGCCTGCCGCAGTCAGGAAAGCCGCCATGCCACCATAGATGCTGGGCAGCAGAGCCGACCCGAAGGAAGTGGCGGCAGAGACCAAAGCCAGTGCCAGCGTGTAATCATGCAATCCACTAATCAGTATGGATATGGCGGCCGCCACACCATAGCCGGCAAACATAGCCAAGGCAGAGACCGCGGCCTGCAGCCATTCCCGGGCTATCAGCAATTGCGCCAGCACGATTACCACGATGACGATGGTGGCTAGCTGGGTAAGTACGGTTGAGGGAAAATCAGCCAACCAATTAATGGCTGTGGCTGCGGTATGGGCGTCGGATTCGACGCCGCGGGTCATGCCGCCAAGGTATACGGCAAACACCATGACCACCGCTGCCATGAGCAACGACAGCCCGGCGCGGGTCAGATCGCCAAAATCGCGGGTGCGGCGTGGGGCGATGTCGTCGATATAGGGTCCAGAGCCTTTGCCGGAGCTATTCATGGAAGAGTCCGACTGTTCGACGGGATAATCGGCCGACCGGCCGTCGCCAGAGGCAATCGGCCGGTCGGAGGTGAAGGAAGATGCCTCGCTCGGGCGATCTTCCGTAGTGGACTGATCCTGTTCAGTGGTCATGAAATAGCTACCTGACGCCTGTCCTTGTTCGGTTCAGTTCGATGGTGTTGGAGTGTGCGGGGTGAGCCGGGCTCAGCGATCGAAGGCGACAAGCTGGCTGGCCACGCCGGTGTAGGTGGCGGGGGTCAGAGCCTTCAAACGAGCGGCGGTTTCCGGGTCGAAGGACTGCTGGTCGATGAACTGTTCGACCTGCTCCTTGTTGATGGTGTGACCGCGCATGAGCTCCTTGACTTTCTCGTACGGCTTGTCCATGCCCGGCAGACCCCTGAGCTCGCAAGCGCGCATAGCGGTCTGAATCGGCTCGCCAAGCACTTCCCAGTTGCCGTCAAGCTCACGCTCGATGACGTGGGTGTTCGGGTGGATGGATTCGAGGCCGCCCATAAGGTTGGTCAGGGCAAGCAGCGAGTAGCCGAGTGCGGAACCGATGTTGCGCTGGGTGGTCGAATCGGTCAGATCGCGCTGCCAACGGGATTCCACCAGCGTGGCTGAGAGGGTGTCGAGCAGCGAGCAGGAGATCTCGAAGTTGGCTTCGGCGTTCTCGAAACGAATCGGGTTGACCTTGTGCGGCATGGTGGAGGAGCCGGTGGCGCCCTTGACCGGCACCTGGGCGAACACGCCACGGGAGATGTACATCCACACGTCCACGCACAGGTTGTGCATGATGCGGTTGGCGTGGGAGACGGTGGAGTAGAGCTCGGCCTGCCAGTCGTGGCTTTCGATCTGCGTGGTCAGAGGGTTCCAGGTCAGTCCCATGCGGTTGGTGACGAACTCGCGGGAGACGGCGACCCAGTCGACATCCGGGCAGGCGGCCAGATGGGCACCGAACGTGCCGGTCGCACCATTGATCTTGCCCAGGTATTCCTGATTTTCGAGGTGCTTGAGCTGGCGGTTCAGACGGTAGACGTAGACGGCGAGCTCCTTGCCGAGCGTAGTCGGCGTTGCCGGTTGGCCGTGGGTGAGGGAGAGCAGCGGCATGTCCTTGAACTCTTCGGCCTTGCTGGCAAGGTGATCGATGATGCGCTCGAACTCAGGGGTCCACACGTTCTCCATGGCGTTCTTGACGCAACGGGCGATGGCGAGGTTGTTGATGTCTTCGGACGTGCAGGCGAAGTGCACGAGGGTCTTCAGCTCATCGTTGATGTTGGTCAGCTCGGTCGGAGCCTTGTCGATCTGGTCGTCGATGTAGTACTCCACAGCCTTCACATCGTGGTGGGTGATGGCCTCGTGAGCGGCGTGCTGCTTGATGCCCTCAGCGCCGAAATCCTCGGGAATGGCACGCAGGAAGGTCTGCTCGGCTTCGGTGAACGGTTTGACGCCGTCAACGATCGGCTGGTTGCCGTTGCCCTCGAAGCCGTTGGCCAGAAGAATCATCCATTCGACTTCGACACGCATACGTTCACGGTTGAGGGCGGGTTCGCTCATGTATTCAACGAGCGGAGCGGTGGCCTTGTGGTAGCGGCCGTCAAGCGGGGTCAATGCGATTGCGGGGGAAATATCGGTAAGCTTCATAACCTCCAAGGGTACTTCCAGCCGTGAACCGAGCGGCTATACTGTGGTGTGGCGTTCCCGCCCGAGCCGCGCAGGTCAAGGAACGCCCCCCGATCCGATTACTGTGTGCGGCCCTTAAGGCAAGGAGATTACCATGCCCGAAACCGTCAATATCCATACTCTTCCCAAACGTCCAGTCGCCGTATCGTCGCTGAAATGGCAGCCGTTGGACATTGCGGTCGGCGCTACGCTGGGCGCGGCCTGCGGCGTAATCTTCTGGGGCTTCAACTTTGCCTACATGCCGATCTCCTCGGTGTTCGGTGCGATTCTTCCCGGCTTTGCCAGCATCGTGCACGCCGTCTGGTACTTCTCCGGCACCCTGGCTGTGCTGATTCTGCGTAAGCCCGGTGCGGCATTGTACGTGAACCTTATCGGCACACTGGTCGAGACGGTGATCGGCAGCCAGTTCGATTTGGGCTTCGTCATCATTTCGGCGTTGCTGCAGGGCGTGTTTGCCGAGCTTCCATTTGCCGCGACGCGTTACCGCATGTTCAATCTGCCGATTTCCATTGCGTCCGGTGCGTTGGTCGCCTTGGAATACGGCATTTATCTCATGCTGTTCCGCTATGTGGGTGTGTCGTTCGTGAGCCCGCGCGGCATCGTGCACATGATTTCGGAAATCACCGGCGGCGTGCTGATCAGCGGCGTGATGGCCTGGTATCTGATGCTCGCCATCGCCAAAACCGGCGTGCTCGACCGTCTCGCCTCCGGCCGCGCGCTCATCGAGCGTCGCGCCTGACTGGGGGATTACTCCGCATGGAGGGCTTACCGTTCTCCATGGCCTGATGCCTGTGCCCGAGACATGCGACCTTGGTAATAGCGGGTCTCCTTGAGCTCCCCGTCGATAACGTGCTGGAAGTGCGCTTCGTGGCGTTGCACGGCGGGGGAGCCAAGGTCGGAGGCATTCCGGTAAGCGGCCTGATGGTACTTGAGCCAGTGGCTGATCTCACGGCCACCGGTGGGCTCGCCGGAAACCTGTGCCGCATCATATGGGGTATGGCCTGCGATGGATACGCTTCCCGGTGTGCAGAAGCCATCTGCATCAACAGTGCTTGGCGTAGGAGCCGGTGCAGGCGTGACATGACCGCTCACCGTCAGCCAATGGGCCTTGGCCGGATTGGCGGCACCATCCAACGCGGCTACCAGTTCGTCATCGATTTCCACGCTGGTTACCCAAGTTCGTTCCGGAATCGGATGGTTCGCTATCGGCGAGCCTGCGGTCACCACATGTTGGATGTTGTACTGATCCGCCCAATCCGAGGCGATGGCCGCCGCGGCGATTCCTCCTTGCGAATGACCGATAAGGGCCACCGGTTCATCCGATTTGATGCCGGCCTGCCGCATTGCTTCGGCGACCATCCGCGCGCTGTCCGCCTTCCTGCGGCGTAAGGCATATGCGCTCATCAGCTCTATGTTCTGTTCCCAACCAAACGGGGAATCGTCTTGCCCGTCGGTTCCGGGAATCGTAACGAGCCAGGCATTCGTCCCATCGGAGCGTTTGTATCGTTGAATCGCGATGGTGCCGTATTCCAAACCGCTGTCGAGCGATATTTTTCCGAGCCGCTCCTCCGCCAGTCGCCTCAGGTTCTCCATTGATTCGGCCACCGAGCTGCTTGCCTGAACGACTTCGGCGTCGGTGTGCACCTCCTGCACAGTGAGCTGGTTCCCTTGGAAGAGATCTTTGAGCGGCCCTGAGAATACTGCGATGGTGCCGGCGCCTTTATTGACCTCATTGGTGCTTAATATGCCCTGTCCCGGCCTCACAAAGCCGAGCATCGCACCAAAACCGCTTAATACTCCCTCCTGGAACGGATAGGTGGCCGTAGACATCCACACAGGGTTCGGTTTGCCATCAATGGCCCATCCGGCCAGAAAACCACCGGCGGCTACGGCTCCCAAGCCGAGCAGCGCGTATTGAGGGTACCGCTGGGTGGCGGCCTGCAACGTTTCACTGAACACCCGTCTAGCAACCAGCTCGGCATCGGAATACAGCGAATGCGCGCGAATCAGCAGCTGTGCGGTGCTGGCAAGATCTTGACTGAACTGCCGGCACATCGCCGCATGTTCAGTGCACCGTGCTCCCACAGACGCATATGGCAGCGAGGTGTGAGCGTAGGCTATCGAAGGGTTCCCTGGTGATAGTGCGGGGCACATCGGCGCGCTGGAACGGTGTGCCTGTAATTGCAAGGCTCCCGCATCCCACGAAGCAGCACACGCTTCGAGTGCGGCGGCTTCGCTCTCCAGTGATTTGGCGATAGCCGCGTATTCCTTGCGTGTGGCTGGCGCGTAGCCGGCTCCACCGTAAATGCTGGCTTCCACCTGCCAGTAATGGTTTCCGTTCGTCATGCCGACCCCCAAACCAATCGGTGGGTAGCCTCCATGTCGTCAGCCAACAGTGCGGCTTTGGACCGAAATTCGTCCAGGCGGGAGCGGAATTCCTCAGACGCCGGTCCGGCCCACGCGATGTCTTTCGAGCAGACGATAGCGGCCGCAGTGCGATCTATCGTTGCGATGGTGGAGGCTCGTTGCGTCGCAACGAGGTCACGGCTGCGTTGCACTGCCGCATGGCAGGGGCAGACTCCGTAATTGAACGGTGCCGCCGAATTGCCGGCGACACCTGCTGGTGTTGGATTGATACCGGGTATGTTCATATACCCAGCTAAAAGGATTGGAGACGCCCATGTCCAGCCGAAACGACTTATGTGGTTCCAGCTTGCCGAAAGCAGTCAGTTAT
The DNA here is from genome assembly GCF_023656805.1 of Bifidobacterium sp. M3-N-101. Lineage (NCBI taxonomy): Bacteria > Bacillati > Actinomycetota > Actinomycetes > Bifidobacteriales > Bifidobacteriaceae > Bifidobacterium > Bifidobacterium sp. M3-N-101. The sequence continues at coordinate 7,487 of NZ_JAMOKQ010000011.1, forward strand.
CCACAATCACCATGAATGATATGGATGGCGCACCCATCACCCATTACCACGGTTTGGAAGCGCCGCTGCCCGCGTTCTGTTCCGCTTTCTGATTGGAAGTATCGGTATTCGCCTGCGTGTCGGTGGACTGCTGGTTGGCCTTCATCAGCTCCTCCACCTGCTTTTTCTGCTCATCGGTCAGATTCCCGCTCTTGGTGGCGTTGCCGTTCGATGTGCTTGAGCTTTGTGCATCGGTGCTGTTCTGGGCATCCGTACCGTTGCGCTGTGCCTCGACCTGTTGCAAGGTGATCTTCGTCAGCTGTGCGGAGGCTGCGGCATTGGCATCGATGGCATCTTTGATCTGCGGCAGCAGCACCGCGCGCATGCTGTTGGCCTCGGCGAATTGGGCATCGGTCTGCTGTTGTTGGGCGTTGAGCGTATCCATGTCGGTGGACTCGTCCTGAGCGGCCTTGATATTGGCCTTCAGCGATGCGGTGGCTCGGTTGAACGTAACGGTGGCAGACAGGTTAGCCCCGGCCACACCGGCAATCAGTACCAGCACCGCAGCGGCGATGGCCAATGCGATGCGCGCGCCAAAGGGGAGTCGGGCGTTTCGAGAAGTCTTGCCTGTGCTCATAGCAGTCTCCTTGATGTGGCGATCCACGCGCCGAATTCCCACGCCAACAGCACTGCCAGTGCGATTGCCAGCGGCCAGACCACTGCAGTGGTGCGAGTGCGTTTTTTGGTGGTGACAGTGGTTCGCCATTGCTTTGAGGCCTTGGCGGACACCTGATCAGCCAAGGCCGATGAAGCATTCACGGGCACGTAGGTGCCGCTGATTTCGTCGGCGATGTCCTTGAGGTTCTGCTCGTCCATTTTGGAGATGCCGGCTTCACCGGTATCCGGATCGGTGACCCACTGGTCGGCGGCATTCGCGTCGGTGGCGCTCACGCCATCAGCGATGACCGGAATCTTCCCGCCTTCCGTCGAGCCCACGCCGACGGTGAATCCGTCATTGAGATATTGGCGCAGCGAGGAGAAGGTGCGGCGGGTGACGTTGGAGGTCTGCTCTCCATCAGTGATGAGATACAGCACGATTGCATCGTCCGGGTGGGCTTCACGGATTGATTTGGCGGTGAGCAGCAACTGGTCGATAGGCGCATCAAGGCTGGATCCGGCGGAGACGGAGGTGGCCTCGACAGCCAGAGTGTCCGCCCAATTGTTGATGGCCGGAGTATCTGGCGTAAGCGGTACGTCCAAGGTGCCCGAGGCACCGAATCGCAGGGCAGCGAAACTGGCGTTCGGATAGGCTGACGTGATGTCGTGCACAGCCTTTCGCGCGGCGTCGATACGCGTAATGGCTTCGGTGGAGCCGTATGTGGCATCTTCCACCGCCATCGAGCCGGTGGTATCGACGGCCACAATCACATCAGTGGCATTGATGGCTCGGGATGTGGTCGGTGTCACCACGCTGGGGGTCAGCAGCATTATTGCCGCAATCACGAGCATCAATGTGCGGCGAATGGTGGCGCCAATGGTCTCGTCGCTGGAGGCTTTGCGACGGCGGCGAACGAAAAGCACGATTTCGACCACGGCCAGCACCAATGCGATGGCTGCCAAAGCGCCGCCAACAGGCCATCCCAAGGCGGGGGAGAAGGTGAATCCGTTCATCGTCTCAGCCTCCAGGTGCATGCAATCCAGATAATAAGAATCACGGCCAGCGCCAGCACCCACAGTCCGGGGGCGTCCGTCATGGATGCCTTCGACTGGTTGTCGGACTCGGTGTCTCTGCGCGACTGAATATCACGTACCAATTCATTGACGGACGCGCCATCCGATTGGGTGAGGAACACACCGCCATGAGCTTCGATAGCGGATTTCATGTCGGCGGTGGTCTGATCGGACTCGCTGGTTTTCGGGCCGGAGTACAGGCCATCGACGGTAATCATGGTCTGCTCGGTCAGGTCCAGTGCCTCGGTGAGGGAATACGTTTCCTGCCCGGAGACGATATTGTCGGTGGCCAGCACGATGGAAGCCGCGCGTTGGCGCTTGGCGTTCGTTTCATTGGCGGCACCATAGGCGAAGCCGGGCAACATGGCCGCGCAGGAGACCACGCCATCGCCGATAAGCGAGGTGGCGTCCTTACGGTTCTGCGTGCCTTCCAGCCAGTCCGCGATTTTCTGATATTGGGCGTCTGACATCTTGTCGATGTCGTCCTGTGTCTGCACGCCCTTGAGCGCCTTGCTGGCTGCGGTCAGCTGCTCGGTGACCAGTTCGTAGTCGTCAGTAAGGGGGAACACCGTACGTGACGTGGAATTGAAGATGCTCATGCCGATGCGCTCACCCTCAAAATGCTTCACCAATTCCAGATAGGTGTCGATGACTTCGCGGTCGTAGGGCAGTGTGGAACCGGAGACATCCAGGCACAGCACGATGTCGCGGCTGGAGGCGCGTTCATCGCTGGAATCGACTTGGGAGGGGCGTGCCACCAACGCGATGGCCAGCACCAGCGCGATCACCAAGAGAACGACTGCCAGTCGTCCCAATGCCCGCCATTGGCGGAACAGACGTGACGCATGCTCGGTGTTGAGATCATCGTCCAGCGAAAATACTGCCTCGTCCGCGGGCTTGACTCGACGGGAGAATGCGACGAACAACAGGATGATCGCTGCGGCGATCAGAACGCCGGCAAGAGCGGCCCAAGGCCATTGCCATGACAACATTATGATCGCCACCTTTCCACCAGATTCGAGACCCAGCCGGCAGCTTCCTTCACGGTAACGCTCTTGGCCAGCGTGTTCAACGAAGGATCGGCAAATTCAGGTGGGTACAGGGCTTCGATGGTGTGACGCAACGTATCCAGACCTTGACGATTCGCCGGTGTGCGCGGCAGACGCATCAAATCGGCGAGTGTGCTGGCCTCCAGTCGTTTGCCGCTGGAAGCACCTGCGAAATCACGGGCGATAAGAGCCAGCTCCACAAACGCGTCTTCACGATTGAGCGTTCCGGATTCATAACGGCTCAGTACGTCGTTGATGCGGGCATGCCATGTGGCCTTTGGTCCCGCCTCATTATGTGCGCCCCTTGGCTGCGTGGCTTTTGCGGAGTTTCGCCTTGGGCGGGACATCACTATGACCGTAATCACCAATACCATGGCCAATACCAGGCACACCGCCACGAGGGCGGTTAATGGTCCCGCCAAAGTCAAAGCGTCAACCGTCTGCAGATTGCTGGGGTCAACGGCGAGAATAACGGTATTGCTCATCGGTTACCTGCCAACATCAGGTCGGGGGCGGAACCAAGCTGGTTGCGCGTGGTCCTTGTCAGTGCGCGGGAGACCAATGTGACAAAGCGATCGAACATGGCCTCGCTGGAAGTGGCACGAATCATGTGAGAGCCAGCACGGGTCAGTTCCTGCTCCAACGCTGCGGCCATGTATTCACGATGAGTGGAAACCTCATTGGCGCTTTTCCGGGACCGCAGGAATGCCGGCACACGGCGGCCGGTCGTGCCATCCAGAGGAGCACGATGACCGTGAGATACCGGCAAAAACGGGTTTAAGGTGGCCACATCGATTAGCACCACCGGATGCGTTCGGGCAATGCGACGGAATTGTATGATGTGTCGTTCGGCCATCGCATGCTCGTCGGTGGCCAACACGATGAGGGCTTCGTGGTCTTTGATGCGGCGTGCATATTCCAGCAATGCATCGATATTGCGCCCATGGTTCCAGTTGCGGCGCAATGCGGTATCCAACGTGCGTTCAAACTGCGCGAATCCGCCATTGAATGGAATGCGCGTGATGCTTGACTCGTCGCCGAACACCAGAGAGATGTCATCGGCGCGTCGCATCGACAGCGCGGCGAACATGCGCAACGCATTGGCGGCCACCTCGTATGCCTGTTCTCCGGAAGGGCATATGCCGGTCATCTCACGGCCCACATCCATGAGCAGCCAGACACGGGAGGTAGACAGACGTTCGCGCTGCACCACCATAGGGCGACCCTGACGAGCACTGGTCTTCCAGTCGATCAGACGAGACTCGTCGCCCGGCTCATAGGCGCGCATATCCATCACGTCACCCCCGCCGCCACGGCGGCCGGATGCGTGTTCGCCCTCCAACACACCCAATGCCTTCCTTACGGTAGGCAAACTCATCTGGGTGCCAAGGGCCTCTATCTTCTTACGGACGGAAGCGGAACTCACGGAACGGGAACCGTTTCGACGATCTTGTCTACGATCTGATCGCTGACCACACCATCAGCCAATGCCTCGAAGGTGAGCATGATACGGTGGCGCAGCACTTCGTGGGCAAAGGCCTTGATGTCTTCCGGCACCACGTAGTCACGGCCAGACAACAATGCCTTGGCCTGACCGATGCGAATCAAAGCGATGGTGGCACGCGGGGAGGCACCCAGACGAACCAGGGACGACAATCCCTTGATCGGCCTGGAACCGGCCCCTCGTGAGGTGGCGGCGATATCGACTGCATAACGCATGATGGCGTCGGAGACATGCACGCGGCGTGCGGCCGTACGCAGGAAGTCCACGTCGGCAACGGTGATGCGCTCGCCGGTGATGCTGTCCGGTCCGATCATGTCGGAACCGCGGCGGGTGAGCATGGCCAGCATGCGCGCTTCCTGATCCGCAGTGGGATAGGTCATGACGGCCTTCATCATAAAGCGGTCCATCTGGGCTTCGGGCAGGTTGAACGTGCCTTCTTCCTCGATGGGGTTCTCGGTGGCGATGACCATGAACGGCTTGGGCAGGGCTATGCGCTGGCCGCCAATAGTGGTCGTGCCTTCCGCCATCGCCTCAAGCATGGCGGATTGGGTCTTGGCGTTGGAGCGGTTGATTTCGTCCAACAGCACAAAATTGGCGTGAATGGGGCCGATCTGTGTGGTGAATTTCTGCGAGGCAAAATCGAATACCTGAGTGCCCACCAGATCGGAAGGCATAAGATCCGGCGTGCACTGTACGCGCTTGAACGAGCCGGATACGCATGTGGCAAGCGTCTGTGCCGCGGTGGTCTTAGCCAGGCCGGGCACGGATTCGATAAGAATATGGCCGCCCGCCACCAGCGTCACGATCAACGACTCACGAAGATTGTCTTGTCCGACCAGCGTTTGGGCAAAGCGTGCGCGGATGCTGTCTGCCAAGGCGCGTGCGCGCTTGGCATCATCGGCGCCGAGCGGCGCCGCCGCGCTGGGCGTAGGAACGGCTGCTGGACGCGCGGCGGCCGGCTTCGGAGGCATGTTCGGTTGCGTAGGGAACAAAGTCATGCCCACCACTCTAACGGCTCACGCTGACGGCGGAGGGATTACAGACTCCAATCCACGGGCTCGGCACCCATGTTGATAAGGGCCTGATTAGCTCGAGAGAAAGGTTTGGAGCCGAAGAAACCTCGGGATGCGGAAAGCGGGCTCGGATGAGGTGACTTAATAATAAAGGCGTTGGTGAGCAGCGGTTCCAGACTCTGCGCGTTGCGTCCCCATAGAATAGCCACCAAGGGCTTCGGTTTGCCGTTGCCGTCCACGCGTGCGTTTAATGCTCGGATAGCGGCTTCGGTGACTTCTTCCCAGCCTTTGCCCTGATGGGAGTTGGGGCGTCCGACTCCCACGGTCAAGCACCTGTTCAGCAACATGACCCCGCGCTCGGTCCATGCTGTCAGGTCTCCGTTCGGGGGCATCGGCACGCCTAGATCGTCGACCAGTTCCTTATAGATATTAATCAGGCTCTTCGGCAGTGGTCGTACCTCCGGTGCCACGCAGAAGCTCAGTCCCACCGGATGCCCGGGAGTGGGGTAGGGGTCTTGGCCCACGATCAGTACCTTGATCGAATCAAACGGAATGGTAAAGGCCCTGAGAATATTGTGGCTGGCCGGCAGCCAGGGTCTGCCTGCGGCGTTCTCCTCCCGGAGAAAATCGCCCATGCGGTGGATGGCCGGCTCAACATCGGCCAGTGCGTTTGCCCATCCGGGCTCTACCAGTTCTCTCAATGGTTTGATCATGGTTCATTACTGTAGTCAAACGTGCATATACGGTGCATGGGGTTGTGGCGAGGTGGCTCATTTCCCGTGTGGCGGTTACACTCGTGGGTAGTTTGTGTATAAAGGAGGGCGGCTTTATGGCGCGCGACAAGGTGACCTACGAATCGTACGAGCAGGACGTCTTCGATAATCCCCCCAAGGGGCCGGTGGGCGTCCACCGCGGTTCCCGTTCGGTTATTTCGCGTATCGCACCGTTCGTCATCGTGATTCTCGTAGCGGCGCTGTGCGGTTTCGGTGCATGGGCCTGGGTTACCGGAGAGTACAAGAACATCCTGAATTTGAATACTTCCTCGCAGACCGCTCAGACTTCCAATACAGAAAAGAAGGACTCGTCCGACGCCAAGTCCGATTCCGCCGACTCTTCTGATACCAAGTCCGAGAATACTGATTCCTCGAATGCTCAATCCGATTCCGCCGCTACCGATAATGCCGATCAGAGCGCCCAGCAGGATCAGGCCGCAGCAACTGTGAACAAGGCCACCCAAGTGCGGGTGATTAATGCCACCGGTATCAGCGGATACGCGGGCCGGAAGGCCGATGTGTTGCAGACCGCTGGTTATACCAGCGTGGAAGCCGCGAATCCGACCGGATCGGTGCCGACCTCCACCGTGGTGTGGTACCAGAATGAAGCGGACAAGGCCACCGCCGAAGATGTGGCTTCGACACTTGGCATCAGTGCCGTTGAACAGGTTCAGGGGCTTGCCGCTCCCATCACCGTCGTGCTGCTGAACTAGGCATTCACAGTACCTTTTTCTCCGTGGCCACCATCAGTAATGTGATGGTGGCCCCTTTCATAGGAGAAACTTGAGCAAATAGTTACTGTTTCGGTTTGTATTGTTCCCTCGTCACGGTACAATCGTGCACTAGTCGCGAGGTAGGGGGAGCGCGATGCGGTTCTTTCTACGTTCCCTATAGGTTTGTGTCGCGACGCCTAAGGGAACGAAGGAAAGGTCAGATATGGCACAAGGCACCGTGAAGTTCTTCCTTGCCAAGAAGGGGTTCGGGTTCATCCAGCCGGACGACGGCGGCGAGGATGTTTTCGTGCACTACGCGAAATCAAGGACGACGGCAGCACCAATAAATTCAAGATGCTGTACGAGGGTGATCGCGTGGAGTATACGCCCGCCCCGTCCGGCAAGGGCACGCAGGCGAAGGAAGTCGTCAAGCTGTCCTCCGGTGAAGCCCGCTCTGAATGAGCAAGCGCGCAAGGAAACGCGTACTTCAAGGCCCTGACCGTTGTAATGGTCGGGGCTTTTTCATGCCCAAAGCGCAATCGCCGATAGTCATGTTGGCACTCGGCAAGGGCGAGTGCTAATGTCTCAGTTAGCACTCGGAGGTCGAGAGTGATAACCGGCAGCTGACGGCTGGTTGCCACGGATCGGCGCTTGCGAGTGATAACTGGTATACCTAGCCATTTGGAGGAACAACACAACCATGGCAAAGATCATTTCTTATGATGAGGAAGCCCGTCAGGGCATGCTGGAGGGCCTCGACAAGCTCGCCAACACCGTCAAGGTCACCCTGGGTCCGAAGGGCCGCAATGTCGTGCTCGACAAGACCTACGGCGCTCCGACCATCACCAACGATGGCGTGTCCATTGCCAAGGAAATCGACCTTGAGGATCCGTACGAGCGCATCGGCGCCGAGCTGGTCAAGGAAGTCGCCAAGAAGACCGACGACGTCGCCGGCGACGGTACCACCACCGCAACCGTGCTCGCCCAGTCCCTGGTTCACGAGGGTCTGAAGAACGTGGTCGCCGGTTCCAACCCGATCGCGCTGCGTCGCGGCATTGAGAAGGCCACCGAGGTCATCGTCAAGGAGCTCGTCGTTGCTGCCAAGGACGTTGAGACCAAGGACCAGATTGCTGCTACCGCCACCATCTCCGCTGCTGACCCCGAGGTCGGCGAGAAGATCGCTGAGGCTCTGGACAAGGTCGGCCAGGATGGCGTTGTGACCGTTGAAGATAACAACCGCTTCGGTCTGGACCTCGACTTCACCGAGGGCATGCGTTTCGACAAGGGCTACATTGCCCCGTACTTCGTCACCAACGCTGACGACCAGACCGCCGTGCTCGAGGATCCGTACATTCTGCTGACCTCCGGCAAGGTCTCCTCCCAGCAGGACATCGTGCACGTGGCCGAGCTGGTCATGAAGACCGGCAAGCCGCTGCTGATCATCGCTGAGGATGTTGACGGCGAGGCTCTGCCGACCCTGATTCTGAACAACATTCGTGGTACCTTCAAGTCCTGCGCTGTCAAGGCTCCGGGCTTCGGTGACCGCCGCAAGGCCATGCTGCAGGATATGGCCATCCTGACCGGTGCTCAGGTCGTCTCCGATGAGCTGGGCCTGAAGCTCGAATCCGTCGACACCTCCGTGCTCGGCCACGCCAAGAAGGTCATCGTCTCCAAGGACGAGACCACCATTGTTCAGGGCGCTGGCTCCAAGGAAGACATCGACGCTCGCGTGGCTCAGATCCGCGCCGAGATTGAGAACACCGACTCCGATTACGACCGTGAGAAGCTGCAGGAGCGTCTGGCCAAGCTGGCCGGCGGCGTGGCTGTCATCAAGGTCGGCGCTGCCACCGAGGTCGAGGCCAAGGAGCGCAAGCACCGCATCGAAGATGCCGTGCGTAACGCCAAGGCCGCCATTGAGGAAGGCCTGCTGCCCGGCGGTGGCGTGGCCCTCGTTCAGGCTGCTGCCAAGGCCGAGAAGGCTGAGGCCGTCACCTCCCTGACCGGCGAAGAGGCTACCGGTGCCGCCATCGTGTTCCGCGCCATCGAAGCCCCGATCAAGCAGATTGCCGAGAACGCTGGCGTGTCCGGCGACGTGGTGATCAACAAGGTTCGTTCTCTGCCCGATGGCGAAGGCTTCAACGCCGCCACCGACACCTACGAGGACCTGCTGGCCGCCGGTGTGACTGACCCGGTCAAGGTGACCCGTTCCGCTCTGCAGAACGCCGCCTCCATTGCTGGTCTGTTCCTGACCACCGAGGCCGTCGTCGCCAACAAGCCGGAGCCGAAGGCCGCTGCCCCGGCCGCCGGTGCCGACATGGGCTACTGATTCGCACGCGACTAGTTGCTAGCTGACAAAGAAGGGGAACTCCTACAAGGAGTTCCCCTTCTTGCTATCTTGTGCGCACTAGCCCCCGATGGCGGGGGCTGTCAGCGCAGCTGACTGGGGGCGGTCATATGAAGCATGCGTAGAGGATCATCCCCACCCGCTTCGCGGGCCTATGAGGACGCTTAGCCTGCAAACAAACGGGATGCCTGTGTCTCCGCGTCTGCATAGACGTTGGAGGCTTGGGCCAGCGCACGTTGAATGGACTCCAAGGAAGCCTCCATTTGTTGCTGCGCCGCTCGCCATTGAGTCGCCACTGTGGTGAATTGGGTGGCCGCCGAACCTCGCCATACGTTCTGCAGGGCGTTGAGATTGGTATACATACCGACCACGGCTTGCCTGATTTGTGCAATCGAGCTGTTCACCGCGGCCGAAGAGGCTTGGATTTGTTCTGAATCCACTTGATATTGGGGCATTGTTGCTCCTTTCCTAAAACAATGAGCGCTGATATGACGACCGTTATTGCCAATACCGGCCGCTAAGGTGGAGAATATGACAGATTTGCATTGGACAGATGGAAAAACGACCATTGTGGTTCCAGCTTCGGTACGGGGCCGTTTTTCCGGAAGCGCAGAGGCCTTCCAACGGCTTGTTTGCGCCATTGCCGTGGTTGTTGCGACTGTATTGGGATCGATGTGGATAACTGCGGACGCGTATGCGGATGATTCCAGCAGCACGGGTACCGACGCGAATAGCAGCGTGACCATAACCGACAACATCACCGATACGGAGAATCTGCTCGGCTCACATGCCACCGAGGTCTCGGATGCCATAGCCAAGACGGAGAAGGAAACCGGCGTGCATGTGCACCTGCTGTATCTGTCCAGCTTTAACAGTGAGCAGACACCGCAGAAATGGGCGAGTACGGTGCTGGAGTCCACTAAGCCGAAGGCAAACACCGTGTTGCTCGCCGTCGCCGCCAACGATGGCAATCTCGTGGTGGCGGTATCCTCCAATTCCGACGAATGGCTCAAGCAACAGAAAACCGTCGATGCACTATCCGAAGCCGCGCAGCAGCAGCTGATGGAAAGCACACCGAATTGGTCCGGGGCAGCCACGGCGATGATGGACCAGATCGCCAAATCCAAGAAGACCTCCACCTCATCCTCCACGGTGACGATTGGCGTGATCACCATGGGCGTGGCTCTGGCCGCCTTGGTCATCATCATTGTGGTGATGGTGATAGTTCGCCGTCGCCGTGAAGTCAAGAAGGATTCCGAAGCCGAAATCGAGCAGGCTTCCGAAGACGGGCAGGAATCTGCGGACGAACTCCAAGAGGACATTCAGGAAACGTCCAGTGAAGTAGACCAATCTGGAGTACGTGAGTAAGCCTATTGAAGCATCGATTGTTGTTGTTGATGACGAACCTTCCATCCGCGAACTGCTCGTCGCTTCGCTGCATTTTGCCGGATTCGAGGTGAACACCGCGGCCTCCGGTTCTGAAGCCATCGAAGTCATCGAAAAGGTACAGCCCGACCTCATCGTGCTGGATGTAATGCTGCCTGACATTGACGGCTTCACCGTAACCCGTCGCATCCGTCAGGAGGGCATCGACGCACCCGTACTGTTTCTGACCGCACGCGATGACACGCAGGACAAGATCATGGGCCTTACCGTTGGCGGCGACGACTACGTGACCAAGCCATTCAGCCTCGAGGAGGTTGTGGCCCGTATCCGCGCGATTCTGCGTCGCACCCGCGAACAGGTTGAGGATGATCCGATTATTCGTGTGGCCGACTTGGAGATTAACGAGGACTCGCATGATGTATCGCGAGCCGGGCAGCCCATCGATTTAAGCCCCACGGAATACAAGTTGCTGCGCTACCTGATGGACAATGAAGGCCGCGTGCTGTCCAAGGCGCAGATCCTAGACCATGTCTGGCAGTACGACTGGGGCGGTGACGCCGCAATCGTCGAATCGTATATCTCGTATCTGCGCAAGAAGGTCGATGGCATCGAGGTCGACGATGGCGAAGGCGGCAAGCGCAAGGTGACGCCGCTGATCGAGACCAAACGCGGCATCGGTTATATGATTCGCGAACCGAAGAACTAATCCAGCCATCATGAGTGAGCCCGATAAGTCGCCACGGCCCAATATGCCTGCGTCCGCCCCGGAGGTGGTCGCACGCATGAAAGAACATCACAATCGCAAGAAGAACATGTTCTTCGGTCATTTTGACCGTATCTCCCTGAGCAGCAAGCTTGTGGCCTGCACCATTGCCGTGCTGCTGATCGGGGTGTCAGTGATTTCCTTCTCCATCCGCGCGTTGGTGAGCAACTATATGTTGAGCAAAACCGACAACCAGCTCAAATCGCAGAGCCAGATGGTGTTCGAGAATATCGTGACGCTTGCCAAAAACGACAATGCCGGGCCAAACTCGTACTTTCTGCAGATTCAATACACCGACGGCACGTTGGATAATGAGGGTAACCCGCTGGTGGTCACGCCGCTGATGCCTCAGCTGCAGGACGGCATCGTCTCCGTGCCGGTGCTGCCCACCGACGGCGATACCTCAGACATCACGTTCGGTCAGCCATTCACCACGCAGGCTGTGGTCAAGCAGGTTGTCCAGATACAGAACAATTCTTCGGATTCCAACAATACGACCAAGCCGCAGACCGATCCGAACACGCAAGACGACGCGGGCAACGATGCCGGCAATTCGGGTTCCAAGAACGCTCCGAACTCCTCGAATTCCGTCACCACGATACTGTCCAATCCTTCCTCCAATGCCAATCATGCTGCGGTGAGTACCGCGCGTTCGCCGTGGCGCATTCTGCCGATGACGTTCACGGAGAACGGCAAGGAGAGGGCCGTGGTGTATATCGGCCTGTCCTTGTCCGATCAGATCGACATCGTCAGCACGCTTTCCCGTTACTGCGTCGTGGTCGGCATTGCCGTGGTGCTGCTTGGTGGTTCTCTGGCCACATTGATCATCCAGCACACGATGACCCCGCTGAAGCGCATGGAAAAAACCGCCGCGAAGATTGCCGCCGGTGATTTGAGCCAGCGTATTCCTTCCGCTCCCGAGAACACGGAAGTCGGCTCTCTGGCCGCTTCGTTGAACACGATGCTGACTCGAATAGAGCTCAGCTTCCACGAGCAGGAAGAGACCACCGACAAGATGAAGCGGTTCGTCTCCGACGCCAGTCACGAGCTGCGCACGCCGCTTGCCGCCATCCATGGTTATGCGGAACTGTATAAGATGCAACGCGATATGCCTGGGGCGTTGGATCGTGCCGATGAATCCATCGAACACATCGAACGTTCCAGTCAGCGTATGACCGTGCTTGTCGAAGATTTGCTGTCTCTGGCCCGGCTTGATGAGGGCCGTGGCATCGATGTGACCGGCACGGTGAAACTCTCCTCGCTAGTTACCGATGCCGTTGATGATTTGCACGCCCTCGATCCGGACCGTGCCATCGGCCGTATGCTGATTGGGCTTGAGCCCGCCCGTGACCTGAACCATCCGGCGTCGTTGAGCCTTACTGAGGGTGACTGGCCGACCATCACCCTGCCTGGTGATGCCTCGCGTTTGCGTCAGGTGGTGACCAATATCGTGGGCAATATTCACCGATACACGCCGATTGATTCATCCGCGGAGATTGCTCTTGGCGTGATGCCGGCGGCTATTGACCCGAAGCAGCTTTCCGGTTTACCGGCTACCGACGCGTCAATGCGCCGCTTCGTAGAGGCCGCCGAAGTAGGCGCATCGATGAGCACTGGGTACCGGTATGCCGTGCTCCGATTTGTGGATCATGGACCTGGCGTGCCGGACGAATCCCGACCAAAGATATTCGAACGATTCTATACGGCTGACCCATCGCGTGCCCGTGAAAAGGGAGGCACCGGTCTGGGCATGGCCATCGCGCAGTCCGTGGTCAAGGCCCATCATGGCTTTATCTGTGCCACGGCCACCGATGGGGGAGGCCTGACCTTCACCGTGGTGCTGCCCATCGAGCAGATGCCCGCCGCCCAATCCGCACAGACCGCAGGCAAAACCAAGGAAGCCAAGCAGAAGTCCTCGTGGTTCGGCGGTGAGCGTAAATCGTGAGACGACTCAGCCTCATGATGTGTGGTCAAGACCTGTGAGGTACACTATTCCTTCAGTTCATTATTACTGTTGAGGATTGAAGGAAGGTTCGCAATGCCCACCGGTCGAGTTCGTTGGTTTGACGCAGCCAAAGGATATGGCTTCATCACCAGTGAGGAAGGCAAGGACGTGTTCCTGCCGGCTCAGGCCCTGCCTACTGGCGTCAATACGCTGCGCAAAGGGGCCAAGGTGGAGTATTCCGTGGTGGACGGTCGGCGTGGCCCGCAGGCCATGGATGTGAAGCTGATCGCCTCCAGCCCCAGCTTGGTCAAGGCCACTCGTCCTAAGGCGGATGATATGGCCGCCATCTGCGAGGACCTCATCAAGATGCTCGACGCTGCCGGCAACACGTTGCGTCGCCATCGCTACCCTTCCGCCGCCGAAAGCAAGAAGCTGGCCACGCTGCTGCGTGCCGTGGCGGATCAATTCGACGTGCAGGACTGATGTGACCCATGACTGACACCATCGAAACCGCCGTGACACCGGATCCTCATGCCATTGCACGGGCCGTGCTGCTTGAAGTGGCCGACGAGCCTGATCAGGTGGGTGACTTTGTCGTCGCCAATGAGCTTGAAGATCATGTCACCGATTTTCGTTTCGTCGCGAACATTCGCGGATACGAGGGATGGCAGTGGTCGGTAACGCTGTATCACGATGAGGAATTGGATTCGTGGACGGTGAACGAGTCCTCCCTGATTCCGGCCGAAGACGCGTTGATGCCGCCCAAGTGGATTCCGTGGAAAGACCGTCTTGAGCCCACCGACCTGTCTCCCACCGATTCCATCGGCACCAATCCGGATGACGAGCGTATCGAAGATGGCGAGGTCCAGGAATCATCCCTGCAGGATGTCAATGACGCAGTGGAGGTGTTTCGTCTCACCCGTCGCCATGTATTGAGCTCGTTGGGCCGCGCACAGGCTGCCAAGCGCTGGTACGAAGGTCCTCGTGGGCCAAAGGCGCTGAGCACCAAGACGGCCGAAGGCAATCTGTGTTCCACCTGTGGCTTCTTCGTGCCGCTTAAGGGCGAGCTCGACCGTTTGTTCGGCGTATGCGCGAACAAGTGGAGCCCGGATGATGGCCGTGTGGTCTCGCTGGACCATGGCTGCGGCGAGCATTCCGAGATTGAACCTCCGGAGCCAAGCCGTCTGTGGGTGCAGGCCAATCTCGCTTTTGATGACCTGCACATCGATGTGGTGGCCCACCGGCCTCGCAAGCAGGAGCCTGCAGAACTTGATGATGAGGCGGATGAAAGCGACAAGCCTGAGGCGGATGACGAGCAGCTGATCTCCACCGAAAGCCCCGCCCCCGACACGGACGAAGCCACCGAAGAGGACATCCTTGAAAACACCGTTGATGATGGCGAGGACGAGGATGATGTTGACGACGAACCGGAGACCGCGGACACCGCTGAAGAAGTGACTCCCGGACTTGAAGCCGTGGTGGATTTGATCGAAAAACTCCGTCAGACTAAGTCCGATTCGGAAGAGGATGACGAGAAGTAAGTCGACTGCAATCAGCTGTGGGGGTCTTACCTGCTTTGCCAGCGCAAGGAATTCTCGAAATAAGCCTTTTGTACGAGAATTCTTTGCACTGAGCAACTGTCAGTGCAAAGAATTCTCGAGATGATTTTTTGGATAACCGCTGGTTGGTCGATTAGTGCACGACGGTGACGTTGCACTCGGCAAAGTTCACAATCTGGCGAGACACTGAACCTAGGAAATGAGCATCGAGACCGGAGAGGCCACGTGAACCCACTACCAGATGACGGGCATACCGAGAAGCCGCAATCAGACCCTTGGATGCAGGAATGTGGAAAGCGTTCGTGCTGACTTTGATTCCTTCAGGGATGTCAACCTCGGACATCATCTTGGCAAGTATTGCTTCTGCGCGCTGCTGCCCGGCTTCAACCGGTGCCACGGCATTTTCATAGCCCGGGATAACGCCCAGATCGCGCAACTGCCAGCAGAACATCACATTCAGAGGCGCGCCATGCAGCTGTGCGTCATCGAGGGCAAACTCGAAAGCACGGCGTGAAGCTTGTGATCCATCCACGCCCACCACCACTGGGCGGTTGTGCTCTTCGATAGCCGGTTTGGGCTGGGCGAAATGCACGGTCTGGTCGTCCGGCGTCAGCGCGTTGGCGATGGCATCGGTCACCGTTTCGTCCTCACTGTCGGAGACGCGCACCACCGTGACCGGGACCTCGGCCGTTTCCGCCAGCGATGCGGACAGCGATCCCATGAACCAGCGTGCCACACGGCCTAAGGATCGGCGTCCGACCACAATCTGCTGGGAATCCTTGCCGATCTGCAGCAAAGCGGTGGTGCCAGTGGCCTTGACCGAGGTGAGCTTCAGATTCGCGGGATCAAAATCAATGCCGGCTGCGGCCTTCTCCACCCACGACTTCAGCTCGTTGGCGATGTCGTGACGAACCTTGGCCCAGGCTTCATCGCTGTCCGGTTCGGAACCCATATCCCACGAATGGGTCCAGCCGAACACGGCATTGACATGCTGTCCGGTCAGTGAGGCCTCCTTCAGCGCCCATTTCAATGCGGCAAAGGACTCGTCGGAGCCATCCACACCAACAACGATGTCGGCCTTGGTTGTTGTTTCGCTCATGGTGAGCCTCCCTTCCATCGATCACAGGATGAATCTATGCACCAGCATATCGTTTTTCTTCTCCTCTCACGGCGCAATTCATGGAATCCAGCGAATAAACGTCACTGTGAATCGGTAGAGTAAAACGGAATGTCAATTGAGGAAGGACAAGCATGTTCGAACGGTTTACCGACCGTGCACGGCGCGTGATCGTGTTGGCGCAGGAAGAGGCGAGGACTCTCCAGCACAACTACATCGGCACCGAACACCTGCTGCTCGGCCTGATCCGAGAGGGTGAGGGCGTGGCCGCCAAGGCACTCGCCTCGAAGGGCGTGGAGTTGGACGCCACCCGCAAGCAGGTCGAAGAGATGATCGGCAAGGGCAACGCGGCCCCGAACGGGCACATCCCCTTTACCCCGCATGCCAAGCAGGTGCTGGAGTTCTCGTTGCGTGAGGCTTTGCAGTTGGGCCACAGCTACATCGGCACTGAGCATATTCTGCTCGGCCTGATTCGCGAGGGTGAAGGCGTGGGCACTCAGGTGCTCATCAAGATGGACGTTGATTTGGGCGAGCTGCGCAGCGCAACCATCGATATGATTCGCGGCAACTCCGGCACCTCCACTGACGGCAAGGGCGATTTGGCCAACGCCGGTGGCGTGGCGGACAAGCAGAACAAGTCCGGTTCCGCCATTCTCGACCAGTTCGGCCGCAACCTGACCGCCGAAGCCGCCGAGGGCAAGTTGGATCCGGTCATCGGCCGTACTAACGAGATCGAGCGCGTTATGGTCGTGCTCTCCCGCCGCACCAAGAACAACCCGGTGCTGATCGGCGAGCCTGGCGTGGGCAAGACCGCTGTGGTCGAAGGACTGGCCCAGAAGATTCAGGCCGGCGATGTGCCGGAGACCTTGAAAGGCAAGCAGGTCTACTCGCTGGATCTTGGTTCCATGGTGGCCGGTTCCCGTTACCGTGGTGATTTCGAGGAGCGTCTGAAGAAGGTCCTGAAGGAAATCAAGACCCGCGGCGACATCGTGCTGTTCATCGACGAGATCCACACCATCGTGGGTGCCGGCTCTGCCGACGGCGCACTGGGTGCCTCCGATATGCTGAAGCCGATGCTGGCCCGTGGCGAGCTGCAGACCATCGGCGCCACCACCACCGACGAGTACCGCAAGTACATCGAGAAGGACGCGGCGCTGGAACGCCGATTCCAGCCCATCCAGGTGCATGAGCCGACCATCGCCGAGACCATTGAAATCTTGAAGGGCCTGCGTTCTCGCTACGAGAACCACCATCACGTGACCATCACCGATGGTGCGTTGCAGTCTGCCGCAGAGCTTTCCAGCCGCTATATTCAGGATCGCAACCTGCCGGATAAGGCCATCGATTTGATCGACGAGGCCGGTGCCCGCCTGCGCATCAAGCGTCTGACCGCACCGCCCGAGCTCAAGGAGCTTGACGACAAGATCGCCAAGATCGCCACCGACAAGGACGAGGCCATCAAGGGCCAGGACTTCGAGAAGGCCGCCGAACTGCGCGACAACCAAGAGAAGTTGGAAGCCGAGCGCAAGGCGAAGGAAGATTCCTGGCGCGAAGGCGAGTCCGACGTCAAGATGGTCGTGGATGAGGACGTGATCGCCGAGGTCATCAGCTCCACCACCGGTATTCCGGTGTTCAAGCTGACCCAGGCTGAGTCCAAGAAACTGCTCAACATGGAAGCCGAGCTGCACAAGCGCATTATCGGCCAGGATGAGGCGGTGTCCGCCCTGTCCCGCTCTATCCGCCGTACCCGCGTGGGTCTGAAGGACCCGAAGCGCCCGTCCGGTTCGTTCATCTTTGCCGGCCCCACCGGCGTGGGCAAGACCGAGCTGGCCAAGACGCTGGCCGAGTTCCTGTTCGACGATGAAGATGCGCTGATTCGCGTCGATATGTCCGAGTTCTCCGAGAAGTACGCGGCATCGCGTCTCTTTGGTGCGCCTCCGGGATACGTCGGTTATGAGGAGGGCGGCGAGCTCACCGAGAAGGTGCGCCGCAAGCCGTTCTCCGTGGTGCTGTTCGATGAGATCGAGAAGGCTCACCCGGATATCTTCAACACCTTGCTGCAGGTGCTGGATGATGGTCACTTGACCGATGGTCAGGGCCGTAAGGTGGACTTCAAGAACACCATCATCATCCTGACCACCAACCTCGGTACGCGCGACATCGCCAAGGCCGCCAACACGGGCTTCAACCTGGGCGCCAACAGCGAATCCAGCTACCAGCGTATGAAGGATCAGGTCAGCTCCGAGCTCAAGCAGCAGTTCCGTCCGGAGTTCCTGAACCGTTTGGACGACATCATCGTCTTCAAGCAACTCACCGAGCCGCAGGTGCGTCAGATTGTGGATCTGGATGTCAAGCAGCTCAACGACCGTCTGTTCGACCGCCACATGTCGCTCGAACTTACCGACGCCGCCAAGGATCTGCTCGCGCAGAAGGGCTTTGACCCGCTGCTCGGCGCTCGTCCGCTGCGCCGTGTGATTCAGCGCGACATCGAGGACGCCATCTCCGAGAAGATCCTGATGGGCGACCTCGAAGACGGGCAGCGCGTGATCGTGGACGCGGAAGGCGAAGGCATTCTCGGCGAATTCACCTTCAAGGGTGAACAGTTCGAGGAGCCGGCCGTCGCCGATAAGCCGTCCGAAGACGGTGTTGACGGTGCTGGCTCTGACGGTGAGGCCCCGGCAGAAGCCGCTCCGGCCGCTGAACAGACCGAAGCCTCCGACTCCAACGACATTCCACAGGAGTAATCCGTCTGGGAAATAGCTCCCCCTTGACAGGGGAGCTGTCAGCGAAGCTGACTGAGGGGTAGACCCTGCGCACACATGATGTGCAGCGGTGGTCTGCCCCTCAGTCGCCTCTGGCGACAGCTCCTCTGTCAAGGGGAGTTCTGTTTATGCGTCGGACTAGCGCAACAGGTCGAGTCCGGTATCGACGGTCTCCTCGCGGGTGAACAGCGTGCGGCCGGCGCGCACCGAACGCAATACCGAGCAGCGCTCATACACGGCGTCGAACACGTTATCGGCATCCAGCACGATGAAGTTCGCCGGTTTGCCCGTCTCCAGACCGTACTTATCCCGCATTCCCAATGTGGTGGCGCCATTGATTGTCAGGAACTTCAGCGCATCATCGATTTCCTCGAAGCTCATCATCTGTGCCAGGTGCAGCACATAGTCGAGAATGAGCATCATATTGCCGTTGCCCAGCGGGTACCACGGATCCTGCATTGAATCCTGGCCCAATGACACGTTAATGCCGGCTTCGGTGAGCTCTTTGACACGTGTAATGCCACGACGCTTGGGGAACGTGTCCTGACGCCCTTGCAAATACAGATTCTCGGTGGGTGCGCAAGCAAAGTTAATATGCGCCGCCTTCAGCAGTTTGGTCAGATGGAAGAAGTAGGCGTTGTCCGCCGAGCCCAGCGAACAGGTGTGGCTGGCGGTGACCTTCGAACCGATGCCCGCCTTATAGGCCAGTGCTGACAGCAGTTCCACGTAGCGGGAGTTCGGATCGTCTGTCTCATCGCAATGCACGTCAATGAGCTTGTCGTACTTCGAAGCCAGATCAACCACGGTATGCATGGAATGTTCGCCGAATTCGCGGCACTGTTCGAAGTGGGGGATACCGCCCACGCAGTCGGCGCCCATCTTGAGGCCTTCCTCCACGAGATCAGCGCCCGATTCGCCGTGTGGTCCCTCATAGGAGTACATGCCTTCCTGCGGGAAACTGACGATCTGGATGGTGACCGTGTCCTTCAGCTCTTCCTTAAGCTCCAGCAGCGCCTTCAACGAAGTCAGCTTCGGGTCGGTCACATCGGCGTGAGAACGAATGAACTGCACGCCGTGCAGCATTTCCTTCTTGATGCCGATTTTCGCACGCTGCTTGATTTCGTCAACCGTCAAATCGGATTTGGTCTCGCTCCAACGTTGGATGCCTTCGAACAGGGTGCCGCTCTCGTTGACCGCGCCGGGCTTGCGTGCGGTGAACACATAGTCAAGATGCAGATGCGTATCGCAGAACGGTGGGCAGACAAGTTTGCCGCCCAGATCGACCACCTCAATGGCCGCCAGATTACCACCCTGAGCCTCATATTGTTGCGCGAGTCCGGGGCCGAATGCGGTGAACACACCATCCGTGACGAGAATGTCCTGCAATGGCAGGGTGCTTGCAGCCGTGCTGCCGGGTTCTCCGGTGGCGATATGTGCGTTGGTGAACAGTGTGGTAGTCATCGTCGCTCCTTCAACTGGTGTGTTGCCGAACGGTTACGTGAACCGACTGCCCGCGTAACCAACTGAGGTTATTGTCAACAGCACGCTTTGCGGTGAGGTTAACCGGAACGACCGGTGTTCCGCGGGGGAATGGACAGATTGTATGACTGTATCGATTCGCAGTGTGCTTCATAACACGCAGTTCAAACGAGCCGATCCTGTGGTGGAGGTCGAAGGCAAAGACCTCGATACGCCAGTGCGATGGGTGTTTACCAACGAGCGAGAGGATGTCTCCAGCTTCCTTTCGGGCGGTGAGATGCTGATTATCGAGGGCAACGCTCTGCTCGCCGCCGATTGGTACGGCACGCTAGGACAATATGTAGCAAGCCTGGCACAGGCTGGTGTCGCCGCTCTGGTGGTCGAACTGGTGGAGGGTGTGGTGCGGATGCCGGACGAACTGGTGTCTGCGGCCAGGCTGCATGGGTTGACGTTGATTGGTCTGAAATCTCGCGTACCTTTTGTCAACATCTGTCAGAGTGTCAATACGGCTATCGTGCACGAGCAGATGCACTTGCAATTAGAGGTGGACACAATGTTCACTTCGTTACGTGAGGGACTGTCCCACACCGGCAGTATCGAAGCAGTGGCGGAAACCGTTGCGGCGTTGTTCGGCGAAAGCGTGGCCATCTTCGACGGCGACGGTCTGCTGGCCGCGCGGGCTGGCCGTGCGTTCAATACCGGAAACGAGCCCAGCATGGTCATCGCCCTCGAGGGGCGCTCTCGACCGGTAGGCGCGCTGGAAATCACCCAACGAACCATGACCTTTGACGAATCCATGCGGCAGGCCGTTGCCAAGATCGTTGCACCGGTCGCCGCCTTATATATTGACGGTGGCGCACGCATGGGCATGATGAGGCACCTGAGCATGGGGCCGGCTGATGGTGTGCACGTCAATACCTATGAAGCCCAGGAAGCCCATGCGATGCTGGAAGCATTGGGTTTTGCCGGGTCGTGCATCTACATGCCATTCGCTTTGCGATTCAGATCGGTGGTGGAGGGCGTTGACCACGTCTCCGCCATGATCGAACGGTTCGAGGCGCAATCCGGAAGCGACGTCGCCTGTATGTTGGAAGGCGATCTGATGATGGGGTGGTGCTCCGCCGCCGATTCCACCGGTGGCGCCGCCGATTTCGGACACCGATGCATGGATGCGCTTGCATTGCTGGAGGGCGACGGCATTTATGCAGTGCATGGCCGAGTGGCCTTGGACACGGTGACTCTGATTGATGAGTTTGCGGTGTTGCGCAGCATCGCAGCCAGAGAGCCGGCATATGGGCAGGTCGTGAGTACGATGTCCGTGCTCGTGGACCGATTCGTCGCCTCCGCGGATATGGATACAGCGATGCGCATGCTTATCGTGCGGACCATCGGCTTTGAAGTGGCCTCCTCGCCAATGCTGCTGGACACCTTGTGCGCCTGCTTCGACAATCTCGACAGCAAAACCGGTGCGTGCGAACAATTGGGCATCAGAAGGCAGACCCTGTACAACCGACTGGACAAAGTGACACAGATGGTCGGTGTTGATTACAACGACAAGAAGAACTGGTCAATGCTGTTGTTTGCCGCCAAACTCGCGAAATCATGGCAGGAACGGCACCGCGAATAATGCGGCGGCGTCGCTTGTCAACCTGTCCATTTTCCCATCGAACGGGTTAATCATCGATTCACGTTCCAGCAAATACGTAAGGGCATAGTCAAAGCTATCGCGGCGCTGGTCGACCTGCTGCGAAACGGATTCCCATACATCCGATTCAGCCACACGAACAGCACATCCTTGAAAGGACGGTGTCATCATGAGTTCCGCAACAATCACTTCTGCACGACTGATGAATTCCACTCCGCAAACCGAAGAACAGGACATGGTCAGGAGGGTCGCAGTCTCCTCCTTCCTCGGTAACTTCATCGAATGGTTTGGCTACGCCTCCTACTCCTACTTCGCCACCACCATCGCGCTGGTATTCTTCCCGACCGACAACCACACCGTCGCCATGCTGCAGACGTTTGGCGTATTCGCGCTGTCCTTCATCTTGCGCCCGATCGGTGCGCTTTTCTGGGGCAGCTACGGCGATAAGAAAGGTCGTAAAGCCGCGCTGGCCCACTCCATCATGTTCATGTCCGGAGCGAGCTTCCTGATCGGATGCCTGCCGTCCTATTCGGTGATTGGCGTCGGTGCGCCGATTCTGCTTCTCTTGCTACGCATGGTGCAAGGCTTCTCCGCCTCCGGTGAGTACGCCGGTGCCGCCACGTTCCTCGGCGAATATGCTCCTACCTCAAAGCGCGGCATCTACTGCTCGCTGATTCCGGCCTCCACCGCCATCGGCCTGCTCGCCGGCTCCACGCTGGCCACCTTGATGACCGCCAACATGAACTCCAGCGCAATGGTCGGTTGGGGATGGCGCGTGCCGTTCCTGCTTGCCGGACCTCTCGGCCTGATCGTGCTGTACATCCGTGCCAAGCTTGCCGATTCTCCCGTATACCAGTCGATGAACGACGCGCTCGAATCCAAGGGTGCTGCCGCCATCGCCGATGCCCAGGGCACGGCCAAGAACGGCATGTTCGCGCCGCTCGTCGAGCTGTTCCGCAACCACCTCAAGGCGCTGGTCATCAGCTTCGGAGCCTGTGTGCTCAACGCGGTCGGCTTCTACACCGTGCTGACCTACCTGCCGACTTACCTGTCCGACACCGTCGGCATGGAAGCCACCCAGTCCGGCACCATCACCACCATCTGCCTGGTCGCTTACGTCTTCATGGTGTTCGGCATGGGCCATATTTCCGACAAGTTCGGCCGTAAGAAGGTGCTTATCGGTGCCTGCGTGGCATTCATCGCGCTTACCGTTCCCGCCTTCCTCATTCTCAACACCTCCCAGTTCTGGCCCGTGCTGATCGTCGAGCTGGCAATGTGCGCCACCCTTACCGCCAACGACGGTACCCTGTCCAGCTACCTGACCGAAACGTTCCCCACCTCCGTGCGCTTCACCGGATTCGCCTTCAGCTTCAATCTGGCCAATGCCATCTTCGGCGGCACCGCTTCGTTCATCGCCACTGGCCTGATTGCACTGACCGGTTCGTCCATCGCTCCGGCCTGGTACATGGTGGGTGTTGCCGCCATCGCCTTGGTGGCAATGATTCTCTCCCACGAAAACACGGACAAGGATCTGAACCACATCTGATCCGTGTCCACCGGCTCCCCTTGGCTCGCCATGCGGTCAGATTCCCTGAAAGAGGGGAGCCGGCGTGCACACTGTTCAATATCACACCAACCCAAAGGAGTACTGCAATGGGTAGCAACCGTCGTATGGATCACATGACTTGGCCGGAATTCAAGGAGGCGAAAGCCCGTCCTGTTATCGTGCCGATTGGATCCACTGAGCAACATGGCCAGCATCTGCCTATCGGTACCGACGCAGTGCTCGCCACGTGCGTGGCCGAGGATCTGGCCGAGCGCATCGACGGCACGGTACTGCCCGCCTTGAGCTACGGTTACAAGTCCAAGCCGCTGTCCGGCGGCGGTCCGCTGTTCCCCGGAACCATCGACATGAACGGCGTGACCGTCATCAACCAGATGCATGATGTGCTGAGCGAGCTGATTGCGGACGGTTTCACCAAAATCGTCGTCATGAACGCACACTTTGAAAACGAGGCGTTCATCGTCGAGGCCATCGATTTGGTCACTCGCGAGACCGGGGGAGTGGCCACCATCGTAGAAACCAATTGGTGGGATCCGGTTCCTCAGTCGGTGATCGACAAGGTATTCGACGGATTGGTGTTCCCCGGCTGGGCACTGGAACACGCCGCAGTAACCGAAACCTCGCTGATGCTCCATTATGCGCCTGAAATGGTGCACATGGATCGCATGGTCGAGGAAGCCGGAGCCAGTGCGAAGTCATACGTGCGCTACCCGGTGCGTCAAGGCGATGTTCCCGCCCACGGTGGACTCGCCAATCCGGCTGGTTCCAGTGCCGAGAGAGGAAAGCTCATCGCCGATGCCTGCGTAGATGCGGTAGCAGGCATTTGTGCCGAAGAATTCGGCGAATAGCTTTCCGCTTCTGCTGAACCAAGGCGCCGCTAAGAATTCACCCACGGGTTGCTTGTTTTCGCCTGGTTGTTCAATCAGCAGCCCTAGCGTGAATGGCGTGAACAGAGATATGAAGAAGCGCCGGCGCAGGGCCGGCGGGCGGCCTGGAGCCGCCATTGGCACAGCATTATGCGTCGTTCTTACGGCTCTTGTGGCACCCAATATCGCGGGTGCCGCAGGAGCCGTTCCTTTTTCCGGCGAGGATCCGGCCACCGGCACACGCACGGTGACCATCGCCGACATCACCGATTTCCATGGCCATATCGAACATGGGGCCGATGTCGCGGCCGCCTTCACCTTGGCGGACAGTCACAACCCCGACAATATGGTTCCCGTCTCCACCGGCGATCTGGTGGGCGGATCGCCCTATGAGTCGGCCGTGAAGCAAGACAAACCCACCTTTGACATGGCCAAGGTGTGGGGGCTGACGGTTTCTGCCGTGGGCAACCATGAATTCGATCGCAGCGTGGTCGACTTCAACAATCGTGTGGCCGCTCCGGCCAACGGCATCGACTGGCTCTGCGCCAACGTGTCCTCGGCCAATAAATCAGCTACCGGCAAACTGAGCCATGTCAAGGACTATACGATTCGCACGGTGAATGGCAAGCGCATCGGTTTCGTGGGCGCGCTCACGGACGCGCTTGGCTCGGTGGCCACGCCGCAGATCACCGAAGACGCCGATCTGAGCGAACGTGCCGTCGACGCGCTCAACCGCGTGGCCGGTGAACTGAAGCGTTCGGGCAAAGTCGATGCGGTGGTCGCATTGTTGCACGCCGACGCCTCGGCGGCAACCGGTCTCGGACGTGATGTGGACCTCGCCTACACCGGCCACACCCACGCCGTAAAACAAGACGTCACCGACGGAGGGGCACCGATCTATGAGGCCGGTAGCTTCGGCCAGAACATGGCCGTGCAGGATCTGATCATCACCGGCCATGGTCGTCATGCCAAGGTCCAGGTGGCCGATGTGAACCTCGGCAACGGCACCAAGGCCACTGCGGTTCCGGGCGTGCTCAACGTGGAGGGGCTGGACGCCCATCCGCGTCAGGCCGCCTGGATGTCCGCCGGCGTGGTGTCGAACGGCAGCGTAGCGCGCTCGCGGCAGCTCTACACGAAGGCCGAGGACTACGCGGCCAGTGCGGGGAACGCGGTGATCGGCACTCTGGCGCCGGGAACGAATTTCGACAAGCGCACGTCCGTCGGACATGAAGGATCGGTGGGCATGCTTGTGGCGGACGCCAACCGGGAGTCGATCATGCGGAATGTGTATGCCGGCACCCGATTGCCCGTGGTCGGATTCTCAAACGATGGCAGCCTGAGAACCAAACAGCTGGATATGGACGAGGACGGCAAGGTCACGATTCGTGAGGTCGACAGTCTGATGGCCCTCCAGTTCCACGCCGCGCACGAAACCCTCACCGGACTCGGACTCAAGGCGGTGCTCGCCCAGCAGTTTCATCGCAACGATGACGGTGAATTGGAACACCGATGGCTCGGCATCTCCTCGAATGTGCGATACCGGTACGTCCAGTGCGGAGATGGTGGCGCCACATGCACACTCGGGGATTCCGACGGAAACGGCAACCAGCATACAGGGGTTAAGGCCACCGTCGGCATCGTGGACCTCACCATCGACGGCAGGCCGATCGCTGACGACGATCTGGTGATCATCGCCTCCAACTCCTACCTGCTGCAGGGCGGCGACAACTATTCGGCATTCCGTGCAGGCAACAACTATGGCGAACTGGAAATGTCCTATAACCAGCCGCTGCACGAATATCTGGCTGCGCACCCGAAGCTATCTGCTGCCGTGCCTGAAACCGGCACACGGGCGTAGATATGAATGAGCCCCGCTCGTTGGCGGGGCCGGCAGCTACAAATTTGCCTCCGCTGGCGGGGGCTGTCGGTTTGCCGACTGGGGGTGGCCGTTGTATGGAACCACTCCCAGTCCGACTATGTTGGACAGCCCCCGCCAGCGAGGGCATAAGCGGAAGGCTTACTTGATGGCGTTCAGCCACTGCTCCTTGGTGGCCTTCTCGGCCTCGAGCTTGGCCTTCTTCTTCGGGTCGGACTCAGCGGCGATCTTCTCGTCAAGCTCGGCGAGCTGAGCATGAAGCTGCTCTTCGAAGCTGGACTTACGGGCATCGGCCTCCGGGTCGGTCTGCTTCCAGGCGGCATCCTCGATGGCCTTGATTTGCTTGTCCACGGCGTCGAGGCGACCCTCGATGCGACGCATGGCGTCACGCGGCACGTAGCCGATCTGATCCCACTCTTCCTGAATCTTGGCGAGCTCCTGACGGGCTTTCTTGGCTTCCGCGTCGGTCTTGACCGGCACCAAAGCCTCGGCCTTGACCAGCAGCGCCTCCTTGGCGGCCAGATTCTCCTTCTCGGAGGAGTTGATCTGATCGCGGTCGGCCTGACGGGCGTTGAAGAAAGTGTCGGCGGCCTCGCGGAACTTGGCCCACAGGGCGTCGTCCTCGTTGCGGCCGGCGCGACCGGCCTTCTTCCAACGGTCCATCAGCTCGTTGAACTTGCGGGAGGTCTCGCCCCAGGCGGTGGAATCCTTCAGCTCGTTGGCCTCGGCGATGATGGCTTCCTTGGCTTCCTTGGCCTGGGAACGCTCGTTGTCGCGAGCCTGCGCCCACTTGCGGCGGGACTGGTTGAACGTGGTGCGAGCGGCGGAGAAGCGCTTCCACAGTGCCTCGGCCTCGGGCTTGTCGATGCGGATGGTGGTGCGCTGGTGATTCTGCCATTCATCGAACAGGTTGCGGAACTTGTCCGCGGTGGAACGCCAGTTGGTGTTGTCGCCCAGGGAGGCGGCCAGTGCTTCGGCCTTCTCCACGATGGCGGTGCGTTCCTCGACGGCCTTGGCCACGGCGGCCTTGCGGGCCTCGGACAGTTCGGTCTTCTTGGCCTCGCCGGCGGTCTTCAGCGTCTCGAACTGTTTCTTGAGCGCGGCGACATCGCCCACGACTGCGGGCTCGGAGGTCTCCTCGCCCAGCAGCTTCAGGGACTCGTCGATCTCACGGGCTTTGACATTGGGAGAGGTCAGGCGGCTGGCCAGCAGATCAAGCTTGGCCTTGAGATCCAGGAAACGACGGGCGTACAGCGCCAGGGCCTCTTCCTTGGAGGCGTCCGGGAACTGGCCGACCTCGCGTTCGGTGTCGCCCTCCTTGACGAAGACGGTGCCGTTGTCGTCCACGCGGCCGAAGGCTTCAGCGGCCTTGACGTCGGCGTCGGAGTATGCGGCGTGCGCGGCCGGGGCCGCAACGTGGGCCTTGGCCGCGGGGGCCTTCTTAGCGAAAGCGGCGGGGGAGGGCGCATGCGGCTTCGGCATTGAAGCAGGAGTCGGTGTGGCCGGGCTGGCCTCGGGTGCGGGTGTCGTTGCCTGTTCTTCGGTCGCAGCGGTGTTTTCGGTTTCGGTGACAGTCTCGTCGGCCATGGCCAGCTCCTTACAAGCATAGAGTGAGTGAGTGGGAACGCCTCGCATACCGATAATTCGGCATGCTTTGACGCAACCCTCACCTATTATATTGATTTCGTGGCTAAAGGTGCATCAATATCAGGATTCCCGGAGTGGCTCCCCTCCGAACGTGTAGTGGAGCAGCGTGTTATCGACACGCTTCGTAAGGTTTTTGAGCTCAACGGCTTCATCGGCATTGAGACGAGAGCGGTGGAAACCGGCGCTTCTTTGCTGAAAAAAGGCGAGACCAGCAAGGAGATCTACCTGCTTTCCCGTCTGCAGGAGGTCGGTCACGAATCCGACACTCCGATTGAGGACCGTCTGGGTCTGCATTTCGATCTGACCGTGCCGCTGAGCCGGTATGTGGTCGAGCACTCGGGTGCGCTGACCTTCCCGTTCAAGCGTTGGCAGATTCAGAAGGTCTGGCGCGGTGAGCGTCCGCAGGAGGGCCGCTTCCGCGAGTTCGTGCAGGCCGACATCGACGTGATCGGTGCGGGCGACCTGCCTGACCACTATGAAGTGGAGCTGCCGCTGGTCATGGTTTCCGCCTTGGAAGAGCTGCGCGCATACGGCCTGCCCAAGGCCACCGTGCATGCCAACAACCGCAAGCTGTCCGAAGGCTTCTACCGTGGACTCGGTCTGACGGACATCGAAGGTGTGCTGCGCGAGATCGACAAGCTCGACAAGATCGGCGCCGACGAGGTGGCCCGACTGCTTTCCGAAACCTGCGGTGCGACCGAGGCCCAGGCGCGCGCCTGCCTCGAACTGGCCGAGCTTACCGCCTCCGATGGTGCCGAGCTGGCTGCCAAGTTCGACGCGCTGTGCGAGGCGCACGGCATCGCTGAGGATTCCGAGGCCTATGAGCTGGCCCGTCAGGGACTCGATACCCTGGCCATGATCGTCGACGAGGCTGCCGCCATCCGCCCCGGCTCCGTGATCGCGGACCTGAAGATCGCCCGTGGACTCGACTATTACACCGGCTCCGTCTACGAGACCTTCCTCGACGGCGCCGCCTCGCTTGGTTCCATCTGCTCCGGTGGCCGCTACGACAACCTCGCCTCCCAGGGCAACCGCAAGTATCCGGGCGTGGGCCTGTCCATCGGTCTGAGCCGACTGGTCAGCTACATGCTGCACACCGCCGGCGCGCACGCCAACCGTGTGAGCCCTGCCGCTGTGCTGGTCGCCGTGTGGAACGAAGAGGACCGTCCGACCGCCAATCGCATCGCCGCCCAGCTGCGTGCCCGTGGCATCGCCACCGATGTGGCACCCACCGCCGCCAAGCTCGGCAAGCAGATCAAGTATGCGGACAAGCTCGGCATCCCGTATGTGTGGTTCCCGGCCAGTGCCGCCGAGGGTGAGGAATCGACCGGTGACGAGGTCAAGAACATCGTCACCGGCGAGCAGGTTGCCGCCGATTGCACGTCGTGGGAACCGGATACTGTGGTTGCCCAGCAAACCGTCGAAATCTGACGTATTCGCGCGAAAATTCGAGGAGAACTAAGACAATGAGCCAGACGGCTTACAGAACACATCATGCCACTGAAGTGACCGAGGCCCTGGTCGGCCAGAAGGTCACCCTCGCCGGTTGGGTCGACCGTCGTCGTGATCACGGTGGTGTGGCCTTCATCGACCTTCGTGACGCCACCGGTCTGGTGCAGGTCGTCATCTACGACGAGGACATGGCCCGCCCGCTGCGCAGCGAGTTCGTGATTCAGGTCACCGGCGACGTGCGTCTGCGCCCGGACGGCAACGAGAACACCCATCTGGCCACCGGCAAGATCGAGGTCGTGGCCGAATCCATCGAGGTGCTCGCCAAGGCCGATGCCCTGCCGTTCCAGGTGTCCACCGCGCTCGAGAACGAGTCCGAGAACAAGCTGCCCGGCGAGGACGTGCGCCTGAAGTACCGTTACCTCGACCTGCGTCGCCCGTCCATGCAGCACAACCTGAAGCTGCGCTCCGACATGGCCAAGGCCGCTCGCCATGCGCTTGAGGACATGGACTTCACCGAGGTCGAGACCCCGACCTTCATCAAGTCCACCCCGGAAGGCGCCCGCGACTTCGTGGTGCCGGCCCGTCTGGTGCCTGGCTCCTGGTACGCCCTGCCGCAGTCCCCGCAGCTGTTGAAGCAGCTGCTCATGGTCTCCGGCGTTGAGCGCTACTACCAGCTCGCCCGCTGCTACCGTGATGAGGACTTCCGCGCCGACCGTCAGCCCGAGTTCACCCAGCTCGATATGGAGATGGCCTACGTGGACCAGGAAGACGTGATGGCCATGACCGAAAAGGTCATCGCCGCCATCTGGAAGTCCGCCGGCTATGAGGTCCAGCTACCGCTGCCGCGCATCACCTGGAAGGATGCGATGGACAAGTACGGCTCCGACAAGCCGGATCTGCGCTTTGGCAACCCGCTGGTGGAGCTGACCGACTACTTCAAGAACACGCCGTTCCGCGTGTTCCAGGCCCCGTATGTGGGTGCCGTGGTGTTCAAGGGCGGTGCCGCCACGCCGCGTCGTCAGTTCGACGCATGGCAGGATTGGGCCCGTCAGCGCGGTGCCAAGGGCCTTGCTTACGTGGTCTTTGGCGAGAACGGCGAGCTGAAGGGCCCCGTCGCCAAGAACCTGTCCGATGAAGAGCGCAACGGTCTGCGCGAGGCCGTCGGTGCCGAGGAAGGCGATGCCGTGTTCTTCGCCGCCGGTTCCCGCGAATCCTCCCAGCTGCTGCTCGGTGCCGTGCGTGTGGAACTCGCCTCCCGTGAGGGCCTGCTTGATCCGAAGAAGTTCGCCTTCACTTGGGTTGTGGACTTCCCGCTGTTCAAGCCCACCGATGATCCGGACGACGACGATGTGGCTGTCGGCCACTCCAAGTGGACCTCCATGCACCACCCGTTCACCATGCCGAGCAAGGATTGGATCGACAAGTTCGACAAGGATCCCGAGCACGCCATGTCCGATTCCTACGACATCGTCTGTAACGGTGAGGAGATGGGCGGCGGTTCCGTGCGTATCCACCGCGACGACATCCAGGCTCGTGTGCTTGACGTTCTCGGCATTACCAAGGAAGAGGCCGATGAGAAGTTCGGCTTCCTGCTTGAGGCTTTCAAGTATGGCGCTCCGCCTCACGCGGGTCTGGCCCTCGGCTGGGATCGTACCGTGTCCATCCTGGCCGGTGCCGACTCCATCCGCGACGTCATCGCCTTCCCGAAGGCCGGCGGCGGCCGCGACCCGCTGACCGGTGCTCCGGCCCCGATCTCCGACGAGCAGCGCGCCGAGACCGGCGTCGACTACGACCCGGACGCGGACGAAAACTAATCTACGGAGCGTATACCGCCTTTCCTCAGCACTCGACGCACCTCAGTGCGCCTTCGGCTTCGGACGGCGGTTTTTCGCACGTGTAGATTCATTTTCGAAGACTGATAGCGCTTCATAGGTAATACGAATAGCGCCAGTGGCATGTGCCGCTGGCGCTTTCGTTATTCTGAGGGTCACTATGTCCGGAAAAAGGGGAGGCATATATGACGTTGGAGATTTTGGATTGGCATGATGGGGATCTGCTGGCCAAGCCGGTGTTCGACAAGCTCAATGGGCTGGTGGCGGCAGGCGTGCCGGAAAGCAAGATTCTGGGCGTGACCATCAACGCGGACGAGGAATCGGACACCGACCTGTGGTGCCCGAAATACGGCATTCCGTTCGAGATCACCGGCAATGTGGTGGTCGTGCACACGCACAAAAACCGCAAGGCGCCGCCGGACTTCGCCGCCGCATTCGTCACGGCCGATACCCTCGCCGATCTGAACGGCGTGGTCAAGCACACGCTGGAGGTCTCCAAAGTCAGTTTCGCGCCGATCGACGCTGCCGTGGAGGCCACCGGCATGGAATCCGGCGGCATGTCGCCGATAGGTTTGCCCAACGACTGGCCGTTGCTGGTGGACCAGCACATTCTGTCGATTCCGAAACTGTATTTGGGCTCTGGTGTTCGTCCGTCCAAACTGGTGGTCGATGGCTCCATTTTCGCCGATATCCCCGGCGTCCAGTTCGTCTCCGCATTGGGTAAACCTCGCGGTTGAGCATCCATTATCGTGTATACATTGGAAACCCTTGTATGCTATTCTCCTCTTCATGTCTGAAACGAACAACGAAACAGCAGTACGTTCGCGCACGACGCGAGAAGAATCCCAAGGCAAAGCTCCTCTGGCTCCTCTGGTGCCCGGTAATGAGGATCCGAACCGTCCTCTGGTCGAGCTGACCCACGTCGAGAAGCATTTCGGCGATTTACACGTCCTGAAGGACATCAACCTGACCGTCACCAAGGGTGAGGTGCTGGTGGTCGTCGGCCCGTCAGGCTCCGGCAAATCCACGATGTGCCGCACCATCAACAGGCTTGAAACCATTGATTCCGGCGATGTTCGCATCGACGGCAAGCCTCTGCCGCAGGAAGGCAAGGAGCTCGCGAATCTCCGCGCCGAAGTCGGCATGGTGTTCCAGTCCTTCAACCTGTTCGCCAACAAGACCATTCTTGAGAATGTGACGCTCGCGCCCATCAAGGTGCGTCACATGGACAAGAAGGAAGCCGAGCAGCTGGCCATGGATTTGCTTGCCCGCGTGGGTGTCGATTCACAGGCCAATAAGATGCCGTCCCAGCTTTCCGGTGGTCAGCAGCAGCGCGTGGCTATCGCCCGCGCGCTCGCCATGCGGCCTAAGGTCATGCTCTTCGATGAGCCCACCTCCGCCCTTGACCCGGAAATGGTCAACGAAGTGCTTGACGTGATGGTCGAGCTCGCCCACGAAGGCATGACGATGATTTGCGTGACCCACGAGATGGGCTTTGCGCGCAAGGCCGCCGACCGCATCGTGTTCATGGCCGATGGTCAGATTCTCGAAGAGAACACGCCTGACGAGTTCTTCGAGCATCCGCAGACCGAACGCGCCAAGGACTTCCTTTCGAAGATCCTCACCCACTGAGACACGGGGGTTTGCGATATGACATTCACCAATACATTCAAACGGAGGGCTTGCCGCGTGGTCGCCGCGCTCGCCGCTGTGGCCTGCACGATGTCGCTGGCCGCCTGCGGACAGGATGAGTCCGGCAAGATTCGTATCGGCATCAAATTCGATCAGCCCGGCTTGGGCTTCAAGAAGTCCGGCACCTACGTGGGCTTCGACGTGGACGTGGCCAAGTACATCGCCAAAAAACTCGGCTACTCCGAGGATGAAATCATCTGGAAGGAAGCTCCCTCCAAGCAACGTGAGGCCATGATCCAGAACGGCGACGTGGATATGATTCTCGCCACCTACTCGATTACCGACGAACGCAAGAAGGCCGTCTCCTTTGCCGGTCCATACTTTGTGGCCGGCCAGGATCTGCTGGTGCGCAAGGATGATAATTCGATTAACGGCCCCGAAGACCTTAATGGCAAAAGGCTCTGTTCCGTGACCGGTTCGACTTCCGCCGCCACCGTCAAGGAGAAGTTCGCCTCCGAAGTCCAGCTTATGGAGCAGCCCGGTTACGCCGAATGCGCCACCGCACTGTTCTCCGGCATCGTGGACGCCGTGACCACCGATGACATCATTCTGGCCGGCCTGGCCTCCGCCTCGCGCGGCAGGCTCAAGGTGGTCGGCAAGCCATTCACGCAGGAATACTACGGCGTGGGCATCAAAAAGGGCAACACCCAGCTGGCCACCAAGATCAACAACGCCATCGTGGACATGATCCAAGACGGCTCGTGGGAGAACGCCATCAGCGACAACACCAAGGGCACCAACTACACGCCCGACGTGCGCTACAACCCGCCCACTCCAGACGAGGGGGAGAAGAACTGATGAACGGATTCCTGGAACTCTTCAGCCAGTATGACGTACTTGGCGCCTTCCTGGTCAACATCGAACTGACCCTGTGGTCCGCGCTGTTCTCCATGATTCTCGGCGTGATCCTTGTCGTCATGCGCATCTCGCCGATCTCATCCCTGAGAACCGTGGCCGGTGCCTACGTGGAACTGTTCAAAAACCTGCCGCTGACCATCATCATGGTATTCATGGTGCTCGGTGCCTACGCGCAGCTGAAGCTCAGCTTCTCCGACACCTTCGCCACGAACTTCTTCTGGCTGGCAGTCACGGGCCTGAGCCTGTACACGGCCGCATTCGTATGCGAATCGCTGCGCTCCGGCATCAATACCGTGCCGCTAGGCCAGGCCGAGGCCGCCCGCGCGCTGGGTCTGGGCTTCATGCAGTCCGCCACTGAGATCATTCTGCCGCAGGCCTTCCGCGGTTCTGTGGCGCCGCTCGGCAACACGCTGATCGCACTGCTCAAGAACTCCACCGTGGCAGCCGCCGCATCCGTGGCCACCGAGACGTCTTCGCTGATGAGCGAGATGATTGAATTCCGCCCTGACCTGATCATCCAGATCTTCCTGATCTTCGCACTCGGCTACGTGATTCTGATCATCCCCATCGGCATGCTCACCACGTATCTGTCCAACAAGCTCGCCGTAAGGAGGTGACGGATATGGCTGATACCTCGAATTCCGTACTCTTCGATGCGCCCGGTCCCAAGGGCCGCCGCACTATTCGTATCGTCAACTGGATTGCGGCCCTCATATTCGTGGCCGTGCTGGTGTTGGTGCTTATGCGTCTGCACAATCCGCCTGACGGCGAGAACCAGCTGAGCTGGGAACTGTGGAAGCCCGCCGTCGAACGTGAAGCATGGACTGACTTCTACTTGCCGGGCCTATGGATGACCATCAAGGCCACCGTTCTCGCCGTGGTGGGAGCTGTGGCGTTCGGTCTGGTATTCGGCGTGGGCCGATTGCTGCCGAACCCGTTGGTGCGTGGCATCTCCGCCGTGATCGTCGAGTTCTGCCGTGCAGTCCCCGTGCTGCTGCTCATGATTTTCTTCTGGCGATGGTTCGCCTTCGCGGGCCTGCCCAGCCCGTCCTATTGGGCTGTGGTGCTGGCCCTGGTGCTGTACAACGGTTCGGTGGTCGCCGAGCTAGTGCGTTCCGGCGTTGGCAACCTGCCGGGCGGTCAGCGCGAGGCCTCGCTCGCCTTGGGGCTGACCGAAACGCAGTCGCTGATTCAGATCGAGGTGCCGCAGGCCGTCTACGCCATGCTGCCGGCCGCCGTCACCCAGCTGGTCGTGGTGCTGAAGGACACCGCACTGGGCTCGATCATCATGTACACCGATTTGC
Source organism: Bifidobacterium sp. M3-N-101 (assembly GCF_023656805.1). Classification (NCBI taxonomy): domain Bacteria; kingdom Bacillati; phylum Actinomycetota; class Actinomycetes; order Bifidobacteriales; family Bifidobacteriaceae; genus Bifidobacterium; species Bifidobacterium sp. M3-N-101. The sequence continues at coordinate 42,340 of NZ_JAMOKQ010000011.1, forward strand.
TGCAGGAATCCCGCCGACTCGGCTCGATGTACTTCAACATCCTGCAAACGCTGGTGATGGCCGCGGTGATTTACTTCGTCGCCTGCTGGCTGCTCTCTCGCCTGGCCGAGTGGTTGCCTTCACGTATGCAGCAGCGTACGGCCGCGCCCACCGAACCTGAACCGTTGGCTCCGATTGCCGCGGGTGACCCGTCCAATGTCAATCAGATTGCAGTGGCCAAGGAAGTTGAGGAGCTGCCGTTCGGCGGTGCACCGCGCAAGTATCACGTGCATCATCGCGGCACCAATGCCTCGATCCGCAATTGGCGTCGCACCCGGTACGAACAGGGATATGACGTCACCCATCCCGAATCGCAAACCGATCCAAACACCGGCGAGTTTCCGGCATTTCTGAAGTCTGAAGACAAACCAGAAGCCTGACACAACTCAGCCACCGCTAAGCCGGCACGAAGAATTTACTAAGTGTTTGGCTGAGACTCGGCTACGTAGCCTCAACGGAGGATAGGTTGGAACATATGAAGATGTTCCGGCGCCTATCCTCCGTTGTCGTTATTGTGCTGCTGATGCCGCTCATACTGGTGGCCATGCCGGTTCCCGCCGCACAAGCCGACCAGCTGCCCAACCCCGACTGGGTGGCATTGCTCTCCGACTATGAGAAGGATTATTGGCAGGCGCCTACCGATGCCGCGCATGGTGGCAAGGTACTCGACGCCAAAACGATGGAGCTTGACCAGAATCTCGCCGTGGCGATCAACCACAAAGCCGCAGAAGACCTCGATAACAAGGGTCTCAACGCTCAGCGCAAACGAGCCCTTGTCGATTCCGATCTGCAAGCCGAGGAGACCATGCCGGATGCGCTCGGGCCAGTGCTCGGCGCATATATGAGCGAAGGCCTCAAGCAGGGCAAACTCAACGCTGTGGCCGATGTGTTCTCCTTCAATGTGGCATCCACCTATGCTTCCAAACGCGCTGCCATGCATCCCAGACCGTATCTGAACCGTGCAGAAAGCAGCTTTGGCGGCACCAATGATCTTGCCGGGCTTCCCGCCACACTGAATATCAAACAGTCGCCCTCATGGCTTGAGCACGTGCCCGGCTACTCGAACCTGCAAAAGAACAGCTCCTATCCGTCCGGGCATACTACTGGCGCCTATTCGTGGGGTATCGCATTGGCCGGCATGATTCCCGAACTGGCTCCGCAAATCATGGCCCGCACTTCGGAGGCCGGCAATAACCGCATTGTTCTGGGTGTGCATTATCCGCTCGACATCATGGGCGGGCGCATCGGCGCCTCCGCCCAAAACGGGCAGTACTGGCACAATGAATTCAGCTCGTCCATCGTGCCCGCAGCCCGTCAGTTGCGCGGCTACCTGACCGAGCGATGCCAGGCGGACGAACACGGAAGCACACTCGCCGCTTGTATCGACAATGTCAAAGCCAATGGCGCGGGCGGTTACACGAACGGTTTTCTTGATTCCGTAGCCAGCGAACCGGTCAAAGATCAGGCCTCTGCCGTACGCGTGTACACCGCGCGCCTTACCTACACATTTCCGCAGAATACCTCCCAATCCGGTGCTGATTTCATGGCCCCACGCGGTGCCGCGGACGTGCTGCGACTGGCCTATCCCGAACTGCACGCTGATCAGCGCAATGCGATTCTCAAAGCCACTGCCTTGGACTCCGGCTACCCATTGTGGCGATCCAGCGATGGCTGGCAGCGCATCAACTGGGCCAAGGCCCTATGCGCCCGCGTCACATTAGACAAGAACGGCGATGTGTCCAAAGTCGAAACCGCCGATCATGTGACGCTCACCGGTCCGAGCGTGATTAATGCCCAATATGCCAACATCGGCAAACACCCTGCGTCGGATAGCGCAGCCGGTGAGAACAGCTCCGTCTCAGCCGGCCCCGACCTTGCCGTCTTGCATGCCGCCCAACGACCGGCATTGATGGTGGGCACCGGCGTGCTGGTCACGATACTTGGTGCCGGCGCAACCAAGGCCGTAATGGGAAAACGCAGCGAAAAGAAGCGCGCTGAATCGTCTACAGTACGGCCATGATGAATTCGACGAGCAGTTTGATGCCGTAGAGTACGATGATGCTGCCGCACACCTTGTTGAGCGTGTTGATGATCTTTGGGCTGAACCGCTGGCTGAACGCCGAAATTACCAAAGTGAGTCCCAAGAACCACAATGCGGATGCGCTTTCTACTCCAATAATGAATGGAGATGCCTGCGAAGCGCTCAAAGTGGCGCTGAATGCGCCCAGCATCAACGTGCCGTCAATGATTGCCTGAGGGTTGAACCATGTGACTACGCATGCAGTAGTGACGGTTTTCGCCAATCCGTCGGCTCGCTTGTCCGTGATCTCAGCGTCAGTGGTCGATGCGGTGCTGTGGGATGTCGAGTCGTTGCCATGGCGGAACAATCCCGGAAAGATCAACCCCAATCCAATGCGGATTACCACCGCACCTCCCACAGCCAACACGGCCAGCTGCAGCCACTCATACCGCTGCATGAGTGCGCCCACGCCAAAGAAGCATGACAGGGACAGTGCCACGTCGAATATGGTGACGATGATTGCTGTGAACACGGCCTTGCGTCTTGTCTTGGTCAGTGCCGAGTTGATGACAAACAGATTCTGCATGCCGATTGGCGCCACGTATGCCAGTCCCATCGTCAGTCCCTGCAAGTAGAACCCCATGAATCTCTGCTCCCTTAAATACCAGCCAATTGTGTTTGGCTGGTCATGTCTGACCCAGCCAAACATATTGTGCGACTGAGCGCGATGCGCGTAATAATTCAATAAAACCGTGCATCTTCATGTTTCCATGGATTATTCTAAGGAGTGGATTGCGGTTGACAACCAGCCAAATGGCAGCATTGTCACTCAACCAAACATGTGGATATGGGCATGAGACGTTGACGTAATCCTAGTTGTGCGGATTGCGGGTCTGCGCTCGCAGCATAGGAAGAGGAGAGGTATGGCACGAATAGCGCCGTTGGTTATCGACTGGAAGCCGGATCGCACGTCGAATGTGCCGGTCACCGAGCAAATCGTGGACTACATGTGTCATCAGGTTTCCAGTGGCGTATGGCCGATCGGTGCCCGATTGCCCTCGCAGCGAGCCATGGCAGAAGGATTTGGCGTCAATCGGTCCACGGTTGTCGCCGCTATAACTGAACTGGCCGATTACGGTATTGTGGAAGGCCTGCATGGCGCTGGTACGCGCATCGTCAGCAATACGTGGTCGTTGATGTTGCCGGGTGCCCCGGACTGGGCCGACTACGTCTCCTCCGGGTTCTTTGAAGCGAACAACGCCACGATACAGACCATCAATCGCATGGAGTTCGCGCCGAATATCGCACGACTGGGCACCGGCGAGCTGGATCCGCGACTGTTCCCGCGCGATATGTGGAAACAGGTGCTGACGGAAGCCGCGCAGGAGATAGATTCGCTGGGCTATCCGCCTCCTGCGGGCATGACCGTGCTGCGTGAGGCGATCGCCGCGCATATGTGCCGCTCGGGGGTGAACTGCACGCCGGCCCAGGTGCTGATCACCTCCGGCGCGTTGCAGGCTCTGCAGCTGATTTCCGTGAGTCTGCTGTCTGCAGGAAGCACGGTGTTCGCTGAAGCTCCGAGCTACATCAAGTCATTGCAGGTGTTCCAATCGGCCGGAATGCGCTTGTCCGGCGTGACGATGGACGACCAGGGGCTTCGCGCCGACGCTCTTGAACGTGCATTGGGAGAATACCGTGCTGTATCGGGCAAGGGCGCGGATGCCGTGCTCTACACCATTCCCACCAATCACAACCCCACCGGCGTGACGATGACCAATCAGCACCGGCATGACCTCATCGATTGCTGCGTGGCGAATCGATTGCCGATTATCGAAGACAACGCCTATCAGGACCTGTATTTCGGCGACGAGATGCCGAAGCCGTTGAAGACCATGGATGAGACCGGTATGGTCATCACCTTGGGCAGCGCTTCGAAATCGTTGGCTCCTGGACTGCGCATCGGTTGGATTATTGCCAATGAGCCAATCGTCCAACGACTCGCTGATGTGAAAATGCAGATGGACTACGGCGCTAGTCTGCTCAGCCAGTGGGCTTTCGCCCGATTCTTGACCAGCGGTCTGTATGACCGGTATCTGGTTGACCTCAAACGGGAGCTACACCGTCGCAGGGATGCGGCGATGGAATCCCTGGAGCGTCATTTCTTGGGCCGGGCCCACTGGAGCCGGCCGGATGGCGGATTCTATGTGTGGCTGACCTTCGAACAGCCGGTGCGCACCAGTCGCTTGTTCCAAGCAGCCTTGAAGCGCGGCGTGCTGCTTAATCCCGGCGACATCTACGATTTCGAAGGTGACAACTCCCTTCGCCTGAGCTATGCCTACACCACGCCCGAGGAATTCGAGGCATCGGTGGATGTGCTTGCGCAAGTGGTTCGCGAAGTCCTATGAGGCCAAGCCGTCGGTGAAGTCCGGGACGCGCGAATCCGGCGAAGCGTACAATCGGTGGCATGGCCAAGGAAGACGGAAAGACAAATAAGGTGGGTAAAAACGGCAAGTTGGGTGGTGTCGTCAAATCCGACAAAGACAAAAACGGTAAGGATAAGCCCAGCAGGGGGAAGGGCGATAAACGCATCGACTGGACGCTGAATCTCGCTGAAGACCGCATAGAAAGCATTGAATCCAGCACCACCGTGTCCGAACGGCTGGCCCGCGCGGCGAAATCCAGCGAACTGCTGAGTGCCGTATGGTCTCTGCCGCCAGCACAACGACTGATGTTCCACCCGGGGACGCAGGTCACTGATGTCGAAGGCGACTCCACGCCGGGGTTTGATGGCGGCAAAGAGGATGCGGAACGGTTTATATCCATCAGCTCCTCCGAAATCGCCCGATACCAGCGGCTCATGTATGCCAACGGTGTTAAAGGCTCCCCGCGAAGATTGCTGATCGTGTTGCAAGGCATGGATGCTTCCGGCAAAGGCGGCATCGTGCGCCATGTATTCAGCCAGGGCGATCCTATGGGCATCCATTATCACGGCTTTGGCAAGCCAAGCGCCGAGGAGCTTGACCATGATTTTCTCTGGCGTGTGAAGCGCGAACTGCCCAAGCAGGGCTGGATTGCCGTTTTTGACCGTTCCCATTACGAGGATGTGGTCATGCCGCACGTCTACGGCACCTATCCGGAAGACGTATGGCGTGCCCGATATGACCAGATTAACGAATTCGAGCGTGAGCTGGCCGCCAGCGGATGTGCGATTCTCAAGATCTTTCTCGTGGTCAGCCAGGATGAGCAGAAAAAGCATTTTCTCGGCCGTCTTGATGACCCCACCAAATATTGGAAGTTCGATATCTCCGACCTTGAAGCCCGCGATCGATGGGACGACTACATGGACGCCTGGCAGGAGGTTTTTGAAAAGACCAGCACTGCCGCCGCACCGTGGTATCTGGTGCCGGCTGACAACCGGTGGTATTCACGCGCCGTGGTTTCCGAGCTGTTGCGCACCACGTTGAAGAATATGAATATGACTTGGCCGCCGCTCGAACCGGAAGTCGACCCCGACGAGGTCCGTCGCAGACTGGCGTGAGTATTCCTCCCGCTGGTGGGAGGTGCTGCGAAGCAGCGGAGGGTGGTTCGCGCCGCTGGAACAGGCCGCTGGGTAGACTGGGACATTATGACTGACGAGAAGGAATATGGTTCCCTGGGGCGTTTGGCTCCCGAATGGGACGGCGACGAGCGCGAGCGGAATCTTACGGCCGATGATATCTACGAACGGTTCTTCGGCTGGGTGGAAGAGGTCAAAGGCATCGAGCCGTGGCCGCATCAGGAAGAGGCCATTATGGATCTCCTGGCCGGCGACCATGTCATTTTGAATACCCCTACCGGTTCCGGCAAATCACTGGTGGCGCTGGGCATGCATTTCGCCGCCCTATGCACCGGTCGCCGTTCCTACTACACCGCGCCCATCAAAGCGTTGGTCTCCGAGAAGTTCTTCGACCTGGTAGAGGTGTTCGGCCGCGACAATGTCGGCATGATCACCGGCGACAGCCATATCAACGCCGACGCGCCGATCATCTGCTGCACCGCCGAGATTCTCGCTAACCAGGCTTTGCGTGAGGGCACGCATGCCGACGTGGGCCTCGTGGCCATGGACGAATTCCACTACTACGGCGACCCGGAGCGTGGCTGGGCATGGCAGGTGCCACTGCTGACCTTGCCGCAAACCCAGTTCCTGCTGATGAGTGCCACGCTTGGCAATGTGGATGCCATCGCCGACAAGCTCTCCGATCTCAACGACACACCTGATGTGGATGTCATCGCCGATGCGCCACGCCCGGTGCCGTTGAGCTATGAGTACACGCTCGACCCGCTGGAAAGAACCGTGGAACTCGCCTTCCGCAACGGCGAGACACCGATATATGTGGTGCACTTCTCTCAGGACGCCGCGCTGGAAACCGCGCAGGCGCTTGCCTCCACCGGCGTGTCCAGCAAGGAACAGCGTCAGGCCATCGCCGAAGCCATCAAAGGCGTCAAATTCACCACGGCTTTTGGCAAGATTCTGCAACGTCTGCTGCGCACCGGCGTCGGTATCCATCATGCCGGCATGCTGCCGCGATACCGTCGTCTGGTCGAACAGCTCGCCCAGCAAGGTCTTTTGCCGGTGATTTGCGGCACCGATACGCTGGGCGTTGGCATTAATGTGCCGATTCACTCCGTGGTGCTGACCGCGTTGACCAAGTTCGATGGCACCAAGATGCGCCGCCTGCGCGCCCGCGAATTCCACCAGATCGCCGGACGCGCCGGCCGTATGGGCTTCGACACCGAAGGACTGGTGGTAGCCGAGGCTCCCGAATATGAGATCGAGAACCAGAAGGCCATAGCCAAGGCCGGAGGCGACCCGAAGAAGCTCAAGAAGGTCAAGCGCAAGAAAGCCCCCGAAGGCTTCGTGACCTGGAACGAAGGCACGTTCAACAAGCTCATCGACGCCGCTCCGGAAACCTTGGTCCCGCATCTGAAGATCACGCATTCTATGGTGCTCAATGAAGTGGCGCAAGGCGGCGATGCGCGTGCTCGTATCGACGATCTTATCGATGATTCAGCACAGACCCCGGATCAGAAAGAACATCTGCACCAGCGGGCCGATGAAATCTTCCGCACTTTGTTCGATACCGAGGTCATTGAGACCGAAGATCGTGCGGATGGCGGCAAAGACTATTACATGACCCTCGATATGCCGGATGACTTCGCGCTCGACCAGCCCCTGAGCCCGTTCCTGTTGGCCGCATTGGAGTTGCTCGATCCGGAATCGGACACCTACGCGCTGGACGTCATCTCGATGGCCGAAGCCACGCTGGAAGACCCCAAGCAGGTGTTGCGTGCGCAGGAGCGTCAGGCGAGAGACAAGGCCATGGCCGACATGAAGGCCGACGGACTCGACTACGACGAGCGCATGGACAAGCTGCAGGAGATCACCTATCCCAAGCCGCTGGAAGACATGCTCGAGGCCGCATTCGATCAGTATCGCCATGATGTGCCGTGGGCGAACGACTACTGGCTGTCGCCAAAATCCGTGGTGCGCGACATGGTGGAAACCGCCTCCGACTTCACCGGATACATCGCCCGCTACAACATCGCCCGTTCCGAGGGCACGCTGTTGCGGTACTTGTCGGACGCTTACCGCACATTGGCGCGCACCGTGCCGCCCGAAAAGCGCGATGAACAGCTCGGAGACATTATTTCGTGGCTGCGCGTGCTCGTACGCTCCATCGATTCCTCGTTGGTGGACGAATGGGAGAATGCCGGCGACTCGGCTGACCAATCCGAGGCTGCGGCATCCCTGGCCGCGCCCGGCGCAAAAAGCGCGGTGGTCGAGGACCGTCGTGGTCTTACCGTGCTGGTGCGCAATGCCTTGTTCCGCCGTGTGCAGCTTATGGATCTCGATCAGCCGGACAAGCTGGGCGCGCTCGACAAGGATTGGGGCTACGGCGTGCACGAATGGGAGGACGTGCTCGACGACTATTACGACGAACACGAGTATGTGGGCATCGGTGCCGAAGCGCGCTCGCCCGAACTCTTCATGCTGGACAGCAAGCATGAGAACGACGAACACACGTGGAAGGTGCGTCAGATTATCGATGATTCCGACGGTGATCACGACTGGACCATCGAAGGCATCGTGGATCTCGACGCCACCCAAGACACCGGTGAGGTGGTCTTCCACGATTACCGGGTGAGCAACTCATGACCTTGGCTCCCTTCCCTGAGAGGAGCTGTCAGCGAAGCTGACTGAGGAGAGCCAAGAGAAAGCTCGAACGTCTGTTCGAATAATGGGGTAGTATAGAACACTATGAGCGAGAACGATTTGTTTGGGGCGGCCGATGCTCCGGAGTCGATGACCCGGCCGTTGGCGGTGCGCATGCGTCCACGCACGCTGGACGAGGTCATTGGCCAAACCCAAGTGCTTGGGCAGGGATCGCCCTTGCGTCGTCTTGCCAATCCGGCCAGCAAAGGCAGCCTCACCGCACCAAGCTCCGTGATTCTATTCGGGCCTCCCGGCGTGGGCAAGACCACGCTTGCCACCATCGTTGCCGGACAATCCGGTCGTGTGTTTGAAGAACTGTCCGCCGTGACCTCCGGTGTCAAAGACGTGCGTGATGTGCTCACGCGCGCTCATGAACGGCTGGTGTCGCGTGGCCAGGAAACCGTGTTGTTCATCGACGAGGTGCACCGCTTCTCCAAGTCGCAGCAGGACGCCCTGCTGCCCGCCGTCGAGAACCGCGATGTCACCTTCATCGGCGCCACCACCGAAAACCCGAGCTTTTCCGTCATCAAGCCGCTGCTCTCACGCTCGGTAGTAGTCAAACTCGAGTCCTTGGAACCTAAGCAGCTCACCGAACTGGTGCAACGGGCCCTAGCCGATGAACGCGGACTCAAGGGTGAAGTCAAGGCCACTGACGAAGCCGTGGTGGACATCGTGCGCATGGCCGGCGGCGACGCGCGGAAGTCCCTGACGATTCTGGAAGCGGCGGCCGGTGCGGTCACCGGTGATGAGGCTCGTAAGAAGGGCGCCCGCCGGCCTATCATTACCCCGGGCATCGTGTCCACGGTAATGGACACCGCCACCGTGCGCTATGACAAGGATGGCGACGATCACTATGATGTGATCTCCGCGTTCATCAAATCGATGCGTGGCTCTGACCCGGATGCCACGATTCATTACCTGGCCCGTATGCTCAAGGCCGGTGAAGACCCCCGTTTCATCGCCCGGCGCATTATGATTGCCGCCAGCGAAGAGGTCGGCCTGGCCGCACCTCAGATACTGCAGGTCACTGTGGCGGCCGCACAGGCCGTGGCTTTGGTCGGTATGCCCGAGGCCCGCATCATTCTGGCCGAAGCCGCGCTCGCCGTGGCCACGGCTCCCAAGTCCAATGCCGGCTACAATGCCATTAATCAGGCGCTTGCCGATGTGGATGCCGGCGGAATCGGCGCGGTGCCGCTGTACCTGAGAAATGCTCCCACCAAACTCATGAAGGAATGGGGCAACCACGAGGGGTATAAGTACGCCCATGACTGGCCTGGCGCCGTGGCCCCGCAGGAATACTTGCCCGAGGAATTGCGTGGCACCGAGTATTATCATCCCAATGATCGCGGATACGAACATGAGGTAAGTCAGCGTCTGGCCAGAATCCGCCCGATACTGCATGGTGAAGCCCCCGAACAGAAGTGAATACGGGGGAGTAGCGTATAACGAAACGATAACAGCGGGGAAAGGGAAGGCAAGCACCCATGACGACCATCTTCATTGTGGACGACGGTCAGGTCATTGGCGATATGCTGAGCTTGGTATTGGAAAACAAAGGATTCCATACCGTTACCTGCATGGACGGACTGCGTGCGGTAGATGTTCCCCACGGTCAAGCCGGACTTGATATTGCTTGATGTCATGCTGCCTGGTCTGGACGGCACAGAAGTGGCACGCCGTATCCGGCAGACCTCCAATGTGCCGCGTCTGAACCTCTATTCTCGGTTCAGCTTACGTCGCCTGCTGCGGCATGGTCGCGCCGAGGTCCGACGCTCGCTGCAGGCCCGTACCGTGGCGCTGGCCGTAATACTGACTTTGGCGGTGGCCATTGTGTTCTCCGGCGTATCCATCACGTCGGTGCGCGCCTCGCTGCTCAATCAGATTACGCAGCAGTCCCGGAACGACTATTCGAATATGGTGCAGCAGACCCAGACCAGTCTGGATGCGGCGGATGTCTCGTCAACGGTGCAGGTTCAACAGCTGGTCAATGATCTGGCGTCATCCCTGCAATCCATCGGAAGCCCGCACGATTCCATAGTCATTTCAGACATAAAGGCATCGTAAAGATTACTGTACACGTTTACGAGCCGTGCGAATATGGAACGCGGCTGCCAAGCAGCCCCAGCCAATCAGACAGATGATGGTCATTGTAGCAAATGTCCAAGCGCCGCCGACGGCTGTGGCGTGAGCAAACTCAGCGGTGCCTTCTTCTCCTGCGCCGGCCTGGGCCACGGAAAGAATCGTGGAGAACAATGCGGTGCCGGCGGCGCCGCCAAACTGAAGGCACGTGTTGAAAATGGCATTGCCGTCCGGCTTGAATTCGGGGGAGACTTCAGACAAGCCGCTGGTCATAACGTTCGCGTTACCCACGGCATAGAACAAGCCGAAAATGAAATAGAATCCAGCCAGCAGCACAGGCGTAAGCCGCATTGAGAAAATCAGCATCAGCACAGGGCCCACAATGGCAATGCCAATCGGAATCAGAATCGGTTTGACCGCGCCGAACTTGTCATAGAACCAGCCGCCGAGCGGGGCGCAGACCGCGCCAATCAGTGCACCGGGCAGCACGAGAGAGCCGGCCACAAACGCTGTGGCGCCCAGCGAAAGCTGCGAGACGTTGGTAATGACATAGCCGTAGCCGATGGCGACGAGCGGCAGCAGCAAATAGGCGCAGGCATGAAGCAGGACGGCCGGATCTTTTAAAATACCCAGACGCAGCAGAGGAGAGAATGCCCGCTTGGAAGTCAGGGCGAACACAATCAACATGCCAACGCCAACGATCAGGCTGATAATGGCGATTGCACCAGAATGTGCGACGGAACCTCCGGCCACAGCCGCGCTGACGGCCACGCCGCCTTGATTCAGCGCCAGTACCAGACCGACCAAGGCGAGAATAATGGAGCCCAACTGGACCGGATCAAGATATGCCGCTTCGGTCGGCGTCTTTTGCTCGATGCATTTGAGCCCGATAACGGCCGCGAGAAGTACCAGCGGAATTGCGATGACGAAAATCGCACGCCATGGCAGCACGGTGGTCACTGCGCCGCCGACGGTCGGGCCGATGGCCGGGGCCACTGTGATGACCAACGAGCCAACACCCATAAGACGGCCGATTTTCGTTCGGGGAGACTGCTCAAGAATAATGTTGATCATCAACGGGGTGGCGACACCCGATCCGATGCCCTGAATGATACGTGCCACTATCAGCAGCGGGAAGGCTTGGGCGAAAATCATGATCAGTGAACCGATGATTGCCAGAATCACCGCGGCGAGGAAAATGGTTTTCAACGTGAAACGTCGTTTCAGGAACGAGCTGATTGGCATCGTGGCAGCCACGGCCAAGAGGTAAATCGTGGTAATCCATTGGATGGTGGCTGTGTCCACATGGAACTCGCGCATCAAGGCGGGGAAGAGCACGGTCATTACCGTTTCGGTCAGAATGCCGATGAAGGCAAGTGAACCGACGGCCACAATCGCGCCGATCAGACGGACCGGAATCTTCTCATTATCACTATGCTGCTCAGGCATGCGTGCTCCTCAACATTCGGTTGCAAAAAGTGGAATATAAGGTTTACCAACCGGCGCAGGTACCTGTGCGTGCTGATGGGCCAGCAATCGAAGTGCCATGGCCGCACGCTCTGGATCAAAACCAGAAGGCAGTGTACGTCTCGGGGCGGACTCATATTGCACGGTTATGAGGTGCTGACCCGCTGGCCGATGATGTCATAACCATGCCGGCAACTTCTCATTATCCGTACTGCCGCCTAGGTTGGTGAACCATGGGGATCGAGAATGCGCATAAGCTGATTGTCAATTGCTTGCCACTGAACGAGTCCGAACGCCAGGCGTTCGCCAAGGCGGCGCGCGATGTGCCGCAGAAATTTGTTGGTGACGAATCCCGCCGTGGGGACATGGTGTGGTCAGCCAGCGTTCCCGAGGAATTGCGTGCCGAGGCCACTGCTGTTATCGGCAATTTCCCTGCCGGCGATGCCGGACAATACAAGCGTCTGGAATGGCTGCAGACGTTCAGCGCCGGTGTGGATGCTTATGTGCGTCCAGGCGTGTTGCCGCATGGAGTCATGATCACCAACGCCACCGGTGCCTATGGTCGTAGTGTCGCTGAGCACATGTTCGCCATGATGTGGGCCGTGATGAAGAATTTCGGCCGGTATGGTTTCAACCAGCGAGAGCACCGCTGGCAGGACGAGGGTTCCGCGCTGAGCCCTGAGGGTGTCATCGCACTGGTCATTGGCACTGGAGACATCGGCTCTCACTTCGGTCGACTGGCACAGTCCGTAGGCATGCATACGTTTGGCGTGCGACGGCATCCGGAAGTACGTGCGGAAGGCATCGAGAAAATGTATGGATTCGAGCGCTTGGATGCTTTGCTGCCATTGGCGGATGTGGTGGTTATGGCGGTGCCGCGCTCTCCGCAGACCCACCACCTGTTGGACGCCGCCCGCCTGGGCAAGCTGAAGTCCACCGCCGTAGTTATTAACGCCGGAAGAGGTGATGCCATTGATGCTGACGCGTTGGCCGTGGCGCTGCGTGAGGGACGTATTCATGGTGCTGGATTGGACGTTACCGAACCTGAGCCATTGCCCGCCGAGCACCCGTTGTGGGATGAGCCTCGCTGTCTGATTACGCCGCACGTGGCTGGAGGCAATCACTTGGAAGAAACCTCCGAGCAGATTATTCGTATTGCCCTGCACAATGTTTCTCGTTATGCCAAGCAGCAGGAATTGCTCAATCTCGTAAGTCGCTGATGTCTGGTTCGGGAGATAAATAAGGCGCATGGCCTCATTGTCATGCGCCTTTGTGCTTCAGCGGATAAGGATTCGATCAGTAGTTGTTCGCGCCGACGCCTTCAAACTTGACGTTGAACCCACGCTGATAGTGCAGGAACATGCTGGCACCGTAACGGTCGACCAGACGGTGGGCGAACAGCATGCGGATGGCGAAAGCAGCCTGTACGTCTTCCGGCAGTTCGAGGAAGGCCTTATGGGAATCCCAGTACGGGTCATATACCACGGCGGCGTCCGGCACATAAGCATAGCCGTATCCGTCTTCGTTCACGTATCCCATGAACGGCAGATCCCAGGCGTTGTGCTTGGTGAGCTGTGCCTTGAAGTCCTCTACCTCGGCCAGCGTGTCATCGCTGATTCCAAAGCTTTTGGTCACTGTATTGGCTTCGTCCGTCTTTGATTCTGCATCCTTGCCGAACATATCCGGGTTGACGATGATGACTTTTTTCTTCCGACATATGTGTTTCCTTTCATAAGTATGATATTTGTTCTGTGTATAAAACGAACATCATATAACCTTTCTCTTGTGAGAAAAGTCCCGTACAATGTGCTGTGCTGGTTCTTAACGCTAGCACTGAAAAGGTTCAAATGAGCCATTTTGTAAGTTGTTCATGAATTGGTAACGCAGTTGGGGAGTTATGTGATTCTGTGAGTTTCGATATTAACTTTATGAAAAAGCGAACATAATGGATGTTAATTTTTAGGGGAAAGCCTACATATCAAGCAGCCGAATGTGCCGTGAGCCGCGTAGCGTCGGCGTGTTGTGCTGGTTCTGTCCTTTGTGCTGGATGCGCCGATGCATGCCGGTTGAGTAACGTTACGATAGGTCCATGAGAAGTTTCTTGACCAGTTGGCTGATTATGACCATTGCCGCTGCCGTTATGGTTGCGGTGATTCCCGGCATGACCCCGGTAGGGGAGCCTCCGATTCTCGGCATCGCCGCATTCGCCTTGTTCATGGCGTTAATCAATGCTTCCATCAAGCCGATTGTGCATTTGGTGTCGTTGCCATTCGCGATTCTCTCGCTTGGATTGGTCACCTTGATTATCAACTGGCTGTTTATGCGCCTAGCCAGTTGGCTGGCCGTCAGCCTCTTCGGTGTCGGCGTCTTTGTACACGGCTTCTGGTGGTCCGTGCTCGGCTCTCTGGTCTTGACCATCGTCTCCAGCATCGTTGGCGCCATCATCGATCAGTAATGCGCGTCCCTGCACAAGAGCAAAAAGGGGGCTCTGCTGTGGTAACGCCATAGCAGAGCCCCTATTGATAAGTGGTGCGAAGCCTCACTCGCGTACGAGCTTGATATGCTCCACATCATCGCGGTGGGAGCGGCGGAAGAGCACGAAGCGGTTGCCGATGGACTGCACCACTTCGGCGCCCAATTGTTCGGCAAGTTCCGCGGCGGCCTCCTTGGCTGTGAGCCCTGAGCCATCCTGTACGGCGCACTTAATGAGCTCATGCTTCTCGATGGTTTCATCGGCCTGCTTGACGGCCGATTCGGTCAGATCGTTCTTGCCCACATAGAACAGGGGCTTCAGTGAATTCGCCATTGCGCGTAGCTGCTTGATTTGTTTCTTGGTCAATGCCATGAGAATAGTTCCTTACATATGCTGTATACCTCAAGAAGCATAGCAACCGGTGCTGTCTGAATCGTCAGAGCAGGATAATGGAGGCAATGTATGCGATGACGAGCGCGGCGAATACGATATCGCGGCCAGCAATGGGCAATGCGCGCCAATGCGTACGATGAATGCCCTCCTCATAGCAGCGGGCATCCAAAGCCAGACTGAGGTTATCCGCATGACGTAATGTTCCGGCAAAGGTGGGTACGATGATCGCGCTCATGGCTTTGATTCGTTGTCCCAGAGAACCGGTTTCGATGGAGCCTCCACGGGCGGATTGGGCATCGATAATGGCTCGGGTCTCGTCGGTCAATGTTGGAATGAATCGCAGGGCCAAGCTCATCACCAACGCAATCTCCTGAGCGTGGACGCCAAGCCTGTTCAGTGGTTTGATCAGTGCGGCGAATGCATCGGTCATGGCGGTGGGTGTGGTCGTGGTCAAAAACACCGTGCCCAAAATGATGACCAGCATGAAACGACAGGTATACAGCACGGCGATGGTCACGCCCTGATCGGTGATGCTTAATGGGCCAAGCGCCACCACTGGGGTGCCGGTGCGCACCACAAACAGGTTGACGATGCCCATAAGCAGCATCAACATCAGCAGCGGATGAATGGATTTGAGCACCCATAATGGGTTCAGTCGGGCAGCTGCGATTACGGTAAGCGTCACCATGAGACCCAAGACAAGTTGCACTGGCGTATTCACGGCGAACATGGTGAACATGGCGGCCAGGAATCCCACCATTTTCACGCGCGGATCAAGTCGGTGAATCACCGAGAAAGCGGCACCGGCAGAGGCGGCGGTCGTGTTGGATACCGAGGCTTCTGTATTGGAGTTATTCAGGGCATCGCTTGCCGGAGAATCCGGTTGCTCCGCCGCATTCGGCATACGCACCACGCGGTCAGCAAGGGCCTCGGCCTCCGCTCGGTCGTGGGTAATGAGCAACACGGTTACGCCTTGCTGCTTCAAGGTGCGCAGCAGTTCATGGATGCGCTCTTTGGCCTGCGTATCCAGACTGGCGGTCGGCTCATCCATAATGAGCACATCAGGATTGCAGGCAATAACGCCAGCAATGGCCGCAAGACGCTGCTGTCCACCTGATAAGTCGAAAGGGGGGCGGTCGGCAAGGTGCCCGATGTGCAGCAGTTCCAGTGCTTCGTGGACACGGTCGGTGACTTCGGTTTCTGCCAGTCCCTGATTGCGCGGGCCATAGGCCACATCTTCAGCCACGGTATCCGCAAAAAGCTGATGTTCGGGATGCTGCATCACATAACCCACATGACGGCGAAGCTGCACAAGCTGCTGCCGTGTTGCGGATTTGGAACGTGTACCGGTGCCTGTGGATGTTGCCACAGGCACGTTGGCTATGTCGATACTGCCGGATCTCGGCGTGGCCAAAGCGCAGAGCAGTCGAATCAAAGTAGATTTGCCCGAGCCATTCGCGCCCATCAATGCTACGGTCTGGCCGCGCGCGATAGTGAACGACAGGTCGTTGATGGTCGCATGCTTGGCCGAGGAATATCGATATGTCACATGCGAAACCCGGATGATGGGGTCTGTGGCGTCGTCGTTTGAAGCATCCGAGAGTAAGGGGAATGCCACATCCCGCCCCGGCTGGTGGGGCTCGTCGGGTGAAGGATGGTTGGCAATGGTTTGCGGCCGAGCGCTGACCGCTTCGATGCCAACGATCTGCCCGGATTCCATATGCACAATGCGGTCAGCGTGCACAGTCTCATCCTGATGATGTGTGACATGCACGATGGTGGTGCCTTGCGCCTGCAGATCATCGAGAATACGCATCACTTCGGCGCGCGCCGACTCGTCCAACATGGCGGTCGGCTCATCCAGCACCAGCATGGCCGGACTCATGGCCAGCATGCCGGCAATGGCGGCGCGTTGCTGTTGGCCTCCACTCATACGAGTTGGATCGGACTGGCGGAAGGACACCAATCCAACCGATTTCAGAGAATCATCGATGCGCTCTCCGATGCGGCTGCGTTCAATGCCCAGATTTTCCGGTCCAAACGCCACATCATCTTCCAGCACGGTAGTGACCAGCTGATCCTCCGGATTCTGGAACACTACGCCAATGCCACGCCGGGCCGCACGATATTCGTCGGCATTCGGCAGGGCATCGGCGTAGGCGCGATGCCCCAACAACGTGATGTCGCCGCCGTCGGGCGCGGCCAGCCCGGCAATCAGCCGGGCAAAAGTAGATTTGCCGGATCCGTTCGGGCCGACCAGACAAATGCGCTCGCCGGCCCGAACGGTCAATGACACACCGTCCAAAGCCCAGGAGTTGCCACGGTCGTAGCTGAAACGGATATTCTTCAGCTCGGCAGCGTGGGCATAGGCGGGGTTATGGGTGGATTCAGTCATGGCTGCAGGTTGCTCACTGCTGCTTGGAAAGCAGGTTGGAGACCGGCTTGTAGATCAGGAACGTGATTACGGCGTGAATTGCCATCTTGGCCAGATTGAACGGCAGCAGGATCGGCAGAATCATCGCGGCCACTGCCTGATAGGTCATGTGCGCGTAGATCGGCGTGACGATGAGGTTGCCCACCAGCGCCACCACGATAGCCAGAACCGCACCCACCAGAATGCCGATGGCGGCACCCTTGCGCGTGCGAATCTTGCGGTAGATGAACGCGGCAGGAACCGACAGGAACAGTGCCACCAGCACTGCCATCAGCGAACCCCACGGGTTGGCGAACATATGAGGCACGAAGCCCAGCACGGACACAATCGCGGCGGCTGCCGGTCCATAAGCGAATCCGGCAATCAGGCATACGATGCCGGACGGGTCGTACTTGAGCCATGTGACCGGCGTGATCGGGAATTCGATGAAGCTGGTCACCATCGCCAGCGCTACGAACAATGCATACATGGCAATGCGACGTGTGGACCAGCGTCCCGAATCGGCCACGCCGGTGGCGTGTGAGCCGAGTTTGGTGCTGGAAGACGTGCTGGTTGAGCCGGAGCCTGCACCTTCAGCCTGCGGCGCCACGGAACGGATTGCTTGCATGCGGATACGCGAAGATATGCTCATCAGAGCCCTCGTTTCTTCCATCCGGACTATAACCGTTGGCTCCGGAATCTCACCGGATCAGCCGCTTACGCGGGTCGCGGGCTTCCTGACATCTCCGTTATGAAACCCGGAGTGCAGATCACCGCCAGTAAGGAATTACACCTTCCCTGAAACTGACAGGCTTATTCATACGCCATACGCCGGACGTGTGCAAGCTGCGTTTCACTTTCGGCAAGGAAATCAACAGCAATCAGCTGAGATTCAGCAGACGTTCAGAGGGTTTGTGCTGGTCAAGTGCAACAATGGATACCATGGCTGAAGTGAAGAATCCCAATACCACTATCGACAAACTGGCATTGATCGTCACCACATACAAGCGTCAGCAACTGCTTGAAGTGCTGTTCGATTCAATTCTGGCACTGGAGCAGGCGCCGTGGCGCATTGTCATTGTGGACAATGAGCAGTCCAAGCAAACCGCGGATATGGTTGCTGGTTTTGCCGGCAAGGTGACCGGTCAGTGGGGCACTACCGTGGCCGATCAATCAGGCAATGAGGAGCGTGTGGTCTATGCGCCGCAGTCCGAGAATCTCGGCGGTGCTGGCGGTTTCTCCGCTGGCGTGGCCAAGGCATATGAGCTGGGTGCCGCATGGTTCTGGGTGATGGACGATGATGTGGCCGTGCTGCCCGATGCCATCGCCAAGCTTGCCAAGTGGACTGATAAGCATGAGGTGATTCAGGGCTCCCGTTTCGATTACGATGGCGGCCCGTTCTACTGGCAGTATGACTTCATTGTGCCGCTGGGCATTCCGAATCCGATTGCCCCTGCCGCGTTCGGCCCTGCCAAATACCGTGTAATGAACACCCTGTGCTTTGAAGGCGGTCTGTTCAGTCGCCGCGTGGTGAGCGAAATCGGCCTGCCGGATCCGCGATTCTTCATCTACTGGGATGACACGATTTACGGCTATCGTGCCAGCAAGGTCACCAACCCGATTGTGGTGCCGGATGTGGTGTTGCGACGCACGCGTGAGATTGGAAACTGGGATATAGCCGGCATGCGCCAGCTCAACTCCACGTCGGATATGAACCGCTACCACATCATGCGCAACCGTGGCTATATGGCCCGGTATTTCATGGTGTATGGCGATTTCCGTCCGATGCTTTTTGCTCTGGGTACTGTGCTCACCGCCATCAAGGAAGTCATTCGTCTGGTGATGGTGGATCGGGAGCATGTCAAGACCGGCTTGGTGCAGATCGTCAAAGGTTGGTGGGACTCGCGCAAGTTGATGCACGATCCTGATTGGAAGCCCATGCCGCCGCTGAAGTAGTCCTTACTTGGCTCCCTCTATGAGGGGAACTGGCTCGCGTAGCGAGACTGAGGGGAGTCTGTCGGAGATGTACCTCTGAGACTCCCCTCAGTTGCTTTCAGTGGTGGCTCCCCTCAAAGCTGGGAGCCACTATAACGGTCACTTATGGATGAATAGGCCTCCGTCGCCCCATGCCCATTGGCCCTGGCCGGCGCCGATTTGGAAATGCAGTTTGGCAATGCCCATGTCGTTCATCGCATGATGCTCGTCACCGGCTGTGGTGTCGATATGCGCGGCGGCAGTGTCGTCGGCTGGATTGTACGAAAACATAATCGGCTGACGGTTCATGGCGCTCGGCGCCTTCATCGCAGCCTCGACGCCGGCCTTGAACCACGCTGGTGCTGAGTCACGTTCTTCATCGCCCATCGTGGCGGTGAACTGCTCATACGATTTGGTCGGCCGGTGCGTGCGCTGGGCCTCGCAGAGATCTTCATAGGATTTCGCCCGATACTCCAGATGGTTCTTGGGATGGCCGATGACCACACCGAGATAGAGCTCCTGACCGGATGCCACACGGCAGTGCTTGGCGGCCTCGTCCTTGTCCCATGAGCCGGCGACCCACAGTGTGCCGAGACCTCGCAGCGTGGCGGTAAGCACCAGGCGTTCGGCGTAGAAGCCGGCGCGTTCCCGGGCTTCCTCATCGTTCTTGGGGCCAACGATGGCCAGATAATTCGCCGCATTGGTCAGATGGCCTGAGGCGTTGGCCTCGAATACCTTTGGCTGGTTGCGCACCAGCTGAATGTTGAGATCGCCGAGCAGGTTGATTGGCTGCAGTGCCATCTCGAGCTGACGGGCCGTGTCGTCATCGATCGGTTCGTCATCATAGGTACGCACGGCGGTGCGAATGTTGACCGCATCAATAAGTTGGGTATGTTCTGTCATGTATTCCATTATCGCGCGCGACACGTGGAAATGATGGCTGTGCGCGGTGTTCCCTTGTGCCGTATTTTTTTAAGGAGCGAAGGGGTCGAAGTCCTGGATACGTAGTGCCGCAACAAAAATGCACACGTTTGCACAATAGGTGGAATGTCGGTTTCGTGTTTGAAAGATATTCGCGTTAGACTGGGCGCAATCCTAACGAAAGCAATACTGAAGGGAAGGACATCAACGATGATTGAAACTGCGCAGGCTTTCGGTGTCGATATCGGTGGCTCCGGCATCAAGGCCGCACCCGTCGATCTGGCCAAGGGCGATTTCGCCGAACCCCGTCTGAAGATTCTCACTCCGGAGGTTTCCACTCCGCAGGCGGTGGCCAAGATAGTCAAGCAGCAGCTCGACCATTTCGAAGTGCCTGAGTCCGCACCTGTGGGCATCGCTTTTCCTGCTCCAATCAAGCCTGGCCAGAAGCTTGACTTCATGGCCAACCTTGATCAGTCCTGGATCGGCGTGGATGTTACCGAGGCGTTCTCCGAAGCTTGCGGCCGTCCGGTTGTCGTGGTGAACGATGCCGATGCCGCTGGCCTTGCCGAGGTCCAGTTCGGTGCCGCCAAGGGGCAGGACGGTCTGGTGATTGCCACTACGTTGGGAACCGGCATCGGTACCGCGTTGATCTACAATGGCGCGCTCATCCCGAACACAGAGCTTGGCCACATCATGCTGAGCCCCAAGCACCTTGACGCCGAGAAGTATGCATCGTCGGCCGTGCGTGAGAACGAGGAGTTGGGCTACAAGAAGTGGGCCAAGCGACTGACCAAGTATTACGGCCTCATGGAGAAGTACTTCAACCCTGACCTATTCACTGTGGGCGGCGGCGTGAGCCGCCAAAGCGACAAGTTCCTTCCCTATGTGGACATCAAGACTCCGATCGTGCCCGCCACGCTGCGTAATCAGGCCGGCATCGTCGGCGCTGCATATTATGCCAGCACCAAGCAGCAGTAATCACAGCTACTGCGCCTGGTAAGCATTGAGCCCCGATCACCGTCTGGTGGTCGGGGCTCAATGCTTGGGGTTCGGTCTGCTTTTGGGAGGAGCGTGGCCGACTCCTGAGATTGCTCGCCTGCTTATGGCGTTGTCTTTACGGTCTACTCCAGTCCGATGGACTTCATGTGGTGCAGCTTCAGGGACTCCACCTTGAGGTTGCCGAACTCGGCCACGAGCTTGATGGCGCGTGGGCCTTCGGAGGCATAGGAGTAGGAGCTTAGGACCTGATGGCCGCCGTTGACGTAGACCTCCACGGAGCCGCGATCCACGAACACGCGCAGGTCCAGCTTGCCGGAGGCCAGTTCGGTGTCGGTCAGTGGGGCGGCGCGGTAGCCGCGATCGCCGTTGGCCATGGCCTGACGATCCACCACCACGCGGCCGATCTGGTCGTCATAAGCCACGTAGGTGTAGGCACCGTCCTCAGTGGCATGAATCTTCAGGCCCGCACGCTCGGCAGTGGAGGCAGCCAAGTCGATGGTCATTTCGATTTCCACGGCCTTGGCGTCATCGGCGATGACCTGCTCCCCATCCATGTCGAGTGTGATCGAACCATGGTCGAGGGTATCCTCGCGCAGGCCTTCCATTTCGGCGACCGGCGCGGTGACCACGTCGCCGTCATCGCCAAGGGTGATCTCGCGCGGCAGGGTGAGCTGGCCACACCAGCCGTCATCCTCCATGGGAATCGGCTGCACGAACGGGCTCATCCAGCCATAGACGATCTGACGGCCGTCCACATTGAAGGACTGCGGGGCGTAGTAGTTGTGGCCGCAATCCCACAGGCGGAACTCGGTTTCCGGCTTGAATTCGCCGCCCGGCTCCCACGTGCCGATCATGTAGCCGGCGTTGTTGACGTTGCGGTTCATGAAGCCGCTGGGCTTGGACCCCATGGCGGAGAAGCCAATGACCCACTTCTCGTTGCCGTCCTTGTCTTTGATGGGGAAGAAGTCGGGGCATTCGAGCATGAACACATCCGGATCCGGGTGCTGGAAGAGCACGCGCTCGTATTCCCAGCGGACCATGTCCTTGGAGGAGAACAGCCACATCTGGCCGCGCTTGTCCGCAGAGGAGACACCGAAGGTCATGTACCAGGTGTCGCCGGTCTTCCAGACCTTCGGGTCGCGGTAGTGATGGTCGACCTTGTCGGTCGGGCAGTCGATGATCATGCCGCGCTTGGTGGCGCTGGTCAGCTCGTCGTTGTCCGGCTCGGCGAGCATCTGCACCTGCCAGTCGCCGCCGGTGTTGTCTTGGCCGTTGGCCCAACGGTGGCCGGTGTAGTAGAACTTGAGTTCGCCGTCGTCGCCGATTACTGCGGAACCGGAGAATACGCCGTCCTTCTCCTCTTCAAGGGTCGGGGCGAACATGATTGGCTCACGTTTCCAATTGAGCATGTCGGTGGAGGAGACGTGTCCCCAGTGCATCGGACCCCACTGGGTGCCGTACGGGTGCAGCTGGTAGAACACGTGCCAGCGGCCCTTATAGAAGCACAGGCCGTTCGGATCGTTGATCCAACCGCCGTTGGATGCGATGTGGAACTTCGGGTACCAGCGGTTGTTGCGTTCGGCGGCCATAGCTGCAACGCCTGCTTCCGCCTGTGCCAGAGCTTCGCTGTGGTTCTTGATTTCGTGGAGGACGGGTGCATCCGGAGTGAAGCCAGTCATCGTTGAATAGCCTTTCTTCATGATTGTTGAATCTTGCGATTGTTGAATTGTTGCTTATTGAGTTTTTAGATAAAAGTTTTAAGAATGCTGCCCGAAACGGAAAAAGGGGAAACGCTTCGGGCAGCACGATTTAGTTGTGTTTTTGCCGATTTTGGCGGTTGCGCTCAGGCGTTTGCTTTAGCTGCGGCTTGGGCCTTGAGCTGCTTATCGGTGTAGAACGGATCACCGCCGACTTCCTGGTCGTCCTTCTTGATCACGAAGAAGCCGTAGATTAGGGCGGCCAGCACGATGCCGGAGATGGTGAAGAAGGTCGGACGGTCGCCCATGGCGTCATGCAGGGCGCCCATCGGGGTGGAGAAGATCACCTGGCCGATTTGGGAAGCGATCTGGAAGCCCACCATGTACAGGGTTGCCGACAGTTTGGTGTCGAAGTGCAGGGTGAAGTAGCGGAATGCCGGTAGGCAGAACAGCGGAACCTCGATGGAGTGGAACAGTTTGACGATGGAGACACTGACCGGATCGTGGAACACGCCGCACAGACCGATACGCAGGAACATCACGGTTGCGCCGAGCAGCAGGGAGTTACGAACGCCGATCTTCTTCATGATAATCGGAACGACGCCCATCATGGCGGACTCGAGGAACACCTGGAAGGAGTTCAGGGTGCCGTAGGTGGCGTTGCCGATTTCGGTGGTCGGGAAGAGGGAAGCGTAGTAGTTAGGGAACATCTGCTGGTCGAACACGGTGTAGAAG
Organism: Bifidobacterium sp. M3-N-101; assembly: GCF_023656805.1. Lineage (NCBI taxonomy): Bacteria > Bacillati > Actinomycetota > Actinomycetes > Bifidobacteriales > Bifidobacteriaceae > Bifidobacterium > Bifidobacterium sp. M3-N-101. The sequence continues at coordinate 65,803 of NZ_JAMOKQ010000011.1, forward strand.
GTGTTGGTGAACAGCATGAAGACGATGAGCACCCACAGAGTCGGCATCTTCAGAACGGAGATCATCTCTTTGAAGGATGGGTTGGTTGGAGCCGCGTTCGGATCGGCTTCTTTCTTGAGCTCTTCCTTTTGCTTGGCCGGAACCCAGAAAGCGTAGACGCACAGCATGCCAAGGCCGCAGATGGAGCCGACCCAGAAGTTCAGCAGCGGGTTGATATTGAACAGGAAACCTGCGCACAGTGCCACGATGGCGTAGCCGAAGGAGCCCCAAGCGCGGGACTGGCCGTATTCGAAGCCGAACTTACGGGAGTAGCGTTCGGTGAGCGCTTCGAACAGGGAACAGCCGGCCATGAAGCCTGAGGAGAGCACGATGGAGCCGATGAGCACGCCGATGAAACGGGTGGTGCCGCCGGCAGTCAGCATCGGGGCATACACGAACTGTACGAACGGGCCGACGAGCGCTGCGATGGCGGAGACGAAGATCACGAGCTTGCGCTTGATGCCCAGCTGATCTTGGATGGCACCATAGGCGAACATGATGACCAGGGTTGCCAAGGAGTTAATGGAGTAGATCTGGCCCTGCTCTGCGGAGGTCATGCCCAGACCGTGGGTCGGGTCGGTGAGCCAGCGGGAGAAGAAGGACCACCAGATGCCCCAGGAGCAGAAGAACATGAAGATGCCGAAGGAGCTCTGCAGATAGGAAGGATTCTTCCATGCAGATTTGGTTGCACTTGCCATAATCATCCTTTGATTACTACTTGGTTGGTTATTGGTTATGTGACGCTTCTGCTCGGGCGGCTGTGCCTTTGTAGAAGTTGTTGTGTAGTAATTACTATGCGACGTCAATCGATTTACGTCAATCGATTGACGTCATCGGCGTGTCGTACCCGTTCGAGACGCAAAAAGGCCTCCGTGCTGAACGGAGGCCTTGAGAAATCGCGTGGGCCTCGGTTACTTCACCGAGGCCTTTTCGATCAGCGTGCAGTGGATCTTCGCCGGAATCGGCGCGTCGATCGGCGGCAGGGGAGCGGTGGTCGCTGGCCGTGAGACGTCGTCCATCGAGCGTCCTTCGATAATTGACACCAGCTTGGCCACGGCCCAGTAGCCCATCTCGAAATGCGGCAGTTCCACAGTGGTGAGCATCGGTTCCAGCGTTTCGGCGAACACGCGATGGTTGTCCACGCCGATCACGGAGATGTCCTTGCCGACCGTGAGTCCTCGGCGTGCGGCGCATTCGTACACATACCAGGCGCGGGCATCGTTGAAGCAGAAGAATCCGTCCGGATGCTCGGCGTCGAACAAATCGCTGACTGCGGTCAGTGCCGGCCCGTTATTGAGCACATTGACGACCAGACGATCGTCATAGTCGAGGCAGGCGTCCCTGAGCGCCGCCTGATAGCCTTCCAAACGACCATCCTGCGCAATCATCGGTTCCGAGCAACCCACATAGGCGATACGTGCGCATCCGGCCTTAACCAATCTGGTGGTGGCGTCGTAGCCGATTTGGAACTCGTCCGGTTCCACGCTCGGGATTTTGCCAAGCGAGTCGGTGGCATCCACCAACACCAGTGGCGTCTTGGCCAGCGAAGAAGGCGCATGGGTGATGCGGTTCGACATCTTGGCGTACAGGAAACCGTCGGTGCCGTATCGCTTGAGTGCGGCGATTTCCTCGCTCTCGCTGTTCTCACCGTCGGTGCTCACGGTGATGAGCATATAGCCGAACTGGCTTGCGGCGGTCTGCGCGCCCAGAATCATACCGCCGGCGTACGGGGTGGTGGCCACCTCCTCACTGATGAAACCGAGGATGTGCGTCTTGCCTGTACGCAGCGAACTGGCCAGCGGATTCGACCGGTAGCCGAGCTTGGTGGCGATGGCGCGCACATTGTCCGCAATTTCGGACTTTACGCGCCCCTCGTCGCGTCCGTTGAGCACCAGCGACACCGTAGAGACGGAAACCCCCGCCTTGTTCGCGATTTCCTTCATCGTAGCCATGCGTCAAACGATACACCCTAATTGACGGACTGTCGGGAAAGTATCAGTGTTCTCCACCGACTCCGCCGAGGTTGCGCACCGCACCGATGAATAATGGTATGCCGTCCGGGGTGACGTACGAATACAGGAATGGGCGATCCACCGTGAACTCGATGTTGTCCACCGGCGCGCTAGTGAAGTCTGCGCCGGCTTTGGTGAAGGACATGGCCTTGGCGCCGGCCTCGTTCACCTCGATGCGCGTGCCTTGCAGAATCGAACCGATATACAGATTCTCGCCGTGCGAACCGGCGTCGACCATCTTGGTGAAGTCGGCGTCGCCTGCACTGAACGCATCGGTCACCCCCAGTTTTTCGAATGCCTTGATGGTGGCTTCCGAGTCGAACATGCTGTCGATGGTGAATCGCGGTAGCGTGACGTTCACCGTGGCCGAGTTGACGGAGACGCCCCATCCGGGCATACTGTCCGCGGCGCAACCCATTGCGCCCTCGCCAGGGGATGCCGACGAACACGTGCCGAACGCCCATCCGAGTTTCTCGGCATTGCCGGCCAGCTCGTCGAAATGCCCTTTGGCCGGCAGCACGATGGCCAGATTGCCGCTGTTGTCGAATGGAATCTCCACCCGCTGCCAAGTGTTGTACTCATCATGGCTGTAAGTCATTTGGCTGAAGGTCCGGTGCATCATCGGCACCTGAGCATCTCCGGCTTCGCCGTGGAAGGTGCCGTCGCCGGTGGACTGCTCTTCGAACGGATCCTTCCAGCGGCCATCCGCATAGACGGTGTTGATGATGGACAGGACTTCACGGTCACGCAGCGTGATCTTCGGCTTGAGCGAACCATTCGTATGTTTGGCAATCCAATCGGACATCTTGGCGGCGGCCTGATCGTCGAACGGTAGCGTGGTGACTTCGGCCTCGAACATTTTCTTGACGGTGGATTGGTAATCGCTGGCAAGGGAGTAGTCGTTATCGATCCACAGCGAGTTCGCGGCGCTCATCTCGGATTTCGCCCCCGAATATTGCCCGTTGATCGAACTCAGCAGCGATTGGTAGTCGCTGTCGGCCAGCGAACCGGAGCCCAGCAGCTCATTCAGTTGCGAGCGGGTCGTGCCATTGGCGCCCTGCGCGGCGATGGCCAACGCCATCCACATCGAAGCAGGGGAGTAGTTCACATTGCCGGTGTCTCGGTCGCCGGTTTCCATCGCCAGGAATTCCGGTGCGGTGCGGTAGGCGAAGGCTGCGGTGCTGTCGACTACCGGCTGCGTGGCAGGCGTGGCCTTCGGCTTGAACATATTGCGAACCAGTACGCTGCCATCTCCGGCCGTCCACCATACGCCGCCGGCGACGGCAAGGTCAAGCACTACTGTCACGATGGCGGCGATACAAGCGTTACGGCGTTTGCGTTGTTTGCGCAACCGGTACTGTTCCATCAGTTTCTCGCTCATGGTCAGCCCCTTTGCTTGGATCGGCTCGTGCATCATTGCACGAAGCCCCTGATTCCAGTATATTTTGGTCTCTCTTATTTTGTGCGACGAGCCACAATCCACCGCACGGCCCACACCACGCCGAATCCGAGGAAGCTCGCCACGGCGAACACGATGACGAAATGCAAGACCTGATCCATCGAGCCCCAGGAGAGGTATCGGTCGCCGATCAGCGTGCAGGTACTTCCTATCGGGCACGTGTCTTCATACACCGTGATGAGCGCCATGAGCATCGGCGCAGGTACCAGTGTGCACGCCAACGGGAACAGCAGGCTTTTCCACGGATACGTCAGTGAGGCCGGGCGTAGCGTGTAGATGCCGTTGATGACCAGCAAGGCGGGCGGAATCACAAAATTGATTAGCAACGCGGCGGCCATCGCAGCCATGCCGCCTCGTAAGGTCAGCGCCAATAGCAAGCCGTACATGATTGCCGTCGCCAGCCAGCAGCCGAAGCGAATCGCATCCTGACGAATCCATGTGAGCAGTCGTCCGCTCGCCGTCTGCGGATTCGGATCCACAAACAATTCGCGCAGACCGTAGCGTCCGATTGCATAGCAGATGAACGCAACGGCCGTATAACAGATCAACAGCATGGCCGAGCCGATCAACGAATGAACCAATAGCTGATGGCCGCTTTCAGCGTGCATTAGCTTCCACCACTGAGCCCAGGAACGGTATGGGAACCCCGGCCGTAAGCGAAGATTGGTACAGCCGAATGCCAGCGGTCCGATGATTGCGCTCGCCAATGGGAAAGACAGACTGCCGGATCGTATCGAACCGAGTATCAGGTTGGTGATTCCCAACACCAATGGCCAGTGCAGAACCATACCGGGGAACCATACGAACAGGTTTTTGGCAGCCCTGTCAAGGACCTCGTCGGGCATGAGATACATTGATGAGCTCCACTGCAGCAGCAACAACACCGCTATCAGTACAACCATGCCAATCCAATGCGCGCGGTTCCACGCGAATATTCGTTGCGTCCCGCGCTCGGCGGCGGCATTGCGCATATCGCTCCTGTTGAGCTTGCTGAGTGCTTGTGCACGGTTCATTGCCGTCCTCCTTTACCGCCTTGTCAAGGATTGATGATGATTCCATCGTAAATCGCGCAGGAAATGTGGAATGATAGTTGTCATAGTGACCATGACATGTCAGGACGGAGCAGTTCGGCGTCGGGCACACTGAAGGGGTGAATGTAATGGGAGAAGCGCGCAACCGCAACATACGCATCGGCATTGTGGACAATGACCCGTATGCGCTGAAAGTGTTCGGCGCGCTAATCGAGCGCATGTCCAGCGATTTTGCCGTGATATGGACCTGCGATTTGGGTGCCGTGGCCATCAGCCGATGCCTGAGCCCCACCAAGCGGCCTGACGTGCTGGTTACGGATATGTCTATGGGCGACGTGCCCGGTACCGAAGTCTGTCGTGCGATTCGTACCAAAACACCCGAGGTTGGGCTGGTGGGTGTCACCTCATACGCGCTCGCGTCATTTCACGACGAGGCGGCTCGCTGCGGGGCGCAGGCCTTGGTTGGTAAAACCGATTTGAACGGCATTGCGCTCGCTATTCGCAATGCAGCCCAAGGATTGTCGACCAATGAGCTGGTACTGGGAGATGAGGGGAGCGGTAATTCGCTGTCCTTCATGGATGCCGCAACCGCCTACGCGGTGCTCGAAGATACGTCATACGCGCACTGTGGCGCGCTTTCCGGCAAAGAACGCGACACCCTGCGTATGTATGCGGATGGGTCGACCACCAAGGAAATCGCCGAGCGATTGGGCATCAGCGTGGCCACTGTGGCGACTTTTGAACGCCGCGCACTCGCCAAACTCGGCGCTCGCAGTCGCGCTCATGCCATATCAATCTGCGTGAAACGGCATGAGATTTAAGAGTTGGCATGGGCGGTATGTGCAACGGCATGGATGGTAGGAAAGGAACTGCTATGAAAGCGTTACGACACCGATTGGCCGAGCTGGATAGCGGTGTTCGCAATGCATGGCTGTTGATTGCCATACTGGTTGTTGCCTTGATATGCACGATGGAAACCATGGCGGGCTTGGCTGCTGACAGTGTCTCGGCGGCGGACTGTCTTGCGGAGTTCATATTCGTTGCCATTGTGGGGTGGATGGCGTTTCGTCCGGTCACCGGATGCGTGGCGGTAGCGGTGGCTTGGATAGTGTTGTGCATGAGTCCGATCTGGATGCCGTCGGGTGCAATGCTCGCCGTGTTATTGGCGGTGGGTATTGCCGGATACGCCGATAAGCGATTGGCGCTGGCGGTTGCCGGCATTGCCGTTGTGGTGTGGATGTTGTCGCGTGGTGGCGTGGCCATTCCTTGGCTTGATGGCGGCTCAGACACGATGAGCGGTTCTGCGGATGGCGCGGCGAGTAGTAGTGCCCTAGACGGTAGTGTTGCTGATGGTGGCGCTGCTGATGGTGGCTCTTCATCCAGTGGGTCTGACAGCGCAGGGCAGTCGGGAAGCGACTTCACCGGAAGCGCCTATGAATCGAGCGGTTCTTCTGCCGAGCATCGCACTGGGCAAGTGATTCTTGGTGCGATTGCCCTCTATGGTGTGATGCCAGTGGCCGTGTTGTTTATTGGCTTCATGCTTGGTGGCATGGCGGCGCGATGGAATCATGAACGCAGCTTGGCTCGAGCGGAGTTGGCTCACCGCCGTCAGCAGGAACGCACAGCTCAGGACATTCACGATTACGTATCCAATGATTTGGCATACCTGATTTTGCGATTCGACAAGGATATTGCCGATGGCAAGACCCCTTCTGAAGAAGAATTACGCGAACTGCGTAGCGTGGCTATGGGCGCATTGGATCGCACGCATCAGGTCATTGATGTTATTGAAGGCAGGGGAGAAGCGGCGCACAGTGCAGTGACTCCGCATGATTCGACCGTTGATGCCGCTTCTGGCATTGCATGTGGCATCACAGACGCTGATTGCCCGCTAGCCGAGCAAATTCGTGATGTTGCGAGCAATGGTGACCGCCGATTATCAGAGCTTGGCTTTGAAGGTCAGACGATTATTTCCGGTGCTCATGGCGCAGCCGGTCGGAGTGGCCTGATCGCCGGGCTGCTGGAGGAACTGTACGGCAACATCGCCAAACATGCCGACCCGGAAGCGGGCTATGTAATGACGATTGGCATCGGACTGGACACCGTCCGCATCGCCTGCATCGACACGGCCCGCACGTCATCGGATTCGGATGCGGATGGCAGTGCGGACCTATCCACCGGTACCGGTCTCAACCGTTACCGACAATTACTAGAACAACAAAACGGCGCCCTGCATATCACCACGCAAGACGCCGAATGGACATTATCAGCAGTTATTCCACTGTGAGGAAACCGATCACCCAACCGACTTCTGCGCAGTCTCCGCGCCAAAGAAGCCGACAATCAGCATCGATGCAATAGCAATTGCGCTGATGGCCACAAAGATGGACGTGGCACCAAGCGAGGTAAGCATCCAACCCACCACCATAGGCATCAACACATTGAGCAGCTTGGCCACGGCGTTCGCGAAGCCGACGCAACGGAAGCGAACCTTGGTGGCGAACAGTTCCGGAGCGTACACAGCCACCACGGAAGCCATAAGCACGTACAGGCACATCATGAGCAGGAAGCCAACGATAATTGCGCTCACGGTAGAGGTCTGGAAGGCATACATTAAACCGAACACGCCAGTGAACAGGAAGGCCGGCACAATCGTGCGCTTGCGGCCGATGCGGTCGATAAGCAGAGAGCCAATCAGGCAGCCGACCGGGGCACCGAGCATCATCGCCGTGGAGGTGAGCAGCGAGCTGGACAGGTTAATACCACGCTTGACCAGAATCGTCGGAACCCAAGAAGTGAAGGCGTAGGAGCACACGTTCGTGGCGGCCACAGCAACCACAGCTACAAGCAGGCAGATGCCGAGCGAACGGCCGCCGGCGTTGCGGGTGTCGCTGGTGTCGGCCTTGGCGGCTGCGTCGATCAGTTCGGAGCCGTTGGCCTCAAGCTGCTTGACGATGGCGTCGGCCTCATCGTAACGGCCGTGCACGGCGAGCCAACGCGGGGATTCGGGGATGTCGCGGCGCAGCCACCAGATGATGGCGGCCCCCAGACCGATGGCCACGAACAGCGGACGCCAGGACCAGCGGGGGATGATCCATGCACACAGCAGCATAGCGATCGGCACACCGCAGTTGGCCACGAGCGAGACAATCGCGCACCAGTGGCCACGGCGGTTCATCGGTGCGAACTCGTTGACCATGGCGAAGCCGGTGACGATTTCAGCGCCGAGGCCCAGGCCGGCACCCAGACGGCACAGGGACAGCACGGCCATGTTCGGGGCGAATGCGCCGAGGAAGGTGAAGCCGCCAAACAGCAGCAGGTTGATTTGGTAAGCCACGCGGCGGCCCTTCAGGTCACCGACGAAGCCGGCCAGCAGCGAACCGACCAGCAGACCCAGGAAGCCTGCGGACATAAAGGTGGAATTTTGCGCAACGGTGGACCAGTGTGTGGCCAACGCGCTGGAGGCAACGGCACTGCCAATATATACGTCGATGCTGTCCATCAGCATGCCAGCGGCGACCAGCGCCACGATGCGATGGAACATCGGGGTTTCATGTGCGCGATCCACGCGCGAGATAATATCCTGAACCTTGGCTTGATCCGTCACGGTGGTACGTGCTTGTGCGCTTTCCATAGCCGCGGGATTGCCGGAAATCTGCTGTTCAGCAGCAGTCATATTTGAGCCCTCTTCTTGCAAACCTGCCCGCGTGCAACTGCTCAATGATGTTGCGGCGAGCGAACTCTTGATTGGACTGCGTGTTCCGTTCGCCCTCCCATTGTGTGGGATGAACGACGTTTGCAGTCCAAGTCTTGAATTCCACGTAGCGAGCCAATCGTTGTGAGATAGCTCATTACATGGGGCTTAACTATAGGTTCGATCTTGTGGCACGCCGCGTTGCGGTCACATTGTGAACGATAACAGAGTTTGTAACGCTCCTATATATGCCCCACTTACGCTCTTACCCCGTTGAAAGAAGGCAGAACCGTGATTCCCATGGGGCGGTAAAACACTCATGGGGCGGTATTTGGCCCATGGGGCGGTTAGCGGATTTTGCCTTTCCGCAGAATAGAGCCGTTTTCGCCTACCGCCCCATGAGGGTTTTACCGCCCCATGAGATATTTACCGCCCTATGGGTGAGTTACCGCCCCATGAAACGTGTAATAACAAAGCATGCCCTTGCTGGTGGAAGCGATGCTTTGCTATTTCGCCTGCTTGTCGGCGAGGATCTCATCCACCAGCTTGGGCTTTTCGGTCAGCTGGCCGGTGAAGCCGGGACGGATATCCATGTGCAGCACCAGAGAAGTGCGGTAGCCCTGCTCGGCGAGCTTCTTGGCGGCCTCACCGGCCACCTTGAGCACGTCGTCCAGATTGCCTTCCACGTTGGTGAACAGGGCGTTGGTTTCCTGCGGCAGGGCGGATTCGCGAATCACTTCGACGGCCTGAGCCACGTATGGTGAAACCTCGGAGCCCACGCCATTGGCCGACACCTGGATGGCTGCCACGGTGTTGAGGTACGGTTTGCCGGTTTCCGGGTCGATCGGCACTTCCTGAGTAACGGCATTACGGTCAAGAACCATGATTCTCCTTTTTCAGTAGTGTTAAGCTCCCCTGGCAAGGGGAGCTTAACAACCACACTTATGTCAGCGATACTTCCAGAAATGATCCATCGGGCCGGAGCCGTGGCCGAGATTCAGCTGGATCTTCAGCGCACCGGTCAGATACTTCTTCGCATGCTTGATGGCTTTGGGCAGCGTGTCGCCAAGCGCCAGATACGAGGCGATGGCGGAGCTCAGCGTGCATCCGGTGCCGTGCGTGTTCGGATTATTGATACGCGCGCCATCAAACCAGGTCACGGTTCCATCCGTCTCGGCAAGCACATCGTTGGCATCCTCGGTGCCATGACCACCCTTGACCAGCGCGGCACAGCCGTAACGCTCCACGATGCGGTGGGCGGCGGCCTCCATATCCTCCTGATCGCGAATCAGCGTATCGGTCAGTACTTCGGCTTCGGGAATGTTCGGAGTCACGACCGTAGCCATCGGGAACAGCTTGCCGGTCAAGGCCGCAATGGCATCGTCACTGATGAGCTTGGCACCGGAAGTGGCCACCATAACCGGGTCGAGCACGATGTTCGTGGCGTGATGGAAGGTGAGTCGTTCAGCAATGACGTCGATGATGTCAGTGGCAGACACCATGCCGATTTTCACCGCGACCGGCGGAATATCCTCAAACACCATGTTGATCTGGTCGGCGAGAATGTCCGGTTTGGTGTCCTGAATGGAACGCACGCCGGTGGTGTTCTGTGCGGTGAGCGCGGTGATGGCGCTCATGCCGAACACGCCGCAAGCCAGCATGGTCTTCAGATCGGCCTGCATGCCGGCACCGCCGGACGAGTCGGAGCCGGAGATCGCGAGAACAGCGGGAAGTGTAGATGTTGCAATCTGTGCCATAGTGTTCATTCTAAGTGGGGCCCATGATGTTTTTCGGAGCGGTTTTCCTTGATGTTTTGCCGCTCCTGTGGTGAGATGGGAGGGTTTGCTGATTGCGATTGATTCATGAAATGTTCGGGAGGGGACATGGCTGATAACGATGTACTGCGCCGTGACGGCGTCTTGGTACGCATCACCGGTTTTGACGATGAACGCACCGCATATTTTGGCGTAATGCCTAATGGGCACACCACACAGCTCACATTTCCGCGTCAGGAGGTGTTCGATGTGGGCGACGTGTTGCTCGTCGGCACGGATTTCTATCGTAAAGTGCCGCATGATGTGTGGCCGTTGAAGCCCCGTGTGGGCATCGTGCGCCGTGCGCTCAACGAAGGCGTGGTCCTGGAGACTTCCGACGGCCTCGAACTGCTTGAAGGCGATTACCCGAATTCGATCATGCCCGGCAACACCGTGCAGTTCACCGACCTGTTCGGCATTGAACGAGTGCTGTGGCCCACGGCCATCCGTCCAGGCGAATCCGATCACGATGACGACATCAAGCAGTACCGCATCACGCCGGGCAGCGATCCGTCGCTTACCTTCGATTCGTTCGGCGGTTATGAGCAGGTGATCACGCGCGCCAAGGAGCTTATCGAAACGCAGCTGGGCAACAGTGCGCAGATGCGTGCGATCGGTGCCAAGCCGATCAAGGGCGTGATCTTCACCGGTGCTCCGGGCACCGGCAAAACGCATCTGGCCCGCATCATCGCCAATGTGGCGGACGCGCAGTTCTATCTGGTGTCCGGCCCGACCATCGTGAGCAAGTATGTGGGCGATAGTGAGGAAACGCTGCGCATGATTTTCGCCGCCGCGCAGGCGGACAAGCGCGCCATCATCTTCTTTGATGAGATCGATTCGATTGCGTCCTCGCGCGAGAACGATACCAATGGCGTCGGCAAGCGCTTGGTGGCGCAGTTGCTGACGTTGATGGATGGTTTCGAGTCCAAGGGCAATGTTGTGGTGGTCGCTGCGACCAATCGTATTGAGGACGTGGATCCCGCTTTGTTGCGTCCGGGCCGTTTCGACTGGCAGATTCCTTTCCCGATGCCGTCTGAGCGCGACCGTTTGGGTATTTTGCAGGTGCAGGCCCGTTCGCTGTCAATCGAGGGCGAACTGCCGTTGGCGGATATCGCACAGCGGACCGAAGGCTGGAGCGGCGCCGAAGTGTGCGCCATCTGGACCGAGGCCGCTCTGGTGGCCGCCAAGGACCGCCGCGGCGCGATCCGGGCTGCCGACCTCGTCACCGCCTTCGAGCGAGTCGAGCGTCGTCCCGAATTAAGGCACCACCGGGCATAATAATTGGCTCCCCTCAGAGAGGGGAGCCAGAGAGGTTTACTCCTGGGCGGTGGAGTAGAGCTTGCCGCCTTGGGCGGTGTACTTTTCGCTCATCGCATCCATGCCGGCGAGGATTTCTTCGGGGCTCAGCACGTTGGCGGACACCACGCCGTTATCGACATTGGCCTTGGCCTTAGCCAGTGCCTCGGAGTCGATGCCTGCAGCAGCCTCCTTCACGATCTGCTGCTGAGCGGCCTCGCCACCGAATGCCTTGCGGATGTTCTGGGAGATGGCCATCGAGCAGAACTTCGGGCCGCACATCGAGCAGAAGTGCGCCATCTTGGCCGGCTCGGCGGGCAGGGTGTCATCGTGGAAGGCGATGGCGGTGTCCGGATCGTAGGACAGATTGAACTGGTCGAGCCAACGGAACTCGAAGCGAGCCTTGGAAATCGCATTGTCACGATCCATCGCGTGCGGGTGGTGCTTGGCGATGTCTGCGGCGTGGCAGGCGATCTTGTAGGCGATCACGCCCTGCTTCACATCATCCTTGTTCGGCAGGCCGAGGTGTTCCTTCGGGGTCACGTAGCACAGCATAGCGGTGCCGTAACGACCGATCTCGGTGGCGCCGATGGCGGAGGTGATGTGGTCGTAACCCGGAGCGGTATCGGTGGTCAGCGGTCCGAGGGTGTAGAACGGGGCGTTGTGGCACACGGCCTTCTCCAGCTCGATGTTCATACGCACGGTGTCGAACGGCACGTGGCCCGGGCCCTCGATCATCACCTGCACGTCCTTGGCCCAGGCGCGCTCGGTCAGCTCGCCCAGAGTCATGAGCTCGGAAAGCTGCGCGGCGTCGTTCGCGTCGGCCAGGGAGCCGGGGCGCAGGCCATCGCCCAGAGAGAACGCCACGTCGTACTTGGCGAAGATGTCGCACAGCTCGTCGAAGTGCGTGTACAGGAAGCTCTCCTGGTGGTGGCGCAGGCACCAGTCGGCCATGATGGAGCCACCGCGGGAGACGATGCCGGTCACGCGGTTGGCGGTCAGCGGCACGTAACGCAGCAGCACACCGGCGTGGATGGTCATGTAATCCACACCCTGCTCGCACTGTTCGATCACGGTGTCGCGGAACAGCTCCCAGCTCAGCTTGGAGGCATCATCCTCGACCTTTTCGAGGGCCTGGTACATCGGCACGGTGCCGATCGGCACGGGGGAGTTGCGCAGAATCCACTCACGGGTGGTGTGGATGTCGTTACCGGTGGACAGGTCCATCACGGTATCGGCGCCCCACTTGGTGGCCCACGTCAGCTTCTCCACTTCCTCGTCGATGGAGGAGGTGACGGCCGAGTTGCCCATGTTGGCGTTGAGCTTGGTCAGGAAGGCGGATCCGATAATCATCGGCTCGGCCTCGGGGTGGTTGATGTTGCAGGGCATCACCGCGCGGCCGGCGGCCAGCTCGGAGCGCACGAGCTCCACATCGCAGTTCTCGCGGGTGGCCACGTACTGCATCTCCGGGGTGATGATGCCGTGGCGGGCGTACCACATCTGGGTGATCGGGTGGTCCTTGGCGCGCATCGGCTCATGCTTGCGTCCACGCCATTCCTTGGTGGCGCGGCCGCGCTTGATGGCGCGCTTACCATCATCCTCAAGGTTGCGGCGGCGGCCCTCGTAGTCTTCGATGTCGCCGCGGTCGCGGATCCAGTCGAGACGCAGGGGCTTAAGGCCTTCCTTCGGATCGCACTTGGGCCCTTCGGTGCTGTAATCGTGGAACGGTGGGTTCGGGCCCACACCGGGGGTGTCGGACAGCTTGATTTCGGTGTACGGCACTTCCAGATCGTAGGAGCCGTACTGGTAGGTGAATGGCACGGTCTTGGTCTTACGGATGTGCGCCTTGTCGCGCTGCTCGGAGCCGCGTGCGGCGATGTCCACGCGCTGCTGCTTGGCGAGCTTCTGCGCGTCCTTGGCCTGCTTGGCGTTGGTGAACTTCTTTTCGGTGGCTTCGCTGCCGGCTGCGGCGGTGCCTTCCTGGGCGGCCTGGGGGTCGGCGGCGGGGGCGTGGGCCACAATGCGCGGAGCGTAGCAGTGCTTCTTGTCGCCGCGGACGGCTTTCCAGCCTTCGACCATGGCGCGCGTGGCTTCTTCCGGGTTCTCGGCGCCGGCGATGGCGGAGACCGCGAACCAGCCGGCGGCCTTGGTGCCGGCGAGCATGGCCATGTCGGCTGCGGTCACGCCACCGCCCACGACCACCGGGAATTCGCTGGCGACGCAGATGGTGTTGATCTGGGCGGCGTCCAGCGTCTTTCCGGAGCCGTCGTTGCCGCCTACGGAAGCCTCGGGCTTGGTGGTGGAGACGTGCAGCGGGCCGGCGCCGATGTAGTCGATGCAGCCGTCGGGCAGCTCGTTGATGAGCTGGACGAGGCTTTCGGTTTCGGCGGACAAGCCCACGATGGCCTCGTCGCCGAGCAGGGCGCGGGCTTCGCGCGGCTCCATGTCGGTCTGGCCGATGTGCACGCCGTCCACTTTGATGCCCTTGCGGCGGGCCTGCCACACCACGTCGGCACGGTCGTCGATCACAAAGGCCACGGAATCGGACTTTTCATTGTCCTCGATGATCTGCGCGATGTCGCGGGCCATGTCGGTCAGCTCAGAGGCATCGGCCTCCTTGGCGCGCAGTTGGATGAAGGTTGCGCCGCCGTGCAGAGCCTGATCCACCACGTCGGTCAGCGGACGGCCTTTGCAGTCCTCCGGCCCCACCACGAAGTACGCGGACAGGTCGAAGCTGTCTCGCATGGAGGCGTATGGGTATTCATTACTCATTATTATTCCTACCTTTGTTGTTTCTTGTGGAAGTCTTATTGGGAAAAACTGTTATGAGCTCCCTCATCAGAGGGAACGGAAACTACTGCACCAAAATCTCGGATTCCGCCACCTGTTCGGCGGTCACATTCCACAGCGCGTCAAGGAACGCAACCTGGAACGAGCCCGGCCCGTGCGAAGTCGTATCGGCTATCTCTCCCGCGCGGTTGTACAGCAGAGACGCGGACAGAGCGGCGGTCAACGGATCGGAAACCGCCAGATATGTGGCAGCCACGCCGCCCAGCGAGCAGCCTGCACCGATGATCTTGGTCATCATCGCGCTGCCGCCCGGCAGTCGGTACACGGTTTCACCGTCGGTCACCAGATCGGCGATGCCGGACACAGCCACTGCACAGCGGGTGGAAGCGTCATGGGAGGAATGCTTGGCGTGCTGTTCGGTCAGATACTGTGCCAGCGTCACCGCCGCACCGGTCGCGGACTCCACGTCGTCGATGGATTCCACTCCGGCGGGGCGGTGCTCGGAAGCGTCCCCCACGGTTTCGGTGTCGAGCCCCCACATGTTCGCCAGCGCGATTACCTCGGAGGCGTTCGCGCGAATCATAGTCGGGGGAGCGGCCTTGAAGGCCTGAAGAATGGCGGTGCGGGTGCGGCCGATGCCGGCGGCCACCGGGTCGAGCACCCACGGCTTGTCCAAGTAGTTGAGTCGTTGGGCGATTTCGGGCAGCGCGTCCTTATAGAACGGCAGCAGCGTGCCCACGTTGATGTAGTTCGCGCCCGCGATTTTCGCGGTTTCGATTACGTCGTCCGGCAGAAAGCTCATGGCCGCAGTGCCGCCGGCTGCCAGTTGCGCGTTGGCAACCAGATTTATGGTCACGAAATTGGTGAACGACTGGGCCAATGGAGTCGTCTCGCGCACGCGGCGAACGGCATCGGCGATATTGTCACGGACGGGTGAATCGGCTGGAACCGGAGTCCCGGCGGTACAACCGCTGGACACACCGGTAAACGATGATGCACTATTGCTCATTTACTGCTCCCTACGATGGTCTTAACCAACAGGTTCTAAGGGTCAGGCTCAGGCCTTTCTCAACTCGCGAACCACATGCGAGTTCCCCTGCATTACAGTGCCGACGCTATGCGCCAACATGGACATTATCGTGACGGATTTGTTCGATACGTGTCGTCAGGTCTGGCGCGTCGTGGCGATGCGTGGTAATGGACGCGTTCGGCGCGATGAACGAGTTTGACACGCCAACTTGTTTTCCATAATGGAAAGTAGTACTGTTTTTCATGTTGGAAAGAAGTTCTGCTGTGACGATATTGAATCGAGATGATCACACATGGATGACGAACGGTCGTTCCTGCCGGATTCATCGGCGGAGCAGGCCCTGCGCCTGATTGACGGCGACCGCGCACGGCTGGTCGCGCGCGTGCGGTTCCCGCACTGGTGTTACCTGTCGCTGATGGGCAACGCGATGTTTCTGGACCTGCTGGCGTGGTCGGAGTTCAGCGTACCGCCATCGGTGTTCGGCAGATCGAAGACGGTATGGGCGTGTTCGTTCTTCGCCGCGTTTGCGATCGCGCTGGCTTGGCTGTTCTGCAATGCGTTGCGGGTCCGTCGCGAATGCGGATTGATGGTCAGAGACCGGCATCGTCTGCGTCGCATGACCGGCCGAGCGTGGATGTGCCTGACGGGTGCCACAGCGGTGTGCTGGGGCGGCTGCGCACTGATGATGGCCGCCGGCCTGCAGGGCGTACCGCTGCTGTGGATGCTGCCGGTCGTCGCCGCTTCGGCCGGTGGATTCGCCTATCTGATGCGTCTATTCGAGGACGAGTTGTTGCGAGACATGATCGGAAGGAATCTGCAATGAGTGAGCGGACGATTGAATGGGCGGACGGTGGGAATGACGGAACAAGAGGTGTGGCACCGCATTTCGACGAAGTGATCCACGCGCCGATTCGGCTGCGCATCTGTGGATTGTTGTCCGCCTCCGACTCGGTGCGGTTCGACGTGCTGCGCGACACGCTCGGCATCAGCGACGCGACATGCTCCAAGCATCTGAAAACCCTGGCGGACGCCGGATACGTGGCGATTGCGAAGAAACCGGGGGTGGCGCGGCGGTATCCGATCACTTGGGTGTCGCTCACTGAGCAGGGTCTCGCTGCGTTCAACGCGCATGTCGAGGTGCTCCGGCAGATCGTCGCCGGCGTGATGCCGGACCCTGCTGAGCCGCGCTATGAAAAGGCACGGTGATGGGGATCATGAAAGGGTTGCTGTATAGGGATCTGGGACGGCTGCGGCATGACTGGGTGATGTTGACGTTCGTGGTCATCGGAGGTGCGATGCCGTGGATATCGCTGATCCGTGACGGAATCGAGCGTGCGGATGCCGCCGCTGCGACGGTCGGTCTGGCCGCTGCGTTGGCGTCGATGCTGATGATCGTCGTACCGCCGGTGATATCGGGATTGGTCGGAGGGGATCGCAGCGACGGCGTCCTCGAGACGTTCCGGTTCAGTGGCCGGCCCATGGGGGAGTATGTGGCGGAAAAGCTGCTGTTGGGCACGGTCCCGGTCGCGGGATACACCGTCGTGATCCTGTTGGTCGCGGCGAGGGTGATTGGTGTGACGGATGCGGGACTGATCGCGTTCACGCTGACGGCGACCGTGCTGTTCTGCGTGTTCACCACGCTCGGCGCGCTGCTGACCGGTGGCAATGTCGTGATCGGCATGCTCGTGTCGGTCGTGGTACTGGCCGGGTTGGCCGGTTCGAGATTCGTGCTGACATGGATTCCACTGGCCGCCAAGATGATGGGGTTCGTCGTAGTTGCCGCGGGACTTGTCGCCGTCGCGGTCGCGGTGTTCGACAGTCGGTTCGTCGATACGCGGCGGGAACTATGAGCCGCGTTCTTTGCTCCCCCTTCAGGGGGAGCAAGTGATAGGACCCACAGTATCCCTTGGGAAATAAAGAAGCGTTCATTTTGGGGAAAGGGGCAGATATGCCTGAAAACGGTCAAACTATCATCGCGGTGCGCGATGTCGCGTTCGGATACACGTGCAAGAAGACGGTACTCGAGCATGTGAGCTTCGGCGTGCCGCAAGGACAGTCGCTGGCGATCCTGGGATACAACGGCGTCGGCAAGACCACGTTGTTCAACATCATCGTCGGGCTATTGCGACCAAGATCCGGTGAAGCGGTCATCAACGCAAACCTCGTGCCGAGCATGCAGGACGTGTTCCAGTTGTCCGACGAATCGAACCTCGCTGCGACCATGACCGTGCGTGAGAACATACGGTTCCGTGCCATGCTTATGGACACGGGCCGGAGGAACGGCCGGCAGGCCATCGACCTCGAGCATCTGGAAAACGAAAAGCTCGTGCAGGCATTCGGACTGACCGAGCATCTCGACAAGAAGGTCAAGGAGCTGTCAAGCGGTCTGCGCAAACGCGCCGGACTCGTCGCCGGCATGCTGTTCGAGCCACACGTCATCCTGCTTGACGAGCCGACCAATTCGGTTGACCCGATCACCCGCGACCTCATGATCGACCTGATGGAGCAGCTGAGCGATTCCGGACGCACGATCCTGACCATCACGCACGATCTCGAATACTGCTGGAGTGTGGCCGACAGGGTCGTCATTCTCGACGACAGGCACATCGCCAAGGACATGATGCTTGACGACTTCCAGGACTTCGACGCGTTCAAACAGGCCGCCACACTTGGCCGCACCGCTGACGAATCAGTCGACTTCGGCATTCGGTAGGCATCAGGCAAGGAGGCATATGATGAAGGCATTGTTCTGGCATGACTGGCAGGTGTGCAAAAACCGGGGCATCTTCTGGGCGGTGATGATCGGCAACCTGGTGTTGGCGATCGCCATCACGAGCTATGCGGCCGGCACCGCGCAGTCGAACGGCTTCAGCCCGCAGCAGGTGCACGCCATCACGGCGTCGCTGATGGCGATCTGGGCGCCGCTGTTCGCTTATGAACCGGCGGCCGAGGCTGGCAGCCTCGCACTGGGCAACAGCGGATGGAGTTTTGAGGAGTCCGCGCAACGCTACAGCGAGCGCGCGTTCCGCGAATCGGGACGCCCGATGGCCGAATACCTGCTCTCGCGCATGCTGTTCGCGCTGATTCCGCTGGCGGTGTCGATGATGCTCCTGATCGGCTACCTGCTGGCACTCGGAGGACTCGGCTGGACAGACCTCGTCTCGCTGCCCCTGTTGACCGCCTACGGCTCGGCGGTCGCGGTCAGCTGCTGCATCACCCTGATCGTGATGGCGACCACGAGCACGAACCTGCACAGCCTCGTCGCGATGGTGTACCTGACCTATATACCCATGGGACTGCTGACTGGCGTCAACATCGCCACGATGGCATGGGGCTGGCCGCAATGGTTGCCATTCATCGTGATGCTGGCCGTCGTGGCCGCCTTGTTCGCGATCGCGCGCATCGTGATCGGCCGGCGCTACGTGGAGACGCTACGGGCGGTGTAGGGGACTGTCACACTGTACCATTACACTCGAAACGCCAATTAAGACCCCAAACCGTTCAAACCAGAAGGTGCATTGTGGCTCAGTCCAAACTCGATGAAGTTGTATCCCTCGCGAAACGTCGCGGCTTTGTATTCCCCGCCGGCGAAATCTACGGCGGCACCCGTTCCGCATGGGATTACGGCCCCCTCGGCGTCGCTCTCAAAGACAATATCAAGCGCGAATGGTGGCGCTCCATGGTCGTCACCCGTCCTGATGTCGTCGGTGTCGACACTTCCATCATCCTGCCTCCCGAAGTGTGGGTGGCCTCCGGCCACGTGAGCGTGTTCAACGATCCGCTTGTCGAATGCCTCAACTGCCACAAGCGCAACCGCGCCGACAAGCTCGAGGAGTCCTACGCCGAGAAGCACGGCGACACGATGCCGGAGAACGGCATGAAGGACATCGCCTGCCCGAACTGCGGCACCCGTGGCCAGTGGACCGAGCCGCGTGACTTCAACATGATGCTGCGCACCCACCTCGGCCCGGTCGAGGACGAGAACAGCCTGCACTACCTGCGCCCCGAGACCGCGCAGGGCATCTTCGTGGACTTCAAGAACGTGATGACCTCCTCCCGTTCCAAGCCGCCGTTCGGCATCGCCAACATGGGTAAGTCCTTCCGTAACGAGATCACCCCGGGCAACTTCATCTTCCGCACCCGCGAGTTCGAGCAGATGGAGATGGAGTTCTTCGTCGAGCCCGGCACCGACGAGGAATGGCACCAGTACTGGATCGACGCCCGCACCCGCTGGTACATCGACCTCGGCGTCAAGCCGGAGAACCTGCGCCACTACGAGCATCCGAAGGAGAAGCTCTCCCACTACTCCAAGCGCACCGTGGACATCGAATACAAGTTCGGTTTCCAGGGCTCCGACTGGGGCGAGCTCGAAGGCATTGCCAACCGTACTGATTACGACCTGACCGCGCACTCCAAGCACTCCGGCGAGGATCTGTGCTACTTCAACCAGGCCACCGGCGAGAAGTATATCCCGTACGTCATCGAGCCGGCAGCTGGCCTGACCCGCTCCCTGATGTGCTTCCTCGTGGACGCCTATGACGTGGACGAGGCTCCGAACACCAAGGGTGGCGTCGACAAGCGCACCGTGCTGCGCCTCGACCCGCGTCTGGCCCCGGTCAAGGCCGCCGTGCTGCCACTGAGCAAGAAGCCCGAACTGCGGACCGTGGCCCAGAACCTGGCCGATGACCTGCGCTTCAACGAGTGGATGATCGACTACGACGAGTCCGGCGCCATCGGCCGCCGCTACCGCCGTCAGGACGAGATCGGCACCCCGCTGTGCATTACCGTGGACTTCGATACTCTCGAGGACCACGCCGTGACCATCCGTGAGCGTGACACCATGGTCCAGGAGCGCGTCGCTCTCGACAAGGTGGCCGACTATGTGGCCGCCCGCATCGGCGAGAAGCGCACCCGCGTGCCGCTGAAGCCCGTGGAGATGGGTGGCGAAGCCTGGCCTGAGTCCGGCGTTCAGGAAGCCGGCGGCCTGTACTAAAGCCTGATATATCAAGGTGACTGGCTCCCGCTGGCGGGAGCTGGCCGGCGACAGCCGGACTGAGGGTGGTCTTTTCTGCACAAGGAAGACCACCCTCGGTCTCACCTACGGTTTGACAGCTCCCGCCAGCGGGAGCAAGAGCATGGATATGGAAACCACCATCACCGCTATTCACGAGACCAACAACCTCGATCCGCGCACGGACGCTCCATCACGCCCGGAAACGCAGGTACACATTGCCCCGGTTCAGCTCGGCAACATCACCGTGCCGACTCCGGTGGTGCTGTCGCCGATGGCGGGTGTGACCAACTGGCCATTCCGCGTGATCTGTGAGGAATATGGTCCCGACGGTCTCTACGTGGCCGAAATGATTACCGCACGCGCCCTCGTGGCGCGCAACCCCAAGGCTCTGCGCCTGTGCCATTTTGCCAGTAGCGAGAAGATTCGTTCGCTGCAGCTCTACGGTGTGAATCCCTCCATCACCGAACAGGCCGCGAAAATCGTGGTCGATGAAAACATGGCCGACCATGTGGATTTGAACTTCGGCTGCCCGGTGCCCAAAGTCACTCGCCGCGGTGGTGGTTCGGCCTTGCCCTGGAAAACTGACATCTTTACTGAACTCATTCAGCGTGTAGTTGCCGTGTGCGAGCCGGCCGGCATCCCCGTAACCGCAAAGATCCGAGTCGGCATTGATCACGACCATGAGACCTTCCTTGAAGCTGGACATATCGCTCAGGAGGAAGGCTGCAAAGCGGTGACCCTACACGCCCGCACCACCGCCGAATATTACGGCGGCCACTCCGATTGGTCCCGCATCGGAGAGCTCAAGGAACACCTTGATATTCCGGTGTTCGGCAATGGCGATATTTGGGGAGCCGAAGACGCGCTTGAAATGGTGCGTGAGACCGGCTGCGATGGCGTAGCCATCGGACGCGGCTGCCAGGGCCGTCCGTGGCTGTTCGCCAATATCAAGAACGCGTTTGAAGACAATCCTGGACGTCTTAATCCGAACCTCGGCGAGGTTTGTCGGGTAATCCATCATCATGCCGAACTACTGACCCAGTTCTATGAAGGTGATGAAATGATGGCTGTTCATGACCTGCGCAAGCATATTGCCTGGTATCTCAAAGGTTTCCCGGTCGGCGGCAGTACTCGTAAGGCATTCATGGAGTGTGAGAATCTTGCCGACGTGGATCGAGAGATCGGCAAGCTTGATCCCACCATCGAATACCCTCCACGTGTGGTCGACAAGCCGCGTGGCCGTGTACGCTTCGCCAAAAAGGTTCATTTGCCTTACGGCTGGTTGGAATCACGAACCACCACCCATGAGGAGCGCGAAGCGCTTTTTGGCGATGATCCGATGGATGCCAGCTACTGATTGGTTGACAATTTCAAACAAGAAATGCACAACACGCACTTTTCCTCGCGTGAATTTCCCTCCACCAGTATCCTATTTGCGCTACTCTTAGGTGTAACCGTGAAGTGACAGGAGTCAAAACGTGAGCGAGATCGCCCAGACTGAGTTCAACGACAAGACCAATATCAAGGTCGTCGGCGTAGGTGGAGCCGGCGGCAACGCCGTTAACCGTATGATCGCCGAAGGACTGCAGAACGTTGAATTTGTGGCGGTAAACACCGACGCGAAGGATCTTATGCGTTCTGATGCCGACGTGAAAATCTCACTATCCGACAAGTCCAGCCGTGGACTCGGCGCCGGAGCCGACCCGGAGCGCGGTGCCAAGGCCGCTCAGGATCACCAGTCGGATATCGAGGAATCCCTGAAGGGCGCCGACATGGTGTTCGTCACCTGCGGCGAAGGCGGCGGTACCGGTACTGGTGCCAGCCCGATCGTTGCTCGTGCGGCACATCAGCAGGGTGCTCTGACCATTGCCGTGGTGACTCGTCCGTTCGGCTTTGAGGGTCCCCAGCGTGCCGCTTCTGCCGACTACGGCATCGACAATCTGCGTAAGGAAGTTGACGCGCTGATTGTTATTCCGAACGATCGCCTGCTTGAGCTCTCCGATCGCTCCATCGGTATCATCGAGGCGTTCAAAACCGCCGATACCGCGTTGCTTGCCGGTGTGCAGGGCATCACCGACCTCATCTCGATGAATTCCTACATTCACGTGGATTTCTCCGACGTGAACTCCATCCTCCGTGGTGCCGGCACCGCGCTGTTCGGCATCGGTTCCGCGCGGGGCGAGGATCGCGCCACTCAGGCCGCCGAGATCGCCATCAGCTCCCCACTGCTCGAAGAGAGCATCGAGGGTGCACATGGTGCATTGATCAACATCGCCGGCCCGACTGATCTGAAGCTGCAGGAGGCCTCTGCAGCTACCGAACTGGTGCGTAAGGCCATTCATCCGGAGGCACAGATTATCTGGGGTCTCGCTTTGGATGACGCCTATGGCGACGAAGTACGTGTCACGGTTATCGCCGCTGGCTTCGATCCTGTTTCCGCACAGGAGGCGTCTGATCGTCAGACCGTGTCCCCGGTCGTTCCTGCCGACGAGCCCGTCGCTCCGGCGGCAGCTCATCCTGCCGACAATCCGGCTGGTGAAGCGGCTGCCACGGTTCCATCGTATGCGCCCGTTTCCGGCGATTCGACTTCGCTGCCGTTCGATGACTCGACTTCCGAACATCCGGCCATCGCCGTCAATGATCCGGCCGGTGACCTCGATATCCCCGACTTCCTGCGCTGAAAGGACTGATCCATGGCTGGGTTCATGAAGAATGCGATGTCCTATCTGGGCATGAGTGATGTCGTCGATGATGATGACGAGTACTTCGATGAGGAGGATGAGCAGCAGCCTGCGGCCAAGCCGAGTTTCGATTCTGACCACACGGTGACTCCGATCGCGCAGTCGACGGCCAGTCCATCTGCCAAGACTTCTCCTTTCCAGGGTGGTCGCGTCAATCGCATCACCACCATTCATCCCAAGTCTTATGAGGATGCGCAGCTGGTGGGTCGTGCGTTGCGTGATGGTGTGCCGGTCGTCCTTAACCTCACTGGAGTTTCCGAAGCCGTGGCCTACCGTATCGTCGACTTTTCCGCAGGTGTGGTATTTGGCGTGCGAGGCTCGCTCGAACGTGTAACCCCGCGCGTGTTCCTGCTGAGCCCGGCTCAGGTGAACATCAAGGTCGAAGAGCCGACCACTACGGCTTCCGCGCACGATCTATTCGCTAACTAGCAGCACTTCATATTGGCAAGCAGCCAGGGCGACGACCGGTACTCGAGAGAGGCCGGTCGTTATTATTTGCGCTGTCGGCAAATTCTCATACATGCTTGTTAGGGTGACACCATGTTGTCCTTTGTATTCGCCATGATCGGCCGTGTCCTTGCATGGCTGATCAACGCATATATCACTGTTCTGTTCGTGCGCATGATTCTCGACTGGGTCTCCATCCTTGCTCGTAACTGGTATCCGCGAGGTGTGGTGGCTCAGCTCATCAATATCGTGTATTCCGTCACCGAGCCGCCGTTGAGATGGCTGCGTCGCTATATTCGTCCCCTGCCGTTGGGCGCCATTAGTCTGGATATTAGTTTCATAGTGTTGTATTTTGCGCTGGTGGCGCTCGAAAGCGTTGTGCTCATCATCTTTTAGCGCCTTTGAGCAATATTCTTGCGGCGACATACGTGCCGTAAAATCTGCGCAAAATGACTGTAAACGATGGGGTCGTGATAGCATTTTGACTTGATACCAACGTAAGCGCGGGCAATGCCCCAAAGCGAGGTGCAAGATTTATGGCTCTGTTGACGCCGAAAGATATTAGGGAGCACACCTTCCAGACCGTTCGTTTCAAGGAAGGCTACGATGTTGACGAGGTCGATGACTTCCTCGATCAGGTCACCGAAACGGTTGAGGCTCTGGGACGTCAGGCAGTCGCCGGCGGTCAGGCCACTCAGTCTCTGGGTCCTGATGTCAGCAATCTGAATGCTAAGATTTCCGAGCTGTCCGGTCAGGTGCAGAAGCTGCAGGCCGAAAACGCCGATCTGAAGAACGCTGCGGCACAGGCGCAGCCCGGTGCCGAGTCCGACGCTCAGGCCTCCGAACTGGCTGCTGCCAAACTGAGCGAGGCGGAGGAGTCCAACCGTGCTCTGTCTGCGCAGAATGATCAGCTCAAGGGGCAGGTCGATCAGCTCAATGCTCAGATCGACCAGCTGACCGCTCAGGCCGCTCAGGCTACCGGCAACCAGAAGGCTGTTGGCCAGCAGATTGCCGCCATCCAGCAGGAGCGCGATCAGTTCCGTGCGTCCAACGAGGAGCTGTCCCGCAAGCTTGCCGAGGCCCGGCAGCAGGGTGCTGCCGTTGAGCAGCAGGCCGCTCAGATCGCCGACCTCACTCGTCAGCTCGAGGAAGCCAAGCAGCGCGAAAACCAGCTTCGTTCCCAGGTCTCCAAGGTCGAGCCGAGCACCGAAACTGGTTCTCTGCAGAAGATTGCAGGCGCAGCTTCCATGCCGGGCACCGAGCCCGAACGTGCCACCGCAATGCTCACCCTGGCCATGCAGCTGCACGATCAGTACGTGGAGAAGGGCAAGGCCAAGGCGCAGGAAATCACCGAGGCCAGCCAGAACAAGTACACCGAACTGGTGAACAAGGCCAACAGCTACTCTGACCGTACGCGCTCCGAAGCAGATACCTATTCTGATCGTACGCGCTCCGAAGCAGATGCTTATTCTGACCGTACGCGCTCCGAGGCGGATGCATACTCCGACAAGACCCGTGCTGATGCCGACACCTACGCGCAGAACACGCATCAGGATGCCGACTCCTATTCAGCCAAGACTCGTCAGGACGCGGATAACTACTCCAAGACCCAGCACGCTGATGCCGATCAGTATGAGTCCGAAGTTCAGAACCGTGCTGCCGAGTACGACAAGAACACTCGTTCTGCCGCTGACACCTACGCACAGCAGGTGCGCGACAACCTGCAGGCTCAGTCCAAGGTGGTCGAGGGCAACATCCAGAGCCTCAAGCAGTTCGAGACCGAATACCGTGCACGCCTTACCGAGTTCCTCGGCCAGCTTGCCGCTCAGGTTTCCGAATCGAACAACTACGAGAGCCAGACCCAGTCTGAGCCTCAGGCCAACTGAGCGTAGGTAAGTTCATATGATGAACCAACAGGGACGGCTGCGCACCCGCGTGGCCGTTTTTGCATGTGTATCCGCGGTTGCGTTGATTGCTGATCAGCTCACCAAGGCGTGGGCCATGGCCGCGCTGTCTGACGGACAGTCCATCCGAGTTATTCCCGGACTGCTTTCCCTGACTCTGGTTCGCAATCCTGGTGCCTCATTAGGAATGGGATCCGGTGCCACCTGGGTAATCAGTCTGCTGGCCATTGTGGCTTGCGTGGTACTCGTGGTATTGGGCATACGCACGATTTCCACGAAGTGGACCGTGGCACTGTCCTTTGCCTTTGCCGGGGCCTTGGGCAACCTGATTGATCGTGTAATGTACGCCGACGGCTTCCTCAACGGCAAGGTCGTGGATTTTCTGAATTACGGCTGGTCAGTCGGCAATGTGGCGGATGTCTATCTTGTTGTTGCCGCTGTGGTCCTAGTCGTGCTGATTCTCATCGGTGAGCCGTTCTCGCAGAAAGAGCTGGATGAGAAGTCCGCGCACATCGCTGATTCGTCTTCCGATTCGGAGGCAGATGCCGAATAATGAGCCGAATGGTCCCCGCCCCTGATGCACTGATTGGCAAGCGTTTCGATGTGGCAGTCGCGAAGATGCTCGGCATATCGCGTTCCAAGGCCGCCGATCTGATCGACTCCGGTCAGGCTCGCATTCTTGGACGCGAGGTCGCACGTTCCAGTTCCTTAATGGCAGGGGAGACCGTCGAATTCGATTTGGTTGAGAATCATGTCGAACCGGAACCCATCGCGAACGATATGGCCGTGGTCTATGAGGACGATGATGTCGTCGTAGTTGATAAGCCGGTGGGAGTAGCGGCCCATGCTTCAGTCGGATGGTCCGGGCCTACGGTTCTCGGATCGTTGCGCGACCGCGGAGTGCGCATTACTTCCTATGGTGCTGCAGGACGTGAGGGCATAGTCTCGCGGCTTGACGTGGGGACTTCCGGCCTTATGCTGGTATGCAAATCCGAGTTGGCGTACACGGAAATGCGTCGGCAATTCGCGCAGCATGAAGTGAAGAAAACCTATCATGCCCTGGTGCAGGGTGGGTTGAAAGAGGACAAAGCCACCATCGAGGCTCCGATTGGGCGAGCAAAAGTCTCTGATTTTCGATTCTGCATCACTCCAGCAGGAAAGCCGGCCATCACTCATTGGGATGTACTGGAGCGGTTCGGCCACGAGGCCACATTGGTATCCGTGAATCTGGAGACCGGTCGTACCCATCAGATTCGTGTGCATTTCTCTTCCATTGGTCACCCGTTATGCGGAGACCCCATGTATGGTGCCAATCCGGTGCTGTCCGAGGCTCTGGGTCTTGACCGCCAATGGTTGCACGCTATGAAGCTTGAATTCCGCCATCCCCGCACGCGCGTCTGGACTACGGTCGAGTCTCATTACCCTGCTGACTTAGCTGCTGCTCTTGATGTCATGCGCGCTCGTCATACCGAGCCGGTTGAATCGTTGGTGGATTAGCGAATAGTCCTCATGGTTCTTGGTACATCTGCGTCAGGGATTGGCCGGTATCATGCAACATGGTGCGTAAAGACTGTGGTTCGAGAATCTCAATGAAATGCGAATCGGCGTATTGCAATGCCCACCATAATGTGGCTCGTTCGTTGGCCACAATGTGCACGTCGTATTCGGCGTCGCTGATTTGAGTGACGGTAGCCTCGTCGAACCAGTCATATAACGGTTCGAGCGTGCCCTTAATGCGCATGTGAATCGGTACGGCTTTCCCGTTCATCGGGTAAGGGCGTTCGTTCATATGTTGTGTGACGTTGAATGGTGTTCCCGGAACCGGGCTAAAGCTGTCAAGCGTGCGTTTGAGCGAATGATCGGTACTGCTCATCGTCAAGTCGCGGAACCGCTCCACGTGCAGATAGGACAGGCTGTCGTGCTGATGCATGTGGCAAATGAGGTAGTACTTGCTGTTCTTATACATCAGATGATAGGGGTCGACTCGGTATTCCTTGGGGGAGCTGGAACTGTCAAGGCGGGGGACCAGATTGCCATTGATGTCGTACGTGCAGTAGTGGAACCGAATTGTGCGCTCGTGTTCGATGGCATCATTGAGCAGCTCGATGTTGTTGAGGAACTCGGTGTTGTAGTTCTTCGGCGTCGCCAGCTGGTTGAGTCCGCGCAATTGGCCTGACCTGCCCGCGAATGTGTAGATTTTCGCGATAAGATCCTGCAAGTATTCGCCATCCGAATGCGAGAGCGCCGCGCCATCGGCAAGCAGCCGCATCTGGGCCGTGTCAAATACGGGCTCGATATACCATCCGGGCTTGGGGTCAACGCTTTCCGCCTTGGCAAGGTCGCGCCGCTCCAGATGCTCCACCCGGCGTCCGAACGGCTGCATGTCATGCAATGCCTTGAGATGTCCGCGCGCGGTCTTCTCCGAAACGCCGATGCTTTTGCTGATTTCGATGGCGGTCAGCCCATGCTCGCTGTCCGTGCGGGAATCCAGCAGCTCGAGGATTTCGATGACGATTTGCGCGGTGGAAGGTGCTGCGGTTAGTGGCGATGAGCTCATAATAGTCCCTCCTTGGCCAATCGGACGCGCTATAAAAAACGGTAGATAGCTACCGGTAATTGTATCTCAATGGGAAACTGTGCGTAGTCGCTTTCAATATTGCCGAGGACGGGTCTTGACGATGGAAGTATCGGAATGCGCGATGGGAGGCATCACGATGTTGTTTGTACGACTGATTATTCGCCCGAATGTCAAGGTAGGGGGCTGCGGAGCGGTCGTATCTAAAACCGGCCAACTATGACGCTCGCCGGTACATATCTACCGCCGACAAGACCACACGGTAAGGTGGAACGCATGGCTGATTACGGGAAGAACTTCGTGCAACTGCACAACCACACGCACTATTCATTGCTTGATGGTGCGTCGAAGATCCCGGATCTGGCCAAGCGAGCCGCCGAACTTGAGATGCCGGCAGTCGGCATTACCGATCATGGCAACATGCACGGTGCCTATGAGATGTACACCAACTGTGTGGCCAACGGCGTCAAGCCCATCATCGGCATCGAAGCTTACGTGACCCCGGAAACCGCGCGTCAGGACAAGTCCCGTGTGCACTGGGGCACCGAAGCTCAGCGTCGTGATGACGTTTCCGGTGGTGGTCTCATCACCCACCTGACCATGTGGGCGGAAAACGACGAAGGCCTGGTCAACCTCATCAAAGCCTCGTCCGTGGCCAATCTTGAAGGCCGTGTTATGCGCTACCCGCGTATGGATAAAGAAGTGCTGTCCACCTACTCTAAAGGTGTGATCGCGTCCTCCGGATGCCCTTCGGGCATCATCCAGACTCGTCTGCGCCTGGGACAGTTCGACGAGGCATTGCGTGCCGCTGGTGAATTCCAGGACATCTTCGGTAAGGACAATTTCTTTATCGAACTCATGGATCACGGTCTGACAATCGAGAACCAGGTCACCGACGACCTGCTGACCATTGCCAAGAAGCTGGACGCCCCGCTGCTGGCCACCAACGATTCCCATTATGTGCATGCCGAAGATGCCGGCGCACAGGATGCCATGCTGTGCATCAACTCCGGCTCCCGACTGGATGATCCGGATCGATTCAAGTTCGACGGCACCGGCTATTACATCAAAACCGCCGAGGAGATGCGCGAGCTGTTCAAGGATCATCCCGACGCTTGCGACAATACGTTGCTCATTGCCGAACGTTGCAACGTCATGTTCGATGATCACGAGGACGGCGCTTTCATGCCGCAGTTCCCCTGTCCGGAAGGCTGGGATGAGACCTCGCTGTTCCTGAAGAAGGTCGAAGAGGGACTCGAAAAGCGTTATGACGGCAATCCACCGCTGAACGTGCTCAAGCAGGCCGATTATGAGTGCGGTGTGATCTGCCAAATGCAGTTCTGCGGTTACTTCCTCGTCGTGGCCGATTACATCCAATGGGCCAAGGACCACGGCATCATGGTGGGGCCGGGCCGTGGTTCGGCTGCAGGCGCCATGGTCGCCTATTCCATGGGCATCACCGAGCTCGACCCGTTGAAGCACGGTCTGATTTTCGAGAGGTTCCTGAACCCGGAGCGTGTGAGCCTGCCGGATATCGATGTCGACTTCGATCCTGAAGGCCGTGCCCGAGTCATCGAATACTGCGGTGAAAAATACGGCACCGACAAGGTTGCCCAATGCGTGATCTACGGCACCATCAAAACCAAGCAGGCGCTGAAGGACTCCGCCCGCATCATGGGTTATGAATTCTCGGTTGGAGAAAAAGTCACTAAGGCCTTGCCCCCGGCGGCCACCGGCGGCAAGGACATTAGCCTGCATGATATTTTCGACCCTTCGGCCAAACGATATGCCGAGGCCAGGGAATTCCGCGAGATGTACGATTCCGACCCCGATGCCAAGCGCATTACTGAGGAGGCCAAAGGTATCGAAGGCCTGATTCGTCAGACCGGTGTGCATGCGTGCGCCACCATCATGGGTAGCGCACCCATCACCGATACCTCGCCATTGCTGGAACGTACCGATGGCACCATCACCACCACCTTCGAATACCACACCTGCGAAACGTTGGGTCTGGTCAAGATGGACTTCCTTGGCCTGTCCAACTTGACGGTAATCCACGACACCCTGAAGAATATCGAAGCCAACGGCAAGCCCGCTATCGACTACACCAAGATTCCGCTTGATGATGCGGAAACCTACAAGCTGATGGCCCGAGGCGACACCTTGGGTGTGTTCCAGCTTGATTCCGACGGTATGCGCTCGCTGCTGAAAACGCTGAAGCCTGATAATTTCAACGATATTTCTGCACTTATCGCCCTGTACCGACCGGGCCCAATGAGTATGGATTCGCACACCAACTACGCCAAGCGTAAGAATGGTCTGCAGAAGATTACACCTATTCACCCCGAACTCGAGGAGCCGCTCAAGCAGGTGCTCGATGAGACCTATGGTCTGATCATCTATCAGGAGCAGGTGCAGTCCGCCGCACGAATCCTGGCAGGCTATTCGCTGGGCAAGGCAGACGTGCTGCGTCGAGCCATGGGTAAGAAGAAGCCCGAAGTGTTGGCCAAGGAAAAGGTGCCATTCTTTGCAGGCATGAAGGAGCACGGATACTCCGAGGAAGCGGCGAATGCCGTGTGGGATATTCTGGTGCCGTTCTCCGGTTACGCTTTCAATAAAGCGCACTCCGCCGCATATGGTCTGATTTCCTATTGGACCGCTTATCTGAAAACCCACTATCCGGTCGAGTTCATGGCCGCCCTGTTGCAGGGTGCCGCCACCAACAAAGACAAGACCGCACTGTATCTGGGCGAAGCGCGCCGCATGGGCATCCAGGTGCTGTCCCCGGATGTCAATGAATCGGTTTACGCGTACTCCGCAGTAGGAGACGTCGTCCGATTTGGCCTTGGTGCCATCCGTAACGTGGGCGATAAGGCAGTGGCCGACATCATTGCCGAGCGCGAAGGACCGCGCGGCAAGTTCGTGAACTTCATGGACTTCATTCGGCGTGTGCCTCTGACCGCGCTCAACCGGCGACTGGTCGAATCGCTGATCAAGGCCGGTGCCTTCGATTCGATTGACCCGAACCGCCGCGCATTGTTCACTGTCCACGAGGCCGCCATTGATTCAGTGGTCAGTCTCAAGCGTAAGCAGGCCGAAGGTCAGTTCGACCTGTTCTCCGATGCGGACGATGGGGGAGCGGAAGCCATGGGCGACGCCTCTGTCACCGTGCCGGATATCGAGGAATGGGACAAGAAAACAAAGCTCAACTTTGAACGAGAAATGCTGGGTCTCTATGTTTCCGACCACCCGCTTTCCGGTATGCAGTCGATACTGGCCTCCCTGCGTGAAATGTCCATTGCACATCTGATCGATCGAGCCAAGACCATGGGTGAGGGGCAGCAGGTCACCTTGGCCGGTCTAATCACCGGCGTGGATCGCCGTGTGTCCAAGAAGGGCAACCCATGGGCCATTGTGACCATTGAAGACATGGAAAGTTCTATCCAATGCATGTTCTTCGGTAAGGTCTACGAGGCCGCTGCCGCCGAGCTGGCCGTGGATGCCATCGTGCAGATACGAGGCCAGGTGGAACTGCGCGATGAGACCGTTTCCATGCGTGCCACCGAGCTGCAGGTGCCCACTCTGGAATCCGAGGACGAGCGCCCGCTGACCATCACATTGCCGCACGCGGCTTTGGATCGTCAACATATGATGCAACTCGGGCAAGTGCTCACCAACCATCCCGGCTATTGCGAGGTGCACTTGGCGGTGATGGACAAGAAAGGCAATGCGCAGGTGCTGACATTCGGCGATCGGTTCCGCGTCAAACGAGATACTTCACTGTTTGCTGAGATCAAGATTCTCTTCGGCCCCAGCTGTCTCCCCGCTGCCTAAGCTTAAGAGGCATGACGGCCGATGATGAACAACAGTGGATTGCTGAAACGCTGACGCGTTTGCAGCATTCGGCATTTCGTGCCAAGTTCGTGCTGACCGACAAAGACCGTGCCTACGCTCGGGTCAAAGGTAAAGCGACCATCGATCGGCATGCGCATGAAATGCTGCGTGAGCGGGTAGGTGCGGCCGAGCCGAAAAATGATGGCAAACAAACACCGTGGCGTGGTCATCCAGTATTCACCTCCCAGCATGCCACCGCCACATGCTGCCGGGGATGCATCGAAAAATGGCATCACATACCCAAAGGGCGTGAACTGACGGAAGCGGAAGTGAACCGTTTGGCAGATCTCGTCATGGCATGGATTGAACGCGATCTCATCAATCATCCAGCACGATAATTCGGCGCAATAGTGCAGATCATTTCCTTTCCAAACGGTTGCGGATGCCTACAATGAGGTCGGCATAGGAACCGCTCTGAGGAGGAACATATGACTCAGGTATTGCAATCGCCGGGAATCACCTTGCAGAACAAGGCTCACACTGTTATTCCACAAATCGGATTCGGCACATTCCAGATTCCGCCCGAAGATACGCAGCGGGCCGTCGAAGAAGCGTTGGAAATCGGTTACCGTCACATCGATACTGCAGCCGCTTACTACAACGAGGAACAAGTCGGCGATGCATTACGCGCTACTGGCATGGCCAACAAAGTATGGGTGACCACCAAATTGCGCAACTGCGATCAAGGCTATGATCCGGCACGCATCGCGTTCGAGGAATCCCGTCGCAAGCTGGGCGTGGATGTAGTCGACATGTACCTGATTCATTGGCCATTGCCCGCAGTCGATCTCTACAAGGAGACATGGAAGGCGCTACTCAAACTGCAAGAGGAAGGTGCTATCCGCGTGGCTGGCGTCAGTAACTTCCTTCCCGAGCATCTTCAGGCTGTTATCGATGATTCCGGCGAAACCCCAACGGTGAACCAAATCGAAGTGCACCCGCGTTTCAGTCAGCCGGATAATCTCGCCTTCTGCAAGGCACATGGCATCGCCGTTGAAGCGTATAGCCCGCTCGGCCACGGCAAGGACATCGAATCCGAGCCGGTTGTCTCTGCGGCCGAGGCCCACAACGTCACGCCCGCACAGGTGGTATTGCGTTGGCATACGCAAGAAGGTCGCATCATCATCCCGAAGTCCAAGCACGTCGAACGTATGAAGTCCAATCTGGCCAGTGCCAGTTTCGACCTGACTGCCACGGAACTTGCTGCCATCGATGCCCTGCACGATCCGAAGGGCAATGTGAGTGCCGACCCCGCCACCTTCGTGCAGTCTCAGTCCTGGGCCAACCAGCACTCGCGCGGCAATATCTGATTCGTCACATAAGCCGAATGCGCAGGGCGAACGTCAATGGCAAAGCCCGTTAATGTAATCCACAAACAAATGCAGCAGAACGCCGGACACTGCCTATGGCGTGTCCGGCAATAACGCGACAAGATATCTGTACAGAAGAGTTGATGGATTGTCAATTCATCCCCAAGGAGGCGGAACATGTACTACAGCAGCGGCAACTATGAGGCGTTTGCCCGTCCGAAGAAGCCAGCCGGCGTAGACAGCAAGCATGCATATATCATCGGCACCGGTCTGGCGGCCTTGTCTTCGGCCTGTTACCTGGTGCGTGACGGCCAGATGCCAGGCGATCATATTCATATTCTCGAAAAGGATCCCGTACCGGGAGGAGCCTGCGATGGTCTCGATATTCCTGGTCTCGGTTATGTGATGCGCGGCGGCCGCGAAATGGACAATCATTTCGAGGTCATGTGGGATCTCTTCCGTTCGATTCCCTCCATCGAGACCGAGGGAGTCAGCGTGCTCGACGAATACTATTGGCTCAACAAGGAAGATCCGAATTACTCGCTATGCCGCGCCACCAAAGATCTCGGCAAGGATGCCGGACTCAAGGGCAAATTCGGATTGTCTGACAAGGCTTCCATGGAAATCATGAAGCTGTTCTTCACTCCGGACGAGGACCTGTATGACAAGCCGATCACCGATTTCTTCGATGACGAGGTGCTGAACTCCAACTTCTGGCTGTACTGGCGTACCATGTTCGCTTTTGAGAATTGGCATTCAGCGTTGGAAATGAAGCTGTACATCAAGCGCTACATTCATCACATCGGCGGCTTGCCGGACTTCTCCGCACTGCGATTCACCCGCTACAACCAGTACGAGTCGATGATTCTGCCAATGGTCAAATATCTGGAATCTCATGGCGTGGAATTCCGATACAACACCAAGGTCGAGAACGTCGAATTCGCCATCGGTGGGGGAGACGGCCCCAAGCGCGAGCATACTGGCGTCGGACAAGACACCATCCAGAAAATCCAGGCCACTTCCGGTTTCTTCAAGCGCAATCCAGCCAGCACCCCCACCAAGAAGCTCGCCGTACGCATCGATGTCAGCCAGGAAGGGGAGAAGTCCTCTATCGATCTGACGGAAAACGATTTGGTGTTCATCACCAACGGCGGCTGCGTGGAGAACTCCACTATGGGTTCGCAGAATTCGCCCGCCGCATGGAATCCGGATCTGAAGCCAGGCGGCGGCTGGGATATGTGGAGGCGTATCGCCGAACAGGATCCGAGCTTCGGTCATCCGGAAAAGTTCTGTTCCGACCCGAACGCCACCAAGTGGATGAGCGCCACTGTTACCACTTTGGATGATGAGATTCCTCCGTATATTCAGAAGATATGCAAGCGCGATCCGTTCTCCGGCAAGGTCGTCACCGGCGGCATCGTCACTGTGCAGGATTCTAACTGGCTGATGAGCTGGACGCTCAATCGTCAACAGCAGTTCCGCGATCAGCCCAAGAATCAGCTGTGCGTATGGGTCTATGGCCTATTCCCGGACAAGCCGGGCAACTATGTGAAGAAGCCGATGACCGAATGCACCGGCGAGGAAATCTGTGAGGAGTGGCTCTACCACATGGGCGTACCGACCGACAAGATCGAGCCGCTTGCCAAACATCATGCCAATACCGTGCCGGTGATGATGCCATACATCACTGCATTCTTCATGCCTCGCGCGGCCGGCGACCGCCCGGACGTGGTGCCCGATGGCGCCGTGAACTTCGCATTCCTCGGCCAGTTCGCCGAAACTCCACGCGATACGATCTTCACAACCGAATACTCCATGCGTACCGGTATGGAAGCCGTCTATACGCTGCTCGGAGTGGATCGTGGCGTGCCTGAAGTGTGGGGCAGCGTCTATGACGTACGCAACCTGCTCAACGCCACCGTCAACCTGCGCGACGGCGCACCGGTGACGGATATGAAGCTCAACTTCATTGAAAAGGCCGTGGTCAAGAAGGTGCTTAAGAAGCTCGATGGCACGGATATTGCCACCCTGCTACGCGAATACCATGTGATCTGAATTGATTCGGCTCCCGTTCCGCCCTGTGCGGGAGGGAGCCGTTCGCATAATCGGGCTGTGGAGAATTGAACATGGAATGAACTATTGCGACACGCCGATGAACTTTTGATTTTGCTCCATTATGCAGAGAAAAGCTGGCGTATTGTGATGGTGAAGGTGTGATGTAAGCCATTTTCGACACGCCGATAGAACGCCGTCGTTGCAACGATTGTGGCGTGTTTTGTTGTGCCCGATTTGCATGAATCCATGTGCTCGTGTAAGTTATTCACCTGTTGCCGCTCAGCGCAACGGGGTTCCCCTCCTGGAGAGGATGCGGGGTTTCGTGTGCTGGTGTGGTGGTGGTTTGAGAACTCAAGAGCGTGTTTGTACTACTTCTTTATAGTCAATGATTGCCAGTTCATTCCTCGCCTGATTGCCTGTTGTGGTGGTCGGGTACCCGGGAGGGTTTGATGAGGGGTGAGGTTTTTTGAGGGCGTCCTTCCTTAAGGACGTGCTCGTCGATTTTTGTTTTGTGAGTCATCTGTTCGGATGCTTTTCATGAAGTTTTTTTGTGGAGGGTTCGATTCTGGCTCAGGATGAACGCTGGCGGCGTGCTTAACACATGCAAGTCGAACGGGATCCATCGGGCTTTGCCTGGTGGTGAGAGTGGCGAACGGGTGAGTAATGCGTGACCGACCTGCCCCATGCACCGGAATAGCTCCTGGAAACGGGTGGTAATGCCGGATGCTCCAGTTGATCGCATGGTCTTCTGGGAAAG
>NZ_JAMOKQ010000012.1:0-93407 GCF_023656805.1 Bifidobacterium sp. M3-N-101
TCATCGGGCGTCCCCGTTCCCGGCGACAACACCCCCCGGATCATCGACGACAGGGCAGGAAAGTCATACCGGAACCGGCGACCCGACCCCGACCATCGGGGCCTACCAAACATGGTAATGGGCGGACTCATGGTAGGGTGTGCAACAGAGATGAAATTAACATGATTTCCTTGCAGTTTCAGGAAATACCTTAAGGGGACGAAGTTCACGTACCATGTCAAGAATCAGCACCACGGCATCAGCAACGGCTCAACATATGAGCAACACCACAGCAGAGACTGAGACACTGCACCGAGTGCAAATCAGCCGTGCTCAGGCAGCACATACGGATTCTCACATTGCGGACGCAACTCCTGATACGGCTGCACCAACATTTTTTGACGGCACTTACTTCTCGTCTTCTCCGGATGGCACCGTTACTCATAACGATGCTGGCGATAGGCCTCATCTCACCGAATATTCAGTGCCCAAATGGCGTTACCTGTACAATACGACCATGGTGATTCTGGATCTGCTGATGACCATCATCGCCACCTGCATCGTATTCGCGTGCAATCCAGGAGCATATACCAATGTGCAGAACATGGGACCATCCGATTATGGTGTATTCAGTTTCCTGAGCTTGGCCTGCATCTCCTGGCTCATCAGCCTCTACGCAGCTCGAAGCTACGAACGCCACACTATGGGCAAGGGATACGGACTATATGCCAAGCTGCTGAATGCGGCCTTTATCGACTTCATTATGCTCTGTACATTGGGCTACTTGTTCCATCTGAATGTGCCGCGTTCCCTGAATGTATTTATTCCTATCCTTTCTCTCATCCTCGTTATCGTTGAACGGTGGCTGATGCGTCGTGCGCTTCACCGCAATCGAGCAAAAGGCGAGTTCAACTACCCCACTATTATCATTGGCTCTCCGCAAGGCATCAGTAAAACGCTGAAGCAGCTCAAGGCATGCCTCAGCCTGGGGTATGCACCCATCGCGGTCTGCCCTGTTGCCTCTGTGTGTGATTCGGATGACCCGAATGCTGCTCAACATCTTATATCGGTTCCGTTTATTCCTGCCAATGATGAAGAAGCGCGGCTCAAGGTGATGGCGTTGAACTCCCATTTGCCTCAGACCGCCAAGCGGATGAAGGTTCGCACTATTCTGATCGCTGATGTGCTGACGCATGATTCTGAAACCATGCGTACTCTTTCGCTCGCTGTTGAATCTATGGGCATCGAGCTGGCTCTTACTGCATCCGTTGCAGATCTGAGCGGCGCAAACCTGCAGCTACACAATGACCCCTCTATGCCGATTTTGACAGCCCGACTTGCACAGTATTCTCTGTCGACTCGCATCTTTAAGCGTGTGTGCGATATCGTTCTCTCCCTGGTGGCAATCATTCTGAGTTCGCCCATCATGCTATGGGCTGCATATAAGGTTAAGCGAGAAGACGGTGGCCCCGTGTTCTACTCACAGACTCGTATCGGCATCTACGGCAAGCCTTTCACTATGTACAAATTCCGTTCCATGCGGCTGAACGCCGATAAGATGGATGCCGAAGTGGCTGCCGCAGCTGGCGTGGAACTGGGAACAACATTCAAGGTCAAGGACGATCCTCGTGTTACTAAAATTGGTAAGTTCATCCGCAAGACTTCCATTGACGAGGTTCCTCAGTTCTTCAATGTGCTGAAGGGCGATATGTCTATGGTGGGTCCGCGTCCGCAACGTCAATATGAGGTTGACCAGTACTCGCCATTGTATTCCACTCGCCTACTGGTCAAGCCGGGTATCACCGGCCCTTGGCAGATTTCCGGGCGTAATGATTTGTCTCAGGAACAGTCTGAATATGCAGATGTGTCATATATTCAGAATTGGTCTATCACGGGGGATATTGCGATTCTGCTGAAGACAGTGGGCGCGGTATTTAATGGGACTGGTATGTAGTTTTCGCAATGTAGAGGGCGTCAGCTTTTTGCTGACGCCCTCTTGTTTTTGGTCTCTCTCCTCAGGCAGCCGTTTGTGGCTGACAGCTCCCTTGTCAGAGGGAGCTCTTTTTACTGCTTGTTGATGGAGCAGGCAGCAGTGTCGGTGGTAACACCGGAATCAATCCAGCCCATTGGAGTTTGGTCGATAGTGAGGTCGGAGACAGCCTTGGTGGACGTGGTCACGTCGAAGGAATAGGTGACGGACTCTCCAGGAGCTATCGTGGCATTGCTCGCATACACGGTTTTACCATTCAATGTTTCTTGACGGCTCTCCGTCACTGAACCACCACTGGTCTTAAGATTTGAGATGGAGCCGCCGGCAGGCGCATAAATCAGAGTTTTTTCCACACCTTGTCCGCCGGAGCCAAGGATATAGCTCGTTAGAGCTCTAATCTGGCTGTTCTCAAGTGTATTTGTCATCTTATATTCCACATGATAGGTCTGAGAACCATCATTATCACAGGTGGAACGAGTTACCTTCGAAGTACGATGAATATACCATCCCATCTTTGACGGATTCTGCTCAGTCACATACACTCCCACCTGCGGATGCTCTTCACTGCTCGGAGTCTGTGCAGTAAAGCCTGCATCACTAATGGTCTTTTCAGCAGTTTCGTCGAATGCGTACATGGAGAAGTGACGGCCTTCGGCCATGCTACCCATAAGCTGTGCGACCTTGGTGAGTTTAGCCAAATCAACATTGCTGAACATACTACCGACTGTTTGTTCTGCGACTTGAGCAAATAGGGCGTCCTGCATGGAGACTGGGTAATCGACATACACCTTGTTCAACAAAAACTCAGCAGTGTTATCTCCCGTAAGCACCGTTCCATCAGGAATAGTGACATTACCACTGATTTTCGTAAGTTCCTGCAAAAATACAGGATCAACCATGAGCACGCCGTCCAGCTGAGTATTGCTCCCCCACGGCGTGCGCTGCCAAATCGCGCGCATACCTTCGGCACTGCGTGAAGTATCAGGGTATACGGCCAAATCTCGCACATCGAACGACATATTCAATGGTCCCCACTGCCGGAAGATGCGCTGCTCGTCTTCCGTAGGATCACCAGCACCATATGGGATATATTCACCATTCGAACGGAAATCGCCAATACTGATCTTACCGTTGTCGGTAGTTACCACACCCACAGAACCGATCAAGCCACCGGACGAACGCTCCTCCGAAGTGGTCATAGCCATCAACGCATACGTGCGCGGCTGATCGGAGCCAAGGAAGTCCGGTAGAATCTGGAACGTGCCGGACAGCTGATTG
The DNA here is from genome assembly GCF_023656805.1 of Bifidobacterium sp. M3-N-101. Classification (NCBI taxonomy): domain Bacteria; kingdom Bacillati; phylum Actinomycetota; class Actinomycetes; order Bifidobacteriales; family Bifidobacteriaceae; genus Bifidobacterium; species Bifidobacterium sp. M3-N-101. The sequence goes on from NZ_JAMOKQ010000012.1 coordinate 3,248, forward strand.
ACTTTGTCCGCCATCTTGGTCAGCTGCGTATTGCCGGCGGTATAGGCGTTCTTCACCATGCCGATATGGGCCTTCGGCAGCTGCTGATACTTCTGCACCTGCTGCTGCAGTGACTGGTTCGCGGTGGCAATATTCTTCTGGGCTTCCAGAATCGGCTGCAGATTCAGCTGACCGTCGCCTGAGCTGAGCTGTGCGCTCTTCAGCGTGGAAAGTACGTCCATGAACTGCGGCACCGAATCACTGACCAGCGAATCCACCACCGAAGTCATACCCTGCACTGTGGTGATGTCACCGCCGTACACCGGCGCCTTCGAAGCGATGTTCCACAGCGTGCCGTGCGCAATCTCGTTCGCAGCCGAGGTCTCGGTCTTTGCCTGGCTGATCTGCTGGCTCACCGTATCGAGGTTGTCGAGGTTACCGAGGTCGGTTACACCGCCCAGCAGCTGCATCGCCTGTTCCTCATGCGCCTTTACCTGCTTGGCTTCGGAATACAGCTTCAAACCGAAGAATCCGCTCACGCCTAGCAGCACCACAAGTAGCGCCAGAATCAACACCACCCACGGCCAGATGCGGTGCCTTCTGCGTGGAATACTTGTTGCGTGACTTGCCCTATGAACGCTCATACTAACTCCCAAACTGATCTTATTGACTTGTAACCTCTTGCAATAACCAACCGCCTATTATGCCCCGGTCTTGTGCACAAAGCGTGTTCGCCCCCGCTTCTGCACATATTCCGAACCGACTGGACCACCCCTGGGTATAGCGTATTGGGGTGCTTTGAGAGGCTGCTCGGCCAAGCACGCGAAGACGACGGTCGCCGAATACATCGAATACGCATTGATATGCGAGGCGCATATATCACTGAACAGATGCGCCACCGACACCGCCAAGGCAACAGGCCGGGCAACAGAAGTGGGGTAGTGCGTGACTGGAGCTCAGGGAATCAAGAATCGTCGCGGCGAATTGCAGCGGGTACTGAGCCGTGAGGAATCATACGTGGACGGTAAACTGAGCCGCGCGGCATTTATTTCCATCGCAATCCTGACCTTTATTACCTTTGTTGGCAATTTCACGCAGCTGCAGCTGAGCTCGGCACTGCCGATCATCGTTTCCGAGTTTCATATCTCCGTGACCACCGGACAGTGGCTCACCTCCGTGTTCCAGCTGGTCATGGGCGTGATGGTGCCGCTGACCGCGTTTCTGACCCGGCGCTTCTCCACCCGCCAGATCGTGATTTGCTCAATGGCGGTGTTCACGGTCGGCTCGCTGATGGCTTGGGTCGGCCCGAGCTTCATCTGGGTGCTGCTCGGGCGCGTGCTTGAGGCCGCGGGCACGGGCGTGATGTGGCCAGTGCTGCAGATCACCGTGTTTTCCATTTATCCTCTGTCTCGCCGCGGATTCGCGATGGGCACGGTGGGCATGGCCATGAGTGTGGCGCCGGCCATTGGACCCACGCTGGGCGGCTGGCAAACCGATGCGAACGGCTGGCGCTCCATATTCCTGACCATGACCGTGATTGGCGTGGTCTCGCTGGTGGCGGCCATGTTCGGACTGCATAACTTCGGTTCTCATGACCCGTCGGCCCGCGCGGATTTCTTCTCGGTAAGCCTGTCGGTGATTGGCTTTGGCGGGCTGATGTTCGGCTTCACCAATTCGGAGACCTATGGATTTGCGGCACCGGTAACGTGGGGGCCGATGGTTGTGGGATTGGTCGGCATCGTATGGTTCGTGATGCGCAACCTGCGTCACGGTCGGCGGTATCGCGAAGCCAAGGCGGCGCAGTCGGGAGCGGAGCCGGCCGCACTCCCCCAGCCTCCGCTGCTGGATCTTGAAGTGCTGAAGAATCGGTCCTTTACCGTCGGCACCATCACGGCATCTCTGGCGTTCTTTGCGTTCAGCTCGATTCTGGTCATCATGCCGCTGTATATCCAGACCGACCGTGGCTATTCGGCCACCATGAGCGGCCTGATTATGCTGCCGGGTGCCCTCGGCCAGTGCGTTTCCCAGTTCTTCGGCGGGCGGGCGATGGACCGTTTTGGCGCGCGACCAGTGGCGCTGTGCGGCTCGATTGTGCTGACCGTCGGTACGCTCGGCATGTCTTTGGTGTCTATGGATACATGGATTTGGTGGGTGTCGATTTGCCAGTTCACGCGTCAGATCGGCATGGGATTCCTGCTTATGCCGATTACCACATGGTCGCTGAACTGCTTGAACGGACCGGATGAGGTGTCTGCCGGATCGTCGGTCACGAACACCGCGCGGCAGATCGCAGGTGCCGTGGGTGCACCTGTGTTGGTGATTCTTATGGAGACGTTTGCCGCATGGAGGCATCAAGCGGGAGCCTCGGCCGTTGCGGCTTCCGTCTTCGGCATCCAGTGGGCGCTGCGATTCTCCGCGCTGCTGTGCTTTGCAATGGTGCTTATGGTGCTTTTCGGCGTCAAGGGCGACGGTGCCGGACGTACGCGTGACATTATTTCCTTGCGTGCGCTGCGCGAACGCCGCGCACGGCGTATGGCTCGGTAAGCTGCTCGCTTCCGCTGGCGGGAGCCGGCTCATCAGCTTCTTACGCCCGTCCCATCAATGTCAGGACGATGAGCAGCACGTTGAGGGTCACAATCAGCGCCACCACAATCAGGAAGATGATGTGCTTGATCGTGCCATCAGCCCATTTGCCCATGAGTTCCTTGCTGTGCGTATAGCGCATGAGCGGGATCACGGCAAACGGAATGCCGATGGAAAGCACCACCTGACCAATCACCAGTGCCTCCGTAGGGTCCTTGGCGAACCACAACACAATCAGAGCCGGCACCAGCGTGACCACACGGCAGGCCCACATCGGGGCGTTGACGTGCAACAGGCCGTGCATGATCTCCGATCCGGCATAGGTGCCGACCGACGTGGAGCTTAACGACGAAGCCAGCAGGCCGATGGAGAAGATCATGCCAATCACCGGGCCGAGCACCTGCGCGATCGCCCGCTGAGCGCCATCGATGGAATCCGTGCCTGACATGCCATGCAGGGAGTTGGCGGCAAGCACCAGCATGGCCAGATTCACCGTGCCGGCCAGCAACAACGCCCAAGCCACATCAATCTTCGAGCCTTTGAGCTGACGCTCGACCGATGGCTTCTCGCCGCCCGCGTAATGGTCGTTCACCAGCGTGGAGTGCAGGTAGATGGCATGCGGCATCACCGTAGCACCCAGAATCGAAGCGGCCATCAACACCGAATCCGTACCCTTAAAGCGCGGAATCAGCCCCTTGGCCACTTCGACGGGATTCGGCGGGGCCACGAACAGACCCGCGATGAAGCCGAACGTGATAACCAGCAGCATCACGATGATGATGCGCTCGAATGTGGTTTGCGATTTGCCGCCTTGGAACCACAACATCACAGTGGAGACCGCACCGATGACCAGGCCGCCGAGGAACATCGGCAGACCGAAAAGCAGATTCAGCGCGATGGCGCCGCCAATCACCTCCGCCAAATCGGTGGCGATGGCGATGACCTCGGCCTGCATGAAGAACATGAACCGGCCGGCGTCGCTCATACGTTCGCCCAGCAACTCGGGCAGGGATTTATTGGTCACAATACCGAGCTTGGCGGACTGGTATTGGATGAGCACGCTCATGGCGTTGGCGAGCACCAGCACCCATACCAGCAGGTAGCCGTAGCGTGCGCCGGACGTGATGTTGGCGGCCACGTTGCCTGGATCCACATAAGCCACAGCGGCCACGAACGCGGGCCCCAAAATGCTAGCGAGCGCATGGCCATGAGGATTTTCCTTGTTGTTCGCCTCATCGCTGGCGATTCGGCGTTCCTTCTCGATTTCCGACGTTTCCTGCTCAATGTCTGCCGCAGTGGCGCTTGCTGCCGTGTGTGGTGCTGTCATATCGTCTTCCCCTATTTCCTTCATACCGCGCCCAGTTATAGCGCAGGCATGTTTCGGGTGTCAATACACAAACGATTTGCGGACAATTGGAGAATGATGAGTCAGTCAACAGAGGATACGCCGTTTATCTCACTCATGAAATATGCTACGTCACCAGAAACTCGCTCATGAAAGTGCAGAATCGCAGTAATTGCAGTAAACACATGTTTACTACTGCCAAATCTATGCGAACGTTGATCTCTTCTGACTCGTATCCGGAGATTCAGTTTGGCGTGAAATTATCTGCAGGCAATATCGGCAGTAGTGAACATGTGTTTACTGCACCTTACTTCGCCACATTTCTCTTGCGACGACTGCTACGAGCATTTGACGAGGGGCACGCTCCTCTACTGGATAATCCCTCGAGATAGCCTCTTCCTCCTAATCCGCTGGCACGGCTTGGCCGGGGCAGGTGTGGAGGACGGCGAGCATGGCGTCCTTTTCTTGGGATGTGACGGTGAGTTGGTACTTGTCTTTGACACCAATTTGGCGTGCCACGTAGTCGCAGCGGTATTCGCTGTTGGTGGGCAGCCAGTAAGCGGCGGAGGCTGAGCCTTTCTCCTGGTTGGCGGGGCCATCCACGGCGAGCAGATTATAAGGGTCATTGCCAAACTCGTGGCGTTTGGTTGCGGGCCACTTGTTGGCACCGGACTGCCATGCATTTTCGAGCGCTACCACATGGTCAATCTGCACTTTGGCGCTGGTGGTGCGGCCGCGCACGAAGTTGATGGTTTGCCCGGTATAAGGGTCATCCAATGTGCCGGACACCACCACACAGGAACCAGCGTATTTGTATTTGACGTTGGTCAGGTCGCGGGCAAGTACATCATCGCGGGCGTCGCAACCGTTACCGTCGGTATCGACGGAACGGAATGCAAAGGAATCGCGGTCGTAGCCGTGTGCGCTCTGGTTGTCATCCACGGTAAGTTTGTTCAACGTGTCAGCGGCGGAACCGGTGGCGGTGTATCCGCCGGTGAGCTTGGCTGCATCAGGATTGACTCGCGGCAGCAGCAGGCCGACCGTAATGCCAATGACCGCCACAATGACAATGAGAATAAGCACACGCTCCAGTGGCCCGGAGGCGTTGAAGCGGCGGCTGAAGTGAGCGCTGGAACGGTAAGGACGACGGCGCGGAGACATCAGGCGTAGGTGAAGGTGAGGGGGTCATGACCGGCGCGGGTCGGACCGTCAAGAGCATCGATGGCTGCATGTTCTTCGGCGGTGAGCTCGAAGCCGAACAGGTCGAGGTTTTCCTTCTGGCGCGCTGCGTGCACGGACTTCGGAATGATGATGGTGCCGTTTTCGATGTGCCAGCGCAGAATCACCTGGGCCGGGCTGACCTCATGGGCGGCGGCAATCTTCTCGATGGTGCCGTCACCGGCGTTGAGGTCGGCGCCACGCGCCATCGGCGAGTAGGCCTCCACGGCGATGCCATGTTCCTTGCAAAAGGCCACCACTTCGCGCTGCTGCCACGTGGGGTGCAGCTCGATCTGGTTGACGGCCGGCCATGCGCCGGTCTCCTCGTGCAGACGCTTCAGGTCGGCGGGCATGAAGTTGCACACGCCGAGCGTGTGGGCCAGGCCCTCGTCGCGCAGCTTGACGAAGGCCTTCCAGGTGTCGGTGCTACGCCAGTCGAACGGCGTGGGCCAGTGAATCATGTACATGTCCACGTAGTCGAGCTGGAGGAGTTTCAGGGAGTTGTCGAATGCCTTGAGCGCGGAGTCGTAGCCCTGCTCGGAGTCGCGCAGCTTGGTGGTGACCCACAGTGTCTCGCGCTTAGCGCCCTTGTTGTAGCCGGAAGCGGCGAGCGCACGGCCCACGCCGGCCTCGTTGTCGTATCCGGCGGCGCCGTCGATGTGGCGGTATCCGGCTTCCAGCGCGGATTCGACGGCGGGCACCACGCCCTCATCATCGACGCGTAGGACGCCAAGGCCGACCTGCGGAATGGACTGGCCGTCTTTCAAGGCGACGTCCGGCACGTTGGCGGGGTTGATGCGTCCGTTGGTCATGATGTGCGATGCTCCTTCATGTGCCCTTCATGTACTGCAACTACACGCCACTGTACACGGTTATGCAGGCGATGTGCGGGGGCTGCAACCAAACGGCATGATTGCGCCCGGCCTTCCGTGTGGGAGAGCCAGGCGCAATCATGACAACATCACGCTCTACTCCTGCGACCGGCCCTCGCCCTATTGTTCTCGGGCGCGAATTTGCCCCGGTACAGGCGTCAATCGATTGACGTTTGCGCCAGGGCAGAAATCGTTGTCCCAGTACGCAATTTCGGGCCATTTTCGAGAACCAGGACAAGCCAATCCTCAAAGTCCACATACCCGACAAACAGAATCGGCGGAATACAGCCAATCCCGAAATCAACATACTGTCCCGGTTCTCACATAGAACGATTGACGTGCAAACCGGGGCAACGGGAATTGTCCCGGTACGCGAAAAACACCCGTTTTCGCAAACCGGGACAGTGATTTCTGTCCTGGTACCCACATCAAACGATTGATGCACGAACCGGGACAGAATCGCATCGCTGCACCGAGACAGACGCATCTGACAGCCGACAACCGATAAACGACAGCCGACAGATGGCATTCAAGCAGACGAAAACCGACAGATGGCATCTGACAGCCGGTTGCCGGCTGCCAGCAACCGCATCATAATGCCGCATCAGTCTCTATCAGGAGCGTTTACGACGCAAAGCAAGCGAGACCCCGCCGGCCACGCCGAGAACGACAACCGCAAGACCCACGGCAGTCACCGCGCTACCGGTATTGCTCAGCACACCAGTGATCTTGCCGCCATTCGCACCGTTGGTCTTATCGCCCTCGCCCGTATCGGGATTGATAGTAGCCCCGCCATTACCCGCACCGTCCGAGCCGTTGCCGGAACCACCTTCGGCCCGAGAGGTAACAGCAACCGTATAGGTTTCGGTGACATTCGGATTCGACTTGAGCGTTACGGTAACCTTCGCCGCATCAGCGGGAGCGGAGAAATCGTAATCGAGCGTGAACTGGTCGGCGGAAAGCGTCACGTTGCCCATGCCTGCGGAATAGTTGCCCACGACCTTGAGATCATGGTCGGCATCGATGACATCGCCCACCTGATAGGTGGTTTTGTTTGGCGTGATGGTCAGGCTGGAGACCTCCTTTGGGGCGAGGCCGGCAATGGCATCGGAAACAAGCTTAGTCACATCGTTCACGTCTTGCTCGGTGTAGGCGCTGCCGGCAAGCAGCACGTCAGCGGCGGCAAGCGCCTGATCGAGTTTGGCGAGCGACTCGTTGGTGCACTCATCGCGATTGATTTTCCCGGCTTCGGCCACGGCCTTGTCCAGGTTCTCCGTGGATGGCTTCACCGGAGTTTCGGTCTTTTTGACGAGTGAGACCTTGTCTACATTGCCCCATGCGTCGGCAGGCAGGTTGCCCGTGATGGTGATGGTCGCTGTGCCATCAGCACCCACAGCGACAGGCACGGTGGCGGTATCGAACTTAACCCAACCGTTGAGTTCCAGCGCATCGGACGTGGTCTTGCCACCCGCTGTGGCGGAGAGGGTCACACCATCGGTAATAGCGGCGTTGTCCGCTGCCGCACCTTGGCTCATGGCGGTCAGCACGTATTCGCCAGGCTCGAGTCCGGTAATGGTCTGCGTGGCGGAGAAACTGTAGGCATCGGATGCCCAAAACTTCAGCGCGCGCTTGCCGTCGGCGGCGTTGCCACTGTCTTCGGTGATGGACGCACCGGTGCCGGTAATGGTCCAGTTCTTATCGTTTTCAGCGTTCTCGAAGTTGCCGTCCGTTACGTAATCCTTGGCGGGAGTGGCGGTGACGGTGATGGTGGCGGTCACGTCGTGGCCAGCGTTGGTGGTGCCGGTGATGGTGTATGTGCCTGCGCCACGAATCCAGTCAAGCGCAGCGGATTGCCAGGTCACGGTTTCGGTCTCGTCCACCCCATCCTGATAGTGTGCAGCCACTTCACTCGGCAATTGCGCTTTGATCGCGTCGATGGGATCCGAGTCAGTCGCGGTAATCTCCACTGGATCTATCTTGGTGAACACATGATCGGTGACGGCACCGGTGTGAATGTACTTGAACGTCGGCAGAGAGGCGAGCGCCTTGCCATCGAAATCGAACAAAGCTTGGTTATCGACACCTGAGCCGCCCCAGTACAGGCCGGCGTCATTGGGATCGTATTCGCCGGCCGCTTCAGTGGCCCAGCCGCCACCGTACTTGTTCCACGTATCCACCAGCTCGGCGTTATCCTTGCCGCCGGTGCCCACGGGCACCCATGCGGGCTCCCAGTAGAACACACCCAGGCCGTCGTTTTCGCCATCGCCATCATTGTCGCCAATATTGTTCACGGCCTCGGCGACCGCGCGAATCTCATCGGCCTGGCCTTGCGGGCTGATGTCGTATTTCTTGAGGTTATTGGCGGTTACTTTACTGGGCACTGTGTTGGAATCATCGTCGCCATCATCCAAGGTGTATGCCCACGACGTTTCCGCCACCATCACATCTTTCTTATAAGTGGAGGCCACGTTCTTGAGCACGCTGGTGAGGTTTTCGGTGGTGCCATGCCAGAACGGGTAGTAGGAGCTGGCGAACACATCGTAATCCACATTGTGGTTGCTCAACTGTTTGGCGTAAGTGGCGTAGGTGCCGGCTTTCTCCGGGTTGGTGAAATGAATGACGACCTTGGCTTCGGGGAGCACTTCGCGTATGGCTTTGGAGCCTGCGGAGAATACTTTGGACATGCCGTCCCAGCCGGAGATGCCGGCGATTTTCGCAGTAGTTTCGTTGCCGACCTGTACCATGCCGACGTCCACGCCGGCTTGTTTGAACGTGGTCAGCGTCTGCTTGGTGTAGTCGTATATGGTGTCGGCGGTTTTGTCCGCGTCGCCTTCAAAGGATTTCCACGCCTTGGGCACCTGCTGCTTGCTGGGGTCGGCCCAGAAATCGGAGTAATGGAAGTCGACCAGCACTTTCAGCCCTGCTGCCGTGGCTCGCTTGGCCATGGTCAGTGCGCGATCGGCGTTGACGTTGCCGCCGCCATATCCTCGGCCGTCTGCGGTGAACGGATCGTTCCACACGCGCAGACGCACATAGTTCACGCCGGATTCCTTGAGCAGCGTGAACAAATCCTCGACCTCGTCATTGGCGTTCTTGAACGTGACGCCGCTTTCTTCCAGCGAGAGCATGGATGAGACGTCCATACCGCCGATGAAATCATCGCTTAAGCCTTGGATGGCCTTGACCGAGACGGCGGCTTTGACTGGTTCTTCTTCGGCGGCGTTTGCAGTGAACGTGCCTCCTGCGCAGAGCATTATGGCGGCCACGCTGGATGCCATAATGCGAGTAAGCGCGGTATTTCGGCGCATGCTTTTTCTCCTTTGAATGGTGAACGCTCAGAACGAACGCCCAGTGATGCTTGGCGCTTCCTTTCCTTATGCGCCACGTGGTACAGCTGTGTATCACGCAATTGTCACCTTAACACTTTATGCCGCGCTGGTCAACCGGTGTATCATCGCCTCGTACGGCCCAGTACAGCAACACCAGTATTACAGCAATGTCGTTCAACGTGTGGAGGCGCGGGCGATGACCTGGGATTCGGTGGTGAGCAGTTCGGGCTTGATGATGCTGCCGTCGATGCGTCCGAGGATGCGATTCACTGCCGTGGGAGCCGTCCAGTCAAGGCGGGAATCCATGGTGGTCAGCGGAATCTGCAGGTAGGGGGCTTCCTCGTTGTTATCGAAGCCGATGACCTGCACCTGCGCGGGTACCTCATAACCAGCGGTGCGCAGAGCGGTCAATGCGCCGATGGCCAACTGATCGTTCAGAGCGATCACACCGTCGAACGGCACGCCGGAATCAATGAGCCGCTGGGTCACACGGGCACCGGCTCCGATGGTCCAATCCTGATCGGTGTTGCCAATCAGCTGCGGATCCAAGGAGAGCCCACGCCTGCGGGTCTCTTCGATGATGCCGCGCAGACGCAGCTGCGCGTTGCCTTCTACGGCATTCAGCAATGCATCTTCGTCGTAAACGTCACGGGCACCGATCACTGCAAGTCTGGTGGAACCGCGGTCATACAGGTAGCCTGCGGCCATGGCGGCTGCGGATACATCGTCTGGGGTCACGTGATCCACAATGCCCCACGTGGTACGCGCGCCAACGATGACCAGCGGAAAATCAACCTTCAGATCATCGGGCGAAATGTTTTCAACCTCGCTCATGGAAAGGATCATGCCATCGGACACCGTGGAGTTGAACTTCTTCAGCAGATCGCGCGCGCCTTTCGCGGAGCCTTCCGCATACGTGGTGACGTATACGGAATAGTTGCGCTGGCGGGCGGCCTCGATGGTGCGGTTGGCCAACTCGGCCAGATATGGCGGAATCAGCGAAGGCACGGCAAGGGTGATGAAACCGGTGTGATTGCGGTTGAGGTTGCGGGCGGCCACGTTGACTCGGTAGTCGAGGTCCTTAATGACCGACTCGACCTTGGCACGGGTCTCATCGGTCATACGCCCGGAGCCATTGATCACGTTCGACGCAGTTTTGAGCGATACACCGGCGGCCTGAGCGACATCGCGTAGCGTCACTCGACGCTTGGCTGTTTTCTCGTCGCTCATGCCGCGCTCCTCCATCCGGACAACATTGCCATTCTAGCGCGGTCTAGCAGGACGTTTTAGCGATAAGAATAGCGTTACGGTTCAGCGTATATCCGACGGCATCCGTCTCGCAACGGTGGGCGATGATGGGCTTGCCCTCCACACCGTTGATGGCGACGGGCTGGTTTGAGCGGTTGAGGTAGAAATCAAAGCGGGTGGAGCCGTCTGCGGATCGGCGGATGGTGTGCAGGATGCGGGGATCTGTGGTGGGATAGGTTGGAGTTTGACCACCCTCAGTCGGCTGCGCCGACAGCTCCCGCCAGCGGGAGCCAAGTGCTTTGAGCAGCTGGGCAATGTCGTGACGGTTGAGGTCGCAGCCCACGTAGATGGCGGTACCGTTGCCATAGGGACGGCTGGTGATGGCGGGGGTGCGCTCCAGCTCCCAGTCGGCGGCGGACTCACCTGTGTAAGAGGCAAGCACTGTGGCGTCCGCGGCTACGGAAGTCACGTCGTTCTGCCACAGGCGGGTCGTCAGACCGTTGGACAGGCTGATTTCGCTGGGCTCGCCTTCGGCTTCTTCACCGAGGATGTTGAATTCTTCGCTGCGGATGCCGAGCATGTCGCGTAGGAGGCCATTGCCGGCACCTGGGTATCCGCCGAGCCCGATGTGGAAGCACTCGTCGATCAGGCCAGTGGCGTAGCCGACGATGACGGTTCCGCCGGCCTTCGCGAAGTCGGCGATACGGCGAACGTCTTCGTCGGACAGGCTGAGCACGGTGGGCAGCACGATGGTTTTGTAGTCGGTCCAGTCGCAGGCGAGCGGCACCACGTCCGCGCGCAGCCCAGCATCCAGGAAGCCGCAGTACCAGTCGCGAACGTCGTGCCAGTGGTTGAGTTTCATGCTGGGCAGGGTTTCGGAGCGTGTGGCCCATTCGGATTCCGCGCTGAACAGGATCGCCGTGCCGGCACGCTCGAGCTCAGTGCCCTGCAGCCCGGCGTCGGAGAGGGTCTTCAGCGCCTTGCCGAGCTCGCATACGCCGCGGAAGACCTTGGAATCGGCGCCCGCGTGGGGCAGCATGGCGGAGTGGAACGCCTCAGCGCCCGACTTGGATTGCCGCCATTGGAAAAAGCAGATGGCGTCGGCGCCCATGGCCACGTGGGCCAGGGAGTCGCGCATGAGCTCGCCGGCCCGTTTGCGCGCGTTGAGCGGCTTCCACTGCACGGCTGAGGTGGAGTGCTCCATCACGTACCACGGCTTGCCCAGCGCGAGGGAGTCCATGAGCGCGTCCGAGCAGGCGAGTTCGTCCAGGTGGGATTCGCCTTCATGGAAGTAGTGGTCGTTGGACACGAAGTCCACCTCGCCGGCCCATTTGGCGTAGTCCATGACGCACTGGTCGGTGGAGACCATGAAGTTCGTGGTGAACGGCTTGCCGGGGCAGATCTGCTCGATGGCGTCACGTTCGGCCTTGTAGAAGTCGAGCAGCATGTCGTTGCCGAACCGCTCATAGTCGAGCTGCTGCGGCGGGTTGACCATGGCGTCGCCGCCCATGTGACGCGGCAGCAACACATCGTCGAAACTGTTCACGTGCTGCGACCAGAAGGCCGTGCCCCACGCCTCGTTCAACGCGTCGATGGTACCGTACTTGGCCTCGCACCACGTGCGGAACGCGGCCAAGGCGTTGTCGGAGTAGTCGTAGCGGTTGTTCCAGCCGTATTCGTTGCCCATGTGCCAGGCGGTCACATACGGGTTGTCCTTGTAGTGTTCGGCAAGTTTGCGGCACAGGCGCAGCGCGTATTCCTTGAACACCGGGCTTGTGGGCTGCCACGACTGGCGTGAGCCCGCGTTGACGATATGACCATACCGGTCTACCGGCAACACCTCTGGATGGGATTCGTACAGCCACAGCGGCGCGGTGGCGGTGGCGGAGGCCAAGTCCACGGCGATGCCGGCTTTGCCGAGCCTGTCGATCACATGGTCGAGCCACTCGAACGTGAACGCGCCCTCGACCGGCTCGATCTTGTCCCAGCTGAAGATTGCCAGCGATACGACGTTCACGCCGGCCTCACCCATGAGACGGATATCCTCGTCCAACGTCTCCTCGGGCCACTGGTCCGGGTTGTAGTCGCCGCCGAACGCGATGCCGCGGCCAGATTCCGTCAGCAGGGAAGGCCACCTAAATGCTCTACGAGTAGTCATATTAATCAAATCCTTTATTGTATCGGCTCATGGCCGGTGCTGTGTTTGCCGGTTTTGGGCTTTGGCTCCCCTAGTCTCACTGCGTTCGACAGCTCTCCTCAGAGAGGGAAGCCAAGACCCCATTTCTCCAGCTCCCCTCTCTGAGGAGAGCCAGAGGGAGTAGCAACTACTCCTTGACGGCGCCTGCGGCGAGGCCGGACTGCCAGTACTTCTGCAGGCACAGGAACGCGATGACCAGCGGGATGATCGTGATCAGGGAGCCGGTGAACTCCCACGTGCTGATGTTGCCGATGGAGGCAAGCAGCACGCCCGGCCGCAGCACGTCGACGTTCGTGCCGAAGAAGTCGTTGAACGAGCCCACCAGGCCGTACTTCGCGCCGTACACGAAGCCCCACACCAACGTGGACACCACCGCGGGCACCGCATAGGGCAGGAACGTGCTGATGCGGAAGAACTTGGCGCCGTGCAGCTTCATCGAATCCAGGGCGAGGGCCATGGCAGCCGACAGGAACAGCATGATCGGCACCTGCACGCAGGTGAACAGCGCCACACGACCCACGGACGACCAGAACTGGCCGTCCTGCAGCAGGCGCGCGTAGTTCTCGACCCCGACGAACCTCGTGCCGCCGATCATCTGCTTCTTGAAGAAGCTGATGTAGATGGCGTACACAATCGGAATAATGAACACGAACACGAACACCACCGTGAACGGCCACATGAACTTCCATCCACGCCAATCGGCCTTATGCTTGTTGACGCGGGCCTCGGCCGTGTGCAGATCCGCCTCCTCAGGCAGGATTCCCACCGTTGGCTGCGAGGCTGCGGCCATTGTTTGATCGGACATAATCGATTGCTTTCTTGGGATACGGATTGCTGTGCTGCGCCCGCTATCAGGGGGGGTCGCTCGATTGGAGCGGTCACGTCAGGTGAGGGCATGGGAAAGCGGGGACACTGGGGAGCATCCCCGCTGTGGGAGATCGGGCGGCTAGGCGGAAGGAGAGTGGCCTAGCCGCAGGTTTTGATTGTTGGTCAGTGCCGGATGTACCGGCAATAGATCGGATTGTGTCACTTGACGGTGACGTTGTAGCCCTGCTGCTTGCCTTGCTCGGCCAGCTTCTTGGCGTAGTTCTGGAGTGCTTCCTCCAGGGTGATGTCGCCGGAGTAGGCCTTGGAGACTTCGTCGCCGTAAGCGGTCTGGGCGTACGGGTTGTACGGCAGGTACTGGAACTTCTCGGTCGGGCGCTGAGCCGCGGCGGAAAGGACTTCGTTGACGTTCTGACCGCCGAAGTAGTCGTTGGTCTTCTTGTTGGACTCGGTGGTCGGGTCGGTGAAGGAGTCGGACTTCAGGATCTTCTTCAGGGACGGGAAGGTACCGGTGTCGGCCATGGTCTGAGCGCCCTCGCCATGAGTCATGTACTCAACGAGCTTGTAGGCAGCGGCCTGGTTCTTGGACTGCGAGGTGACGGCAAGTGCGGAGCCACCGTCTTCGGCGGAGACTTCCTTGCCGTCCTCCCACTGCGGCAGCTGGGCGACGCGCCAGTTGCCGGCCTGATCGGGGGCGCCGGTCATGAGGTTGATCGGCATCCAAGCGCCGATGGTCAGGGAGGCGAGGGTGCCATCGTTGAGCTCGCGGTTCCAATCGTCGGACCAGTTCGGGGTCTTGGTGTCCACGAGGTCTTCGTCGATGAGCTTCTGGACGAATTGGATATAGCGCTGCATGCCCTCGTCCTTGGTCATGTTGATAGTGATGTTCTCGCCATCGACCTTCCACGGCTGGGCGCCGGCCTGCCAGATCTGGGCGGTGAAGGGCTGGTAGTCGTTGGACGTGCCGGCAAGGTTGGTGATGTAGGAGCCGATGGCGCGAATCTTCTTGGCGGCCTCGTAGTAGTCGTCCCAAGTCTTGATGGACTCGCCGTCCACGCCGGCCTTGTCGAACACTGCCTTGTTGTAGAAGAACATTTCAGGGCCGGAATCAATCGGCAGAGCGTACGGCTTGTTGTTGTACTGGAGCTTGTTCCACGGGCCGGCGGCGAAGTCGTCGGCGAGCTTGTCGGCACCGAACCGGCTCAGATCCACGAGGCCATCGGTGACGGCGAACTGGGTGACGGTCGGATCTTCGAGCATCACGACATCCGGGGCGCCATTGCCGGCGGCGATGGCGTTGGAGAGCGCGGTGGAGGTCTTCTCGGCGGTGCCGGTGTTGTTAAACTTGACGGTGATGCCGGGGTTGGCCTTCTCGAAGTCAGCGAGGATTCCCTTCATCGAGTTGCCGGAATCCCAGCCCCAGAACACGAGTTCGGCCTTGTCGGCGTCACCCTTGTTGACGCTGTTGTCGTTGCTGCTGCCGCAGGCGGCGAGACCGACGAGCGTGGCCACGGCTGCCGTTGCCGCGATGACCTTCTTGGTGTTGCGCATGTTATCTCCTCCTGGACCATTGGAGTTGGCTTGCGGGTGGTTGGCTTTCTTCCGACTGGCTTCCGGTTTTCGTCCGGTTACTTCTCGGTTATCTTCCGGCTGTCTTTGGCTGCCTTCCGATTGCCAAAAACGAATCGACTGCTGCGTTGGATTTCAATTCGTTTGGCCGCTTGCGAAGTCTCCTCTGGCCACCTTTCCTTGGGGTGTTTTCTTTGGTACACCCGTGTACCAATACCTAAGATGATACACCTGTGTACCAATTTGTCAAAATAACCCAACACGCCTGATTTTCTCGCCTTTTCCACGCTTTCCACGTGAGCAAATCTCCAGTCGAACAGCGACTTGTCTCAGAGGCTCTTCTCCCCTCCCCCAACGTGAGTAGGTCCCGACTCTCAGCACACCACCAAATAACGCGTAGCATGCTCGTGAGTCTCCAACACCACACACCACGGCGCGATTCCACCACTCAGCCGCCTCACTAATGCCCACATTTGTAGATATTCAACGCCATATGACAAGAATCTGACCAGTATGAACAGGCACCCCCCATAGCTGTATTGAGAGGAAGAGCACATGGCGGGCCTATTTCAAGCTGCTTCCAAGCAGCGCAATCCCTTGGGAACAACCATACGTACTCACGGATCAGGCAAATATACGTTCGGTCTGGCCTTAAGAGCCGGCCAATATCCGCGGTCTGCCTGCCTTTCCCTATCAGCTCCTCGCGGTATGCGGCATCTTCCTGACCAATGTCATCAACTACATCATCGCCTCCTACGGTTCCAGAAGCTGGGATGTCAACACCGGTTGGCGTTGGATGCTGGGGCTGGGTGCGATTCCGGCCGCCGCGTTCCTGCTCTCCATGGTGCGAGCACCGGAAAGCCCACGATCCTCATTCAAGCCGGCAGAACCGAAGAGGGATTCGCGGTGCTCGAGCACATCATCGGCACCGAACAGGCACGCCTTCGCACTGACGACATCCATGCATCGGTCAAACTCGAAACCGAAATGTCGCATGAATTTCACGACCTGTTCCGCCCGGGGCTGTGGAAGGCGCTCGTCATCGGCGCTTTGATCAAGGCGTGAATGCTGCGTTGCGTTACTGCATTGTCATATTGCCATGTTGCCATGTTGCCGCGTTATTGCATCGCTACGTTGCCACGTTGCCACATCACATTGCATTGCCGCATTGCTGCGTTGCCGCATCACATATCGCAACACAAACGCAGCAACGCAATGACGACCGGAGATGGCATCGCCGCCACCCGCGAGGAACCGCAGTGCAACGCGGTAACGTAACGCAATGCGATGTGATTCCCGCGTAGTTACAGGCAGTTACAGATTGAGTACCGCATCAGCAATGCGCATGGTGGATTCGCGGTGGGAGACCAGCACCACAGCCGCGCCGCGCTCCTTGTCTGCATGCTGCTCACCCACGGCCATAGCGTGAATGGAACGTAGAATAATAGCCTCGTTCAAAGCATCCAAACGGCTGGTCGGCTCGTCGAAAAGCACCAGATCAGCATTGCGCAGGAACACACGAGCCAAACCGATACGCTGGCGTTCACCTTCGGATAGACGGTCGCCCAGCTCGCCTACCTGAGTATCAAGGCCATCGGGCAAGGAATCAATGAGATCAAGCACGGAGGCCTTGGCGAGAGCCTGACGCAAACGAGCGTCGAGACCGTCAGATGCTGCCACCCGAACGGCATCGTCCTCTGCCGATTGCGCCGCCAACCGCTGCTGTCGGGAATCAACGGTCTTGGCACCCACTTCCCCATTGCCTGCAACATTTGCAGCTTCAACCTCGGACTCAGGCAAAGCAATCAGCAGATTGTCTCGGATAGAGCCATCAAACAGGTGGGTTTCCTGGCTCATCATGGCCTGAATACGTCGGCGAGCATGCACATCGACCTCGGGCAACGGCATGCCGGACAACGTCACCTGACCGCGCCGCGGATCCCAGTAGCGCAGCAGCAGCTTGAGCATGGTGGACTTGCCCCGGCCGGACGGCCCCTGGATACCCAGCACGCCATGCTGCGGCACGTCAAGCGAGAAGTCGGACAAGACTTCGCGCTCCCCCGCATATGCAAAGGTGACGTCATCAAGACGCATGCCCATATACTCCTGCGGCACAACAGTGCCATTCTCGGTCACAGCGGGCACCTCGTCCATCAGTCCGAACAGTCGGCTAGCGGACGCAAAGGTCTGAGTCAGGTTAGCGGCCAAGGCGGCGAGCGCCAAAGTCGGTCCGAACGAGCTGGCGAACAGCACGAAGGCGGCAATCAGAGCCGGAATGCTCTGCGGGTTCGCGCCGGCACAGGCAATAGCCACGGCGACCGAAGCCGCTGCGAGCACAGCCACCAAGAGTCCGCTGATTCCGGTGAAACGGCCGTTGACCTTGCTGAGTTTGGCGTGATCCTTCCACAACGCATGGGTACGGTCCTCGATGGCCTGCGCACGTTCCTCGCCGCGGCCAAATCGGATGATTTCGTCCAGGCCGCGCATGTCATCGAGCATCACATTGTCGAGTTCTCCGGCAGCGCCACGGATGGCAGGGCCAAGGTTACGTACGCCGGTGGCAAAGAATCGCGGCACAAGGATGCCGATAACCAGGTGGGCAGCAATCAACGCCAGCGCCATCCATGGGCTTAGGGTGGCGGCCACAATCGTGTAGATGATGGTGGAGGTTACCGCGATGGCCACCGGACTGATGGTGTGGGCAAAGAAGATCTCAAGCAGTTCCACATCGGTGGTCAGCATAGCGATAAGGTTGCCCTTACCTTTGCCCGCGAGCTTGGCCGGCGCCAGTCTGCGCAACGCGGCGAACGCCTTGGAACGGAAGAGTGCGAGCAGATGGAATGCCACATTGTGGTTCAGATATTGTTCAATGTATCGGGTGATACCACGCAGAAGAGCGCAGATAATCATCATGATGACGGCGGGCACAACACCCATGCCCCACACCGGATTACCGGCAAGTGCAAATGCCGCGATAATGCCGAACACGGGCAGGAAGGTGGCCGAAAGATGGCCGATGGTGCCGGCGGTGGAGGCCGCTGCCATCAGTCCTGCCATCGGTCGGGCTTCCTTAAGCAGTCGCCTGAGCACTTGGAATGTGCTCATTTTGGAAGACGAATCGCTATTTGCAGCACCAGCCGGAGTCTCAGCCGAGGCCTGCTCACTCCCGCCAGCGGAAGACGTCGGCAAAGCTGACTGCAGGTGGTCAACCGTCATACCCGCCTCTGCGCTTACACGCGCTGCGCCACCCTCAGTCCGACTGTCGTCGGACAGCTCCTGCTTGCGGGAACCAACCTGCAGCACATGCCGAGCATGGCCTTCTCCGAAGTTCTCAATATCTGCCTGCGTGGCAAACAGCTTGGCGTAGACGTCGTCCGCCGTCATCAGCTCGGTATGGGCGCCACTCTCAACCGACTTGCCGTGTTCGAGCACCACCACTTGGTCAGCGTGTTCGGCGTTGGCCATGCGATGGGTGATCATAATAACCGTCTTGCCGCGGGATTGTGCCAATTCGCGAATTGTATCCAAGATCAGCTCTTCGGATTCCACGTCAACGCTGCTGGTCGCCTCATCGAACACAAATACCGGCGAATCATGCAGGAGCGCGCGGGCGATGGCGATGCGCCGGCGCTGGCCGCCGGACAGGTTGGCGGCATCGGACTCAATCGGCATGCCCAGTCCGTTCGGCTGTGCGTGCACGAAGGCGGCAATGCGCGCCTGCTCGAGCGCGGACCACAGATGGGAGTCCACGGAATCCGGCGAATCAGGAATCTCGTCATCGGGCAAGGCCATCAGAAGATTCTCGCGCAATGTGCCCGCAAACAGATGGCTGCTGGCACCAATCACAGTGACGGCTCCAGCCAGTGTTTCGCCTGACAAATCGGATACCTCGACGCCGTTCAGCGTGAGCGAACCTCGGTAACCGGCCAGTGTACCGGCAAGCAGCGAGGCGGCCGTGGACTTGCCGGAACCGGAGATGCCAACAATGGCGGTGAACTGACCGGGCTGTGCGGCGAAGGTGATGTTGGTGAGCGCAGGAGCGACGGCGGAATTGGGGCTGGTTTCACCTTGCTTATCGGCCTTTGCGGATGCGGACTTGGAGTCGCCGTGCCCGGCATCATCATAGGAATAGCCGACGTGGTCGAAGCGGACCGTCAGACCGTCGTCAGCGGAATCGGAATCGTTGGCCGGCAGAGTTGCCGTGCCATGCTCGGGCTCCGGGGTGTCCAGCAGAGCGAAGATGCGCTTGGTGGAGGTCATGCCGTTCATCGCCACGTGGAAGAACGAGCCAAGCTGACGCATGGGAATAAAGAATTCGGCGGACAGCAGCACAATGAACAGCAGACCGGTAAGAGACAGCGGGTAGCCCACCCCGAACGGGATGAGATAGTGCAGGCCGTATGCCGCGTAGGCAAGCACACCAGGCAGATGTGAGGCCAGTGCGATTGGCGACCAGCCGGACGCACCATTGGCAAAAGCATCGCCAATATGCGCGTATTGCCATAACGCCACACCGACGCCGGCCGCAGCACCGCCGTAGGCCACTATATCCATGGCGGTCAGCGAACGCAACTGAATCTGCAACACCCGCATGGTCATCACGCGGAAGCCTTCGGCTTTCTTGTCCATCTCGATGGCGGCGCGCTCGTCGGCGTCGAAGTTTTTCAGGGTCTCAAGGCCTTGGAGATTGTCGAGGAACGCGGCGCCCATATCGGTGTAGCGCACCCAGTACTTCTTGAAGGCGCGGGCGGCGGTCATGGAGACGATGCCGGTCACGATGATGATGAGCGGCGCGCAGACCAGCATGACGGCAGCAGCGGGCACGTTAATCGGCGCAATGGCCACGAACAAGGTGATTGGCGCAAGAATCGCATAGAAGAGCTGCGGCAGGAACAGTTCAAAGAAGCTTTGAATCTGTTCAACACCTTCGCCGGCGGATTGCACCACATCCGAGGTCTTGATGCGGGTTTTGTAGGACGGGCCGAGTGCCACCATTTTGCGGTACAGCTTGGATCGCAAAGCCAGTTTGACTCGTTCGGCGGCTTCGGTGCCGAGGCGGGTGGCATGCGTGGTGGCCGTGTACCGAACCACTATGCAGACCAGAGCAAGCAGCGCGTAAATCATGACGTCGCCAGCCATGGGCAGCACATCCGCGCCGTGCTGATCAGACAACGGCACGGGGCAGGCCACGCCTTGCGAAGTGCCGCCGCATTGGAGCAGCGGCGGTGCCACAGCGGCCAGCAAGCTGTTCAGCAGCATTACCAGCGACAGCATAAAACCAATGTTGGCAAACAGACCTACCCACATCAGGGCCACTTTGCCGGCTATGAGTTTTTTCAAGCCAGGCGCCAATTGGAACAGTCGTTTGTCGAACATGGTTCGTTTCCCCTCGCCGTGCTGACTGCCGCGTTATTGCAGTAGGTCTCGTCATACGTCCAGTCGCGTGTACCACCGATCGCATACCCATACATACCGGTGGGGCACACTGCGCGCAATCCTATTACCCTAGGCAAAAGCGCATATACACGCCAGACCTTCGACTGAGACAACCGTCACACCAAATTTCCGTTCCCGAATACGAATCCGCACAATGCGGAGCACTCTTTTCCTGAAAATAGAATTTGCGTATTTGCCCGGCATCGCACAGTCGCGGCCACGTCCACACCCACAGCCACGCCCCGGCCACAGTCGAGGTCGCAACCACAGCCATAAATCCCGCTTTCACAGTTACAAGGCACCGATTCCACTGCTCAATGGCCTATCTCCGTTTCAAGGGGCGGATTTCGGTGTCTCCGGAGGTCTATCTCCGTTTCAAGGGGCTGCTTATCCATGAAACCGCAAGTAGTAACGGCTTTACACCAACGTCATTCCGCCATTTTGGGTCAGTTTCTACTTGGGCATCAGCCCCTTGAAACGGAGATAGACCTCCGGCAAAGGCCAAATCCGCCCCTTGAAACGGAAGTAGGCACCCCCACGAAGCGAAACCGGCCCGTGTGACTGCGCCAACGCCCTCTGGCGGCGGTTGCTCTTCACCTATTCCATGCAAAAGAGGCATGAAAAAAGCCGCCTGCGCGCAACTTTCCGAAGAAAATTACGCTACAAACGGCTATTCACACAGAGCAAGCAAGCAGCTGGGAATCAGTACTGCTTCTGCGCATTGGCCAGCGCTTCGGCTGCGGCCTTGGTGGCGATGGCACGCTCCTTGGCACGGGCGAGCGCGGGCCAGCTCGGCCTCGGCGGCCTTGATGTCGGCCTCGGCCTGCTTGAGGTCGGCGGTGGCACGCACCACTTCGAGCTGCGCGTTGGACCGCTTCTCGCCCTTCGGCTTCCACAGATCGGCGATCTCTTCCAGCGTCTTGTCCTTGGTCTCAGGCACGAAAGTGACCACACCAAGGAAGCAGATCAGGTTGGTGCAGGCAAACACGAGGAAGGTGCCCATACCGCCAATGGAGCTAATCAGCATCGGGGTGAACTGGCCGATGGCCCAGTTAGTGGCCTACAGAAACACTGTGCAGATACCGGTGGCGCGGCCACGCAGGTAGGTCGGGAAGAGCTCCGGAATCATAATCCACGGAATCGGGCCCATCGAGAAGGCGAAGCAAGAGGTGAAGCACATCACGAAGATGAGCATGCGCAGCTGGTAGTTGTTCGCATAGGAGAAGGAGATACCGAGGGCGAACAGCACCATGAGGCCGGAGCCGACCGCCATGAGCTTCTTACGGCCAGCGGTATCAATCAGGTACATGCCCACCACGGTGAACACGAGCTCGATGCCGCCCCCAGCCCGTACGGACCCCTAAATGAGACTTTGTGGCAAATCGTTGTCAAACCGTTATCTTTCATACAAATTGCGCCAAGCCACTTACACAATTGATGCACTGTGTTACTCGCACGGCGCCAGGCGACTGGCAATACATCCACGGTTCTGGACAACCGATGACGGACAGTGACAGCGCACTTCTGCAGTCGCCCTTGTAGACAACCGACAAAAGCATCCGCGCAACTTTTTCAGTGCGCACAACGCGCCGTATCTTACGCAAGCGTAACCTGTGTTGTCAGAATGGCTCGAATTGTCAACCCGCCATCATGTTTGTAAGGAATAACGGCCGTATGCTTACCGAATACACCACGCCCGGCGGATCCATCGAGATCCGCGATGACCAAACCATCTATTCACTGCTCACCGACCGACTGGCCCGCACCGGTGCCGACACGGTAATCGCAGCCAAGAAAATCGGCCCGGGGCGTTGGCAGAACGTCACCACCGGCGAATTCCACGAGCGTGTGGTCTCTGCCGCCAAGGGTCTCATCGCTTTGGGCATCACCAAAGGCGACGCGGTCACTATCTTCTCCTCCACCCGCCTTGAATGGGGCATCCTCGACTTCGCGCTGGCTGCAGTGGGCGCAGTGAGCGTGCCGATTTACGACACTGACTCCGCCCCGCAAGCCCAGCGCATCATGAACGATTCCGCGGTCAAGCTGGCCTTTGCCGACAACCGCGAACGCTATGACCGGCTCGATTCGGTCAAGGACCACTGCCCCACGTTGAAGCAGATTCTTATGATTGACGGCAACGCACTGGGTGCTTTGGAAGGCCTCGGCGTGGCTGTCTCCGACGAAGAGCTGGACGAGCACGTGGCCACCGTGCGCACCAATGACCTGGCCACCATCGTGTATACCTCTGGCTCCACCGGCAACCCGAAGGGTGCGGAGCTGACCCACAAGAACTTCGTGTCCATTACCATCGCCGCCTCGCAGGCGCTGCATGAGGTGGTTCTCGACGATCACCCGCGATTGCTGCTCTTCCTGCCGTTGGCCCACTGCTTCGCGCGATTCATCCAGTACGCCTCCATCGCCTCCGACGACGGCGTGGTCGGCTACCTGCCGGACACCAAGTCGCTGCTGCCGGATCTGCGTTCCTTTGAGCCGACCTACCTGCTGGGTGTGCCGCGTGTGTTCGAGAAGGTGTACAACGCCGCCTCGCACAAGGCCGGCGCCGGCTGGAAGGGTCACCTGTTCTTGAAGGCCGCCGAGGCAGCGCGCGTCTGGAGCCGCAAGGAGCAGGCGGGCGAGCAGCATACGTTTGCCGAGATCGCCGAGCGCGCCAAGTACGAGACGCTCGTCTACCGCACGGTTCGTGGCGCTCTGGGCCCGAAGATCAAGTACGTGGCTTGCGGCGGAGCGCCGCTGTCGCTTGATCTGGCGCATTTCTACAACGGCATCGGACTGCCGATGATCCAGGGCTACGGCATGACCGAAACCGCCGCCCCATTCGCCGCCACACGCGTGACCGACAATGTGATCGGCACGGTGGGCCAGCCCGCTCCCGGCTCCTCGATTCGTATTTCCGATGAGGGCGAGCTGCAGGTCAAGGGCCCGAACGTGTTCCGCGGCTACCATAATCTGCCCGAGAAAACGGCCGAGGCGTTCACCGCCGACGGCTGGCTCAGGACCGGCGATTTGGCCGAGATTGATGACGAGGGCCGCATCATCATCACCGGCCGCATCAAGGACATTATTATCACCGCCGGCGGCAAGAACGTCTCCCCCATCCCGCTGGAGGAGGAGATCGCCAAGTGCCCGATCGTGGAGCATTGCGTGGTGGTGGGCGACCAGCGCCCGTTCATCGGCGCGCTGGTGACGCTCGACCCGGAGTCGCTGGCCATCTGGCTGCCCGCACACGGACTGTCCACGGAGACGCCGGTTGACCGTCTGGCCACGAACGCCGCAGTGCGCGAAGAGATCCAGCAGTACGTGGATAAAGCGAACGCGACGGTTTCGCGCGCCGAGTCCGTGCGCAAGTTCGCCGTGTTGGATACGCAATTCACGCAGGAGAACAAGTGCCTGACGCCGTCCCTCAAAGTGGTGCGCCCGGCTGTCAACCGCGTGTTCGCCGATGCGATCGACAGCGAAATCTATAACGGCAAGCGGTGAGCCACCGTTCCCTAATCTGACCAATCTGATAATGGAAGAGGCCCCGCGCCGGTCCTCTTCCATTTTTGTAGGTAAGCACTTACCGATACCGCCACGTGGCACCACCGCCCATCTTGGAGGCGATTTCGCAGTCTCCATCGACGTCACCATCTGGACTTACCTGCTCAAGCTGCCATTGGTTTGACGGTTAACATCAATTCGATACAGTGGCGGCAATATTTATCGAGACGAAGGAATGCTGCGTTATGGCCACTGAACGTCCGCTTGTTGCGGCCATGGTTCTGCATGAGGACAGCCGGGGACTTCGGGTACTTCTTCAGGGTCTCGATGACGCCCTCACCGATGGCCTCAGAGCCGACGAGGCGGAACGGGCCAACCGGCACGCCCTCCAGCGAAGCAAAACCACCAGCAACCGGGAAATAAGCCCCGCTGAACGGCACTCAGCGAAGCAAAACCACGAGCAAACCGATAATCCACCCCGCTGAACGGCACTCAGCACAGCAAAATAGCGGTTTGACCGAGAGAATGCCCCAAAAAAGCTAATCCGTTGTTCTACCGCCGCGGGGCGGGACCGAGGGAACGACGGGCACACATCTCAGCGGGAATCAACCCCACGCCATGCTGCTGGGACAGGAACGTCGGTTCCGTCCCCTCCCCCAACAGTCGCAGCGTCTCACGCATGGCGGCCACGCCGAGCCCCTCGAAATCAGGGTGCACGGTAGTCAGCGGCGGATACAGGTTATCCATACCGGCCATGTCATCGAAGCCAACCACGCTGATATCCTGCGGAATCCGCAGGCTATGCTCATGCAGCGAGCGCACAACGCCAACGGCCTGATTGTCGTTCGCGGCAACAACTGCGGTGGGCAGCGGCACACCAGTGCGACCATACTCGTCCAACAAATGATTCATATGCGCATATGCCTCATCGGCATCCCAAGTGTGACAGCGCACGATCTGCGAGTCAATAGATCGGGCCGCGGCCAGCTTGCGCCAAGCGTCAAGGCGAGTATGGGCGTCACGCCACTCGTTCGGGCCAGCGAAGTACAGGGCGGACTTATGGCCGTACTCCCCCAGCAGACTCACCACCTTGGCCATCGCTCCCCACTGATCGATGCCGACCATCGCCGTACGGCGTTTGTTTGCAGTGGAAATCAGGCTCATCCCCTCGCGCACGGTCATCTGGCCGTGGGTGGAGGTCACAATCACACGCGGCTGGTTGACGCGCGCACGGCAGGCGGCAGCGAACATCACATCAGTCGGGGTCAGGAAAATGAAGGCGTCAACGTTCTGCTCATTGAAGGTGTCGCACAGATTGTCGAAGTCGGACTGCGTGCACAGAGCCTCATGCACCATCATCACGCTCATGAACAGTCCATGTTCGCGGGCGATAGATTCGATGGAGGTAATGGCGGAAATCAGACCAAAGAACTTCAGGCCGCCAGCGATCAAACCGATAGTACGCGAACGGCGGGAGGCCAAGGCACGAGCGGAATTGGAGGGACGATATCCAAGCTCGTCAATGGCGGCCTGCACACGGGCACGCGTGGCATCAGACACATCCGGTGAATCGTTGATCACACGGGATACGGTCTGGTGACTGACCCCGGCGAGTTTGGCCACCTCGAACATGGATGGGCGCTTGTTTGGTTTGCGGCTGGTCACCATACTGCCCGAACCTCCCCGCTGGCGGCCGAATTCCGTGCCCGGCCGTGCTGCACCTTATTAATTATTGACTTTAGCGCGCCTGAGGCGATTTCGCGTGAGCGCTCACATTGTCGTGTCGCGAATCGGTCTGGAGCCACTGCGCTGCATGGCAATCCGCAACATCAGGTCAAATGCCAGGAAGTGCGATGCAGTGGAGTCGGTCCATACTCGGCGATGGCCGCACGATGAGCCGCGGAACCGTAGCCCTTGTTGTGATCCCACTCATAGGCGGCATAGCGCGGATTGCCCTGCGCGATGGAGACCATCAGCCGGTCACGGGTGACTTTTGCGATAACCGCAGCAGTCGCCACGGTGGCACAATGCTGGTCACCCTTGACTTTGGTGGTCACGTCAGCCGGGATCGGCACATCCGGAGCGTCAAAGGTGTTGAGGGCCTTGGTGATGTAATCGCTGGGGCCATCGAGAATGGCGCCGATGGTGATGGGCCGTCGGCTCGGCAAAGGCCTCCCCTCAGTAGCCGTAAGGCAGCTCCCCTCCCGAGGGGAGCCAAATTCGCTTCCCACACCAAGGTCACGCTCGACCTGATTGAGGGCACGCAAAGCGGCCACGCCGAGCGCATAGGTAATGCCCCACTCATCGATTTCGGCATTGCTGGCCTGGCCGACGGCATAGGCAGCGCACCAACTGCACAACTCATCGAAAATGGCTTCACGCCGGTGCTCGGTCAACATTTTGGAATCGGCCACACCGGCAGGTACGGACAGATATGGAGCGGGATCCGGGGTGATCACGCCTGCATCGGTGCCATTGTCACCGGACACACGCGAAGAGGCGGCAGAACCATCGGCCTGAGCCAATTCGCCATCGGCATCCGGTTTCAAATCACGAGCCCAAATGGCAGCGCACCCGACCATGACCGGGCCGGCCAACGCGCCGCGGCCAACTTCGTCAAAGCCAACAATAAGGTCATAGCCTTGGGAGGCAAGGCTTCGTTCAAGATCAAGCGTTGGGGTAATCATCATTTCGCCTCACAGGCAAGGCGCCGCTCAGGACGCGGAGCCGGACGACGCGTCGGGAACGTCCTTGAACACATCATGGTGAGATGCCAGAAGCCCGATATGGTTAATCGGCCAGTAAATCGCCAGGCCTGTGCCCACCACGTCATCAATGGGAACCAAGCCATGGTCATTATCGTTCTGATGGTAACGGGAATCGGCTGAATTGGAGCGGTTGTCGCCCATAACAAACACATGCCCTTCCGTGACGGTCACGGAAAACGGGAAGGCGCTGGGCTCTACTCCCGGGCGAATGTACGATGATTCGTCAATCTCCACACCATTGATGGTGATTGGCTGGCCGGCCCCTTTGCACTCGACCACATCGCCGGGCATGCCAATCAGTCGTTTGATCAGGAATCCGCCACCGATGGCGTTGCTTTGCTCCTCATTCAGCCAGTTGTTGGGATCCTTGAACACCACCACATCACCGCGCTGCAGATTGAAGATTTTGCTGGTCATCACACGATCGCCGGGTACAAAAGTATCCATCATCGAGCGAGAAGGAATCTCATAGAAGCCGACGAGGAAGATGCGCACCAACAGCACGATGAGGATGGGCGTGCCACACCAAATCGCGAAATCACGCAGCGTGAATCGATCGTCACCCGTTCGCGCCGCCGCAGAATCGGCGTGCTTGGCCCGCGAACTGCGAGAAGAGCGGATGGGCGCGGGAGGAACCGGAGACAACGCGACACCGTGGTCCGCCACCTGGAAGGTCCGCGAGTCACGAGCATCATCGTCCAATGGAGGCTGGTAAGCACCGGAATCAGCCGGATCGTCACCGGAAAAATCGTATGCAGCGGAGCGGGTGGTAAGAGGCTCATCAGTCGCGGATTCCGCAGTGCTCGACCCATTCCAGATTTCCAGAGTGTCAAGGGCCGGGGATTCACCGTTGTCCTGATCGTCCTGCATGGCGTCTCCTTGCGATTCATAATGCCGGGCATGGTCGTGTTGCCGGCGAGCGTCCATCATACGCGAGCAAAACGAAAACAGCCCGGAACCCGAACGGTTCCGAGCTGAATTTCACGGTTTATTTGTGTGAACCGAATATCGGCTGCGCGATCAAACCTGTGTGACGACTCACTTGGCAGAGTTGTCGCGGCGCTCGACGATACGAGCGGCCTTACCGCGCAGAGCGCGCAGGTAGTACAGCTTGGCGCGACGAACGCGGCCACGACGCACGAGCTTGATGGAGTCGATGGACGGGGAGTGCAGCGGGAAGCGACGCTCCACACCAGTGCCAAAGCTGATCTTGCGGACGATGAAGGTCTCGCGAACACCAGCACCCTTACGAGCGATCACCACACCGGTGAAGGTCTGGATACGGGAGTTGTTGCCTTCCTGAATCTTCACGTTCACGTCGACGGTGTCGCCGGGACGGAAAGCCGGGATTTCCTCGGCCGGCTTCATGTGCTTGGCGTCAAAAGCCTCAACAGCGTTAACCATTGTTGTTCCTTCAGTGCTGCCGCATATCAGCCCCAGGTTGGGGCCATCCGTCGCGCTCATGCCGCTCGCCTTTGGCAGCTGCATGGCTGGTGGCCTGTTCTTGTTATCCTTCGGGTTTGCCCTCGGGAAGCCTGTCAATCCGCCGAAAGTCGGGCTTCTCAGCCGTTCGGACTGGACTCGTGGAGACGCGGGCTTATGCGGCGGCCCGTTTCTCGACACAGCAATCGTCAATTGTACGGATTATTGCGGACAGAACGGCTGCCGGATGGCATTCCAACGCCAAGGCACTGCGACGTAGTTGACAGGCTTGCGGTCGGGCATTATCTTGGGAGCGTCGGTAGGCGAGGCTACCGCAGGGATATGGGTTGCTGCCGCTAACAGTGGAGACACTGCACGCTGGTCAACAGTTCTTGTCGGATCAAGGCATGAACTAATGCAATTCCACCGCCCTGCGATGCTAAAGCTTGAACGATGGCTCGAATCGGCGGATTCGAATACTTTCCGCCCCTCCTGCTGGTCGCAAGGATACCGACGACGGTATGGTTTTGCGCCGCGAGCGCACGACGGCAAGGAGGTGAGAGTCCGATGGACGGTGATTATTCCAGTAGTTCCGCCGCCGGCAACAGTCATAGTTGTTGCGGCGATGATGTCTTGTCTCGTTATTCCGTTATCCGTCAAGTCGGGCTCCTGCCCGTATCGCTCCTTGGCTCCCCTCGCTGAGATGGACCAAGGACGCCCGCCCCGGATAACCCTTGCATAATTTGTCTTTCCTATGCATAGGGAGGTCTTCCATGACCATGTTTTCGTTCAACCATGCCGCCATGCGCCCAAGCTCGCCGGCACGAAACCCCTCCACTTCCTCGGCCGACCGTCAACCGTTCGCCGTGCGTCTTGCCGCCGACGCGCTGGTCATCGCCGGCATTTTGGCACTGTTCGGCTTGATCGCCTGGATTCTGCCGGCCATCGGCGAGCCCATCGGCCCGAAAGGCGTGCCGTCATCGGTGAGTACGAATCTTGCCGACCTGCCGTATTACGCGCTGCGTTCAGTATTCCGTATGTTCGTGGCGCTGTTCTTCTCGCTGGTATTCACGTTTGTGTACGGCACGGCGGCCGCGCGCTGCCGCAGGCTCAGCCGCGTGCTGATTCCGCTGCTGGACATCCTGCAGTCGGTGCCGATTTTGGGCTTCCTCTCCGCCACCATCACTATTTGGATGGTGCTGTTCCCCGGTTCGATGCTGGGTGTGGAAGCCGCGTCGATTTTCGCCATCTTCACCAGTCAGGCATGGAATATGGCGTTCTCGTTCACCCGGTCCCTGACCAGCGAGCCGCG
The DNA here is from genome assembly GCF_023656805.1 of Bifidobacterium sp. M3-N-101. Lineage (NCBI taxonomy): Bacteria > Bacillati > Actinomycetota > Actinomycetes > Bifidobacteriales > Bifidobacteriaceae > Bifidobacterium > Bifidobacterium sp. M3-N-101. Next base: position 32,849 of record NZ_JAMOKQ010000012.1, read on the forward strand.
CGAACTCGATGAGGCGGCCCGCTCCCTGAGGCTTACCCGCTGGCAGCGATTCTGGACGTTGGACGTGCCAAACGCAATGATTCCGCTGCTCTGGAACTGCATGATGAGCGTGGGCGGGGGCTGGTTCTTCCTGACCGCGTCCGAGATGATTTCAGTCAACAATCACACGTATGCATTGCCCGGTATCGGCAGTTTCGTGGCGCAGGCGGCGGCCGAGGAGAACCTCGCGGCAATCTGTTGGGCCATCGTGACGATGGTGGCAGTCGTGCTGCTGATTGACGTGCTGCTCTGGAAACCGCTGACCGCGTGGGCCGAGAAATTCCGCATTACACAAAGCGAGTCCGCAGTACGCAAGACCAGTGCAGTGCTGACCATAATCCGCCAGTCTCATATCGACGAGATGCTTGACCGCCTCTTTCAGCCGGTCGGCGAGCTGTTCGACACGCTGACCCGGCCGCTGGGCCGCACCGGAGGACGCTGGTCCGTTGAGATAAAGTCCACCCGAAGCCACGTACTTGACGTGCTCTTTATGGTGGTCGTCGTGGCGGCAAGCGCGTTCGGGGTAATCGAGCTCATGCTGGTGATTCACCGCGATGCGGGCTTTGACGAGTTGGGACATGCGCTCGCACTCGGCATGCTGACCTTCCTGCGAGTGGCGCTGCTCACCATTGTTTGTTCGGTGATATGGGTGCCTGTTGGGGCTTTAATCGGCATGAATCCACGGGTCTCGCGGTTCATGCAGCCGATTGTGCAGGTACTGGCCAGCTTCCCCTCGAACTTCACGTTCCCGTTCGTGACGCTCTGGTTCGTGGCGTGCAGCGTGAATATCAATTGGGGCAGCATCCTGCTGATGGCGTTGGGCACGCAATGGTACATCCTGTTCAATGTGATCGCCGGGGCCAGCCAGATTCCCGACGATCTGCGTGAGATGACGCGCAGCTTCCAGCTGGGGCGCTGGCAGCGATGGCGCGAGCTGATTCTTCCGGCAGTGTTCGGGTCGTGGGTCACGGGCGGTATCACGGCAGCCGGCGGCGCATGGAATGCGTCAATCGTTTCGGAAATCGTCAGCTACGGACAGCGCACGTTGACCGCTTCCGGGCTGGGCGCTTACATTGCCGAGGCCACGGAGAACGGCGACACCGTGCGCACCATCATCGGCGTGGCTGTGATGAGCGTGTTTGTCGTGGCAGTCAACCGCCTGTTCTGGAATCCGCTGCAGCGACTGGCTGAACATCGATTCGCGCTGAATTAATGACGTTATATGGAGCTCCCCTCAGTCGCCTTTGGCGACAGCTCCCCCTCAGGGAGGGTAGCTGAATGCGAAGCGGGCTGAGCCCCTCCCCCAAAAAAATTAAGGACTTAAGGAGAACACTATGACCATCGCAAAAGAAACCATTCGTTCGCTGCGGGCGGTGACCCCGCAAAGCACCATCATCGAAGCACGGCACATCAGCCAGCGCTTCACGGCGGACAACGGCACCGAGCTCACCGTGCTGCACGACATCTCATTCAACCTCTACGAGGGCGAGATCGTTGCGATTCTGGGCCGTTCAGGCGCCGGCAAGTCCACATTCTTGCGTGTACTGGCCGGACTGGTCAAGCCCACCAGCGGCACGGTCAAGTATCGCGGTGAGACTTTGACCGGGCCGAATCCCGGCATCGCGCTCGTATTCCAAACCTTCGCACTGATGCCGTGGCTCACGGTGCAAGACAATGTGGAGTTGGGTCTCAAGGCACGCGGCATGCCGAAGGCGAAGCGCACCAAACTGGCGCTGGATGCCATTGACATGATTGGCCTGGATGGCTTTGAATCGGCATATCCCAAGGAATTGTCCGGCGGCATGCGGCAGCGCGTGGGCATCGCGCGCGCATTGGTGTTGCAGCCGGATGCACTGTTTATGGATGAGCCGTTCTCCGCGCTGGATGTGCTGACTGCCGAGAATCTTCGTCAGGAAGTGCTCAAGCTGTGGTCGAGTGAACAGCGCAGCATCAAATCGGTGCTGATGGTTACGCACAACATTGAAGAGGCCGTGGAGATGGCCGACCGTGTGGTGGTGCTGGGCTCGCATCCGGGACATCTGATCGCCAATGTTCGGGTCGATTTGCCGCGCCCGCGCGACCGTCACAGCGCGGCATTCGAGGCGATGGTGGACAAGCTGTATGCGATTTTGACCGGGCAGACCACACAGCCCGCGCAGCCCGCGCACAAGGCCGAGGCTCCCGAACTATCGGCATCGAGTGCGAACGTGCCGGCCATGGATGAGACCAACCTGCAGACGGCTGAACCCCTAGAGAAGATCAAGGGCCGGCCGTTGCCGAACGCCACACCGGGCGGACTGGCGGGCTTGCTGGATGTGGTTGCCGAGCATCCGGACGGCATCGACTTGGCTGACCTGGCATCGGATCTCTCGTTCGAGGTCGATGACCTGTTCCCGCTGGTGGATGCCGGCACGCTGCTGCATGTAATCGTCGTGCGCGACGGCCATGTACAAATCACCGAGGCTGGCGACGCTTGGCATCAGGCGGATATTCTGCGCGCCAAGCAGGTGTTCGCCTCGCTGGCAATGGAGCATGTGCCGCTGGTACGCAATATCGAACATGCGTTGCGGCACGCCTCGGGCGGTCATCTGCGTGGCGAACTCATGCTGGATCTGCTGCACGCGCGGTATTCCGACGAGGACGCACACCAGCAGTTCGCCATCGCCGTGGAGTGGGGCCGTTACGGCGAATTGTTCGATTACGATGCCGACGACGACCTGCTGACGCTGGATGAGGCGAATAAGGGTGCCTGAGCGTTGCTTCCCGCACCAAGGCATTCGCCCATCATTTCCGATACCGGACGCGATAAAGGCGACCGAGCACACTGGCGATGCGGGCGATGCGATAACCGACCTACATAGTGCCTTTATACCTGCAACCTATTTCGAGAGCCCCATTTATGAATTTGTCTGCAGGTAAAAGGTGCCGTTTTATAAGCTTATTTCGAGCTTATAACCTTCTCACTTATATTTTTACAGGTATTTGCAGGTATAACGGGTCTATTTACGACCCATATTTGCAGGTATAAAGACACCATTAAGACGATTGCAGGTATTTGGTGTCAATGTGGAGGACGTTTGAGGCTCTAACTCGATGCAAAATACCTGCGACCTTTGTAAAAGACACCTTTATACCTGCGAATAGGCGTCAGAGCGGAATGACCACGTTCAATTCCTCTGACAGACTTCAGCCCGCATATGCTAAGGGCCCGGCATCCGGAGATGTCGGGCCCTTAGCAGGATTCCTCAGTCAACTTTCTTGAGGAAGGCGAATCAGAACTCGCGACGTGGGCAGTCGCCAAACTGCCCACCAAACAGCACAGCTACGGTCGTGCGAATCGCAAATTCTGACCGAGCGCTAGCGAATCAGAACTCGCGCCATGGACGGTCGCCAGACCGACCATCAAACAACACAGCGCGGCGCGCCAACCGCGAGTTCTGATTGAAGCGACGCAGGAGCGGAGATCAGAACTCGCGCCATGGACGGTCGCCAGACCGACCATCAAACAACACAGCGCGGCGCGCCAACCGCGAGTTCTGATTGAAGCGACGCAGGAGCGGAGATCAGAACTCGCGGTTGGCGCGGTAGAACTTGATCAGGCTCTGGGTGGAGGCGTCCTGGGCGGCGAGGGCTTCGTCGTCCTGGGAGATGGCCGGGGTGATCTGCTTGGCAAGCTGCTTGCCAAGCTCGACGCCCCACTGATCGTAGGAGTCGAGGCCCCAGACGGTGCCTTCCACGAAGGTGATGTGCTCGTACAGGGCGATGAGCTCGCCGAGTGCGAACGGGGTCAGGGCCACACCGAAGATGGAGGTGGTCGGACGGTTGCCGGAGAACACGCGGGCCGGAACGATCTCTTCCGGAGTGCCCTCGGCGCGAACCTCGTCAGCGGTCTTGCCGAATGCCAGAGCCTTGGTCTGAGCGAAGTAGTTGCCCAGGAACAGCTCGTGCACGTCCTGGTCGCCATCCTTGGTCGGGTTCGGGGTGTTGACGAACGCGATGAAGTCGGCCGGGATGAGCTGGGTGCCCTGGTGGATCAGCTGGTAGAAGGCGTGCTGGCCGTTGGTGCCGGGCTCGCCCCAGAAGATCTCGCCGGTCTCGGAGGTAACGGGGGTGCCATCCCAGCGCACGGACTTGCCGTTGGACTCCATGGTCAGCTGCTGCAGGTAGGCCGGGAAGCGGTGCAGGTACTGGTCGTACGGCAGCACGGCGTGGGAGGCAACCTTGAAGAAGTTGCGGTACCAGACGTTGAGCATGCCGAGCAGCACCACGACGTTCTTCTCGAACGGGGTGTTGGCGAAGTACTCGTCGATCTCGTGGAAGCCGTGCAGGAACTCCTCGAAACGAGCCGGGCCGAAGACCACGGCGAGGGAGGTGCCGACGGCGGAGTCGACGGAGTAACGGCCGCCAACCCAGTTCCAGAAACCGAACGCGTTGTTCGGATCGATGCCGAACTCCTCGACCTTCTCCAGGTTGGTGGAGACGGCCACGAAGTGCTTCTTGATGGCTTCAGCCTTCTGAGCCTCATCACCCTCGGCGATAGCGCCGTTGGCGGCGAGCTCCTCGAGCAGCCAGGTGCGGGCTTCGCGAGCGTTGGTCAGGGTCTCCAGGGTGGTGAAGGTCTTGGAAACGATGATGAACAGGGTGGTCTCCGGGTCGAGGCCCTTGGTCTTCTCGGCCAGGTCGTTCGGGTCGATGTTGGAGATGTAGCGAGCGGAGATGCCAGCGTCGGCGTACGGCTTCAGCGCTTCGTACACCATGACGGGACCCAGGTCGGAGCCGCCGATGCCGATGTTGACTACGGTCTCGATCTTGCGGCCGGTCACACCGGTCCACTTGCCGGAACGAACGTCGTCAGCAAAGGCGTAGATCTTGTCGAGGGTCTCGCGCACGTCCTTGACGGTGTCCTGACCGTCAACGATGTACCTGCCCTCATCCTCAACCGGGCGGCGCAGAGCGGTGTGCAGCACAGCGCGGTCTTCGGTGTTGTTGATGTGCACGCCGGAGTACATAGCCTTGGTACGCTCGTCAAGCTTGACGGCCTTGGCGAGGTTGGCGAACAGCTGGAGGGTCTCCGGCTTGATCAGGTTCTTGGAGAGGTCGAAGTGCAGATCGCCAGCGTCGAAGGACAGCTTGTCGACGCGCTCGGCGTCATCGGCGAACCACTTCTTGAGGCTGACACCCTCGGACTGAAGCTCGTCATAGTGCTTCTGCAGGGCGGCCCACTCGGGGGTCTGGGTGGCGTCAACGGGCGGATTGATGGCCATAGGATTCCATTCCTTTCATCAGTGACTGGAGCGCCTGTGCATACAGCTCACACACGCTCCGTATCACCAAACAGAATACTCACAAATTCAGACATAAAAAGAACAAAATTATTCAATTGAGATAAATGACATCGATTGCACCGTTGCGTTAACCATAATACCGCAATCTCAGGCCGCAGTCACGACTAAACAAAGCCATTCCCAACGGAATTCGACTCACTTGTCGCGAAAGATTCGACGCCTGCATACCAGCGAAATCATGTGCGACACCACCAATCATTCTTGATTGGACTTTTCGCGGGGTTACTTTATACTTGACTTCTTGTGCGCGGCTGGCGAAATGCCTCCCGCGAACCAAGCCACTTTAGCTCAGTCGGTAGAGCGGCTCACTCGTAATGAGCAGGTCGTCAGTTCGATTCTGACAAGTGGCTCGAACACCCTAGGCTGGTTCGTCCACCTAGGGTTTTGCATATCGCCCAATACGCGCAGGTTCCGAACGAGCCGGTGCCGTTGAGCGGCGTGCACGCGCGAGTGGCGGAATTGGTAGACGCGCAGGATTTAGGTTCCTGTGTCTTTGACGTGTGGGTTCAAGTCCCATCTCGCGCACTGGTTAAGACCTCCCAGAACCACTGAAATACCAATGATTCTGAGAGGTTTTCTTCTATCATTCCCGCTGTAAATATGATGGAAAATATGAGATTTTCGATGGTTCAAAACCGAAAACGGTTGAGCCAGAGATTCTGTTTTTCATATGGTTTGCGGCCTGTTTCCGCCCTTCCGGCACCCACTCGTCCACGGTGTGGCGATGATATCGCGCGATATCCGAAATACGCGGACAATAGAATCTATCAGAGGCTAGATAAGGGAGAGAGTTGTGTCCGCCATACTGACGCCGGTCGGCCTGCTGCTAATCATGCTCGCCGGATACCTGTTCAAACGCTTCGGATTGTTCGGACAGAAGGATTACCGCGTATTGCAAACCGCCGAGTTCAATATCGTGCTGCCGGGGGCCATCGTCTATTCGTTTGCTACCAATCCGCACGACGTCTCACTGCTATGGGTCTCCCTGTTCGCTTTTCTGTTCGCGGCGCTCCCCGTCGTGTTCATTTTTCTGGCCACACGCAAACGCAATGTGACCGACCGCGCATTCCTGATGCTCAATGGAGCCGGCTTCAACCTCGGCTGTTTCTCGTTCCCCGTGGTGCAGTCGTTCTGGGGCGCAGGCGCAGTGGTTCCGGCCGCTATGTTCGATATCGGCAATTGCATTATGGTGGCTGCTGGCACCAACGTGCTCACCCAGCAATTGCTGCACATCCGCCCCGGCAAGACACTTGCCGAGCAGCATGCCGGCGCCGCACCCACCCTGCCATACACGAAACCCAAAGACAAGGACGCCAAACGACTCGCCCGGCGAGCGCTGCTAGGCACCATAGCTAAAAGCTTCTTTGGGTCGGTACCGTTCGATACCTATCTGGTGATGATTGTCGTCACGCTGGCCAACGTGCCCATTCCCGACTGGATTGCCTCAATCTGCCAGCCATTAAGCGGCGCGAACGCCTTGGTGTCCATGCTGATGGTGGGCATGCTGATGGATCTGCCGCAGTCCAAGCATGACGTCAAGGAAGTACTGTCCGTGATTGCCTGGCGAGTGCCGTTCAGCGTCGCCTTTGCACTGGTTTCCTGGTTCCTGCTGCCGTTCTCGGCTTCAGTCCGCGCCGTGATGGTGATTTGCTCGCTCGCACCGATTGCCATATTCTCCACGTTGTTCACCGACAAGGTACTGGGCAACGCCAAGCTTGCGGGCTTCTCGCTGGCGATTACGGCAATGATCGCATTGGTGATGATGGCCGTGGCGCACGCACTGATGGGCGTGTGACCGCATATGTAGCCGTGTGGGTTGACGGGAACAATTGAGCCGGTGGTTCCAGAATGCATCTGGAGCCACCGGCTCAATTGATATGTATTAAGGTCTCTATGGTCTCCGCCGCAGGAGGCAGCAGTTCAGTCGGCTAGTAGCGCTTCGACTGCGGGAATCAAGGCCTTGAGCGCCTTGCCACGATGGGAAATCGCATTCTTTTCCGCTGGAGTCATTTCGGCGCTGGTCAACGGCTCGCCCTCATAGTCAGGCTCGGTGCTGGTACGGCCAGCCGGCTGATCGTCAGGCACGAACAGCGGGTCGTAGCCGAAACCATGCTCGCCGCGAGGCTTACGGATAATGACGCCCGGCATTTCGCCGAGTTCCACTGTTTCGCTAGCGATGGCGTATCGCGCCGAGATCGGAGCGGGGCCGCCATCCGCGGCCGTGGTGTGGGCAGAAGACAAGGCAGCCTCGCCACCATCTGCCACCCCACCGGTCACGTCGGCACCAGCTTCGGTGTCCGGCACCACCAGAGCTGCGGCGCAACGGAAGCGGGCGGTGCGCTTGGCATCTGGAATGTCTTCGATCTGCGCGAGCAACAGTGCATTGTTGGCCTTGTCATGACCGTGGGCACCAGCCCAACGGGCGGACAGGATGCCGGGGGCGTTGCCCATCACGTCAACGATGAGGCCGGAATCATCCGCGATGGCGGGCAAACCGGTACGGCTGGCCACGTCGCGGGCCTTGAGCAGGGCGTTTTCTTGGAAGGTCACGCCGGTTTCCACCGGGTCGGGAAGATGAAGGCTGCCGGCAGACACCAGTTCGATGTCGGCGGCGGCCGGGCCGAGATCCTCCTCAAGGATGCGGCGGATTTCAACGAGCTTACCTTCGTTATGAGTGGCGACAACGATTTGCATGATGGATTCCTTGCTATGTGTGTCGAGTCCCCTCAGTCGCCTTCAGCGACAGCTCCTCTTAAAGAGGGGAGCCATGGTATGCGCGCTGACTGAGGGAAGTCTACGACGAATGGCTAACGACTCAGTCCAGTGCCAATGCGGCACGCTGGGCTGCTTGCAGTTCCTTGTTGCCTTTTTCGGCCAAATCAAGCAGAGTGCCAAGTTCGGCACGGTTGAACGGGCGATGTTCGGCAGTGCCCTGAATCTCAATGAACGTGCCGGAACCGGTCATGGACACGTTCATATCGGTCATGGCCTGGCTATCTTCGATATACGGCAAATCCAGCATCGGCGTGCCGTTAATCACGCCTACAGACACGGCGGAGACATAGTCCTTCAACACCTTGTCTGCAGATTTGATATGGCGGTTCTTCTCCGCCCAGTTGACCGCATCAACCAGCGCCACATATGCACCGGTCACAGAGGCGGTACGGGTGCCGCCATCGGCCTGCAGCACATCGCAATCAAGCTGAATCTGGTTCTCGCCCAGTGCCTTCATATCGATGACACCACGCAGGCAGCGACCAATCAGACGGCTGATCTCATGAGTGCGACCGCCAATCTTGCCACGCACAGATTCACGATCAGTGCGCTCGGAAGTGGCACGCGGCAGCATCGCGTATTCAGCAGTGACCCAGCCAAGGCCGGAATCCTTGCGCCAGCGGGGCACCCCCGGCGTAAAAGTGGCGGTGCACATCACGCGGGTGTTGCCGCATTCAATAAGCACCGACCCCTCAGGGGCATCGGTAAAGTGACGGGTAATGCGCACAGGACGCAGTTCATCAACCTTGCGGCCGTCGGCACGAATAATCTGGCAATCGCCTAGCATATCTTTGATTTCAACCATGCGCCCCAGCATACGCCACCCGCCCTATGCTGCGAGTGCAACGATGTTGTCTTAACAACGGGTAATTCACTACCATCACACCATCGCAGGCCGCAGGCCAGCCGAGGCCAGTCGACGTGGCGCCACCATCCGCGTTACACCATCACGGCCCGTGAAATGGTGGAGTCGTTGCGTCCCATCGACTGCTGAGATTCATGATGGCGTGGGACGACATGCAAAATTAGGGATTTTTGACTTATCGTCCCACGCCCACTCAGCATCGTGTTATTCATACTGAAACGAGAATGGCATTATTCCAACGTTTTTAATGATGTGATGTTGGGACAACTCGCATATCAAACGTTTGACGTACGTATTGTCCCACGCTGATGTGGGACAATACGCCAAAAATGGCGAATTTCAGATTTCGTCCCACGAACTCAACGGCGGGTTCTCGTCAGAGAACCGTAGTCTCCGCGGCCGAACCGTTAAGCAGGCGGCCCAGTGGGCTGCCTGTAGGTGAGGGGAGCAGCTGTGCTGCGACGGATTCCGAGGAGATGAAGGTTCTCGTCAGAGAACCGTAGTCTCCGTGGGAATCACCGGTTCGCCCTTCATAAGGCTTTGCGCGGAGATGGGCAATTCGGCCAAAGCCGTGGCGTGGTACTCATGAGCCGCCACGATGGCATCGTGACCTTGCCATTGGCCGTCAATCTGACCGTGATTCACAAAGTCGACCAACAGGTTCTTCCATGCCGGGTCTGCCACATAGCCAGCCAGCTTCTCCTCGGAACCGGAGATCACATGTTCGGTTTCGGCCAGCGAGTACTCGTAAGAGCGGAACGCAAGTTTGCGTCCGGGCACAGTGGCCTTGTCCTTCGACTTCTTCATCACCGGCACCATCGTGCCATCCGCGCCTTCACGCTCGGTGAGCTTGTACACCATCGCGCAGGTGGGAGCGCCGGAGCCGGTGACCAGCATGGTGCCCACGCCATAGGAATCAACCGGCGCGGTTTGCAAAGCTGCCAGCGCATACTCATCCAAATCATTGGTAACGGTAATAGTGGTGTTCGTGGCGCCCAAAGCATCCAGTTGATTGCGCACGCGCTGGGCCATTGCAGCCAGGTCACCGGAATCGATGCGCACACCGCCCAGTTCAGGGCCGGCAACCTCGACAGCGGTCTTCACGGCCTCCTCGATGTTGTAGGTATCGACCAGCAGCGTGGTGTTCTTGCCCAATGCTTCAATCTGCGATTCAAAGGCATCGCGCTCGGAATCATGCACCAAAGTAAAGCAGTGCGCCGCGGTGCCAATCGCCTTCAATCCATACAACTGAGCAGCAAGCAGGTTGGCGGTGCCCTTGAATCCGCCCACCACAGCAGCGCGGGCGGCGGCTACGGCAGCCCACTCGTTGGTGCGGCGGCCACCCATATCCATGCACGGACGATCCTTGGCGGCAGACACCATGCGGGAGGCTGCCGAAGCCACGGCGGAATCGTAGTTCAGAACAGATAGAATCAGCGTCTCCAGCAGCGTGCATTCGCCGAACGTGCCTTCAACCTGCAGAATCGGGGAGTTCGGGAAGAACATCTCGCCTTCGCGGTAGCCCTTAATCGAACCGGTGAAGTGGAAGTTTTCCAGCCACTTGATGGTCTCCGGGCTAACCACATGGCGGTCAGACAGGAATTTCAGGTCTTCGTCATCGAGATGGAAGTGCTCAAGCGCGTCAAGAATACGACCGGTGCCGGCCACCACGCCATAACGGCGGCCTTCGGGCAGATGGCGAGTGAATACCTCGAACACACACTTACGGTTGGCGGTGCCGTCTTTCAGCGCGGCGTCAAGCATCGTGTATTCGTACATGTCGGTCATCAAAGCCGGCGAATAATCCACCATTGACAGGGCCTTTCCTACGTTCGATTGTGCTGACCATCAGTGTAGTCCGAATTGCCTCTCACGGGGAGTGCTGTCACCACCCGAAAGACTGGCTACACTCAGAAAGCATGAGATTCATTGTGGCATTATGGCGTCTAGCGATTGCCGGACTGTGCTTTGTGGGCACGTACGAAGCATGGTCGAAACCGCAGTATTGGGTGTATTTCACGTTTCAGACCGGCTTTGTGTTGGGCATCGTGATGCTGTGGGCGGGCGCTGCCACCCTGCTCAAGGGCATCCAACCGCCAGCCTGGCTCAAGGGCTGCCTGACCTTGTACGCCATTGTCACCGCATTGGTGGCGTTCTTCCTGATGCCGCCGGATAACCCGGATTATGTACCGCAGGTAGTTGGCATCATGACCAATACGATGCTGCACAAAATCGCCCCGATCATGGCACTGATCGACTTCCTTCTGTTCGACCCGCATCGCCGGTTCCGTTGGCATTACATGTTCTCGTGGTTGGTGTATTTCCCCGCGTACCTGGCGTTTGTGCTGATTCGCGCGGCGATCTGGCCGGGTTCGGGCCCCGCGGCTGGCGGTAGTCCGTACCCTTACGACTTCATCAACTTGGACAAGCTCGGTTGGCAGGGATTCGGCATCAGTTGCGGCAGGCTGGCGCTGGCCTTCCTGGTGATATCGCTGATTGTCTGGGTGCTCGACCGCGCGCTGCCGAACAAGGCACTGGTGGCTTAGCGGATAACTAGCAGTCGATGGAATACGCGCGGGTCTTGTAGTTGGCCCAGTCAGGCATCTCACCACCGGAATCAATCGCATGCTTGATGTCGGTGTAATAGTGCAGTTTGCGCTGCACGTGCATGGCGGCTTCGTCAAGCGCGTGCCGCTGCTCGTCCAGCGACTCGCGACGGGATTCAAGCAAATCCAGAATTTCGTCGATATGCTCGGGCTCATTGGACTCATAGACGAAGAACTTCTTCAAATCATCAATGGTCATGCCAGCGTTCTTGAAGCAGCAGATCGCACGCAGACGGTTGAGATGGCAATCCTCATACACGCGCTGGCCGGTTTCGGTGCGGTCCACGTTGGTCAGCAATCCCTGCTCTTCGTAGTAGCGCAGCGTGGAAGGTTGCATGTGGAATTGGGTAGCCACCTGACGAATGGTGTAGGTCATTAGTTTTTCTCCTTGACGCCCGCGGAGCATACGATCTTTCACAGCTCTCCGACCGTCCCGTTGCACGATGCAACCGCCCCGCCCTCAGCCGCGACACGCTGAAGCAACACAGCCACTTGCATTAAAGTTCACTTTAACTGGAACCATGATACCTTACGGCGCAACCAACTGCCAACGTATCCGCGCTGCACACGGATCCGGCACACGGCTGCGCAGCACAATAGAGATTTCAGGCCTCAAGCACATCAAGGAGACTCAATGTTCGAGCCAACCACCGTCTACTCCCCCAACCCGCATCGTTATGACACGATGACCTATAACCGCGCCGGCACCTCCGGCCTCAAGCTGCCGGCGGTATCGCTCGGCTTCTGGCACAATTTCGGCGACATCACGCCGTTTGACCAGATGAAGTCCCTGGTCTTCACCGCCTTCGACAACGGCATCACCCACTTCGACCTGGCCAACAACTACGGCCCCGAACCCGGCCAGGCCGAGAAGAACTGCGGCCTGCTGCTCACCAAGTACTTCAAGCACCACCGCGACGAGCTCATCATCTCCACCAAGGCCGGCTACGAGATGTGGGCCGGCCCCTACGGCGATCTCGGCAGCCGCAAGTACCTGCTCGCTTCACTCGACCAGTCGCTGGAACGCCTTGGCCTTGATTACGTGGACATCTTCTACCACCACCACCCGGACCCGGAGACGCCACTCGAGGAGACCATGGGAGCACTGGCCCAGGCCGTGAATTCCGGCAAGGCGCTGTACGCTGGCCTGTCCAACTACGACGGCTCGACCATGGAAAAGGCCGCCGCAATTCTGGCAGAACTGCACGTGCCGTTCATCATCAACCAGAACAAGTACAACATCCTCGATCGCACCGTTGAAAAGAACGGCCTGAAAGAGACCGCCTTCAAGCTGGGCAAGGGCCTCATCACCTTCTGCCCGCTGGCACAGGGCCTGCTGACCAACCGCTATCTCAACGGCATTCCGGCCGACAGCCGCATGGCTCACGATCCGCGATTCCTCAACGATTCCGCGCTGACCGAGAAACTACACAAGCAGGTCATGGATCTGAACAACCTGGCCTCCGAGCGCGGCCAGACGCTGGCCGAGATGAGCCTGGCATGGCTGCTGCACGACGGCAAGGTGACTTCCGTGCTGGCCGGCGCCTCCAAGCCGCAACAGATTCTGGACAACATCGGCGCGCTGAAGAACACCCACTTCAGCGATGATGAGCTCAAGCTCATCGACGAGATTTCGGCACGCTAGAAACGTCCTGGCTCCCCTCGTTGAGGGGAGCTGTCATCGTAGACGACTGAGGGGAGTAACGGGTGCGAACTCGTTGCTCCCCTCAGTCTCGCTGCGCGAGCCAGCTCCCCTCAGAGAGGGGAACCAAGTAGTCTTGCCGAGACAACCACCCTCAGTCAGCTTTGCTGACAGCTCCCGCCAGCGGGAACGAAAAATCAGCCCATCATTTCTTCGTAGATGCGCTTGCAGTCCGGGCACACCGGATACTTGGACGGGTCATGCTTGGGCACCCAGACCTTGCCGCACAGCGCCACCACCGGACGGCCGGTCGCGCGGGATTCCGCGATACGGTCCTTGGACACATAGTGCGCAAAACGGTCGGCGTCGCCGCCATCGTCGCGCACCGGCGACTCCTTGGTCTCCGGACGTTCCAGCACGGAGGTTCCGGCACCCTGGTCGGGGTTGCGCAGCGGTTCGTCGTCATTGGAGAACAGATCAGCAAAAGTCATAGTGTACTTCTTTCCTCGTACTGTACGATTCAACTGCATCCCATCATAGATTCCCATCGCAAACCGCGAAACCCTCCGCATGTAACGTGTGGCCGCACGAAGCGCACCATTGCACACCATTCGCGGTAGGCTAGAAGGCATGACTATCGCAGTATGCCCCGGCTCGTATGACCCCGTCACCGCCGGACACTTGGATGTAATCGAGCGCTCGGCACGATTCTTTGACGAGGTACACGTGGTGGTGGCCGTCAATGCCGCGAAAACACCGATGTTTTCCGAAAGCACGCGAGTCGAGGTAATTCGCCGCGCGCTGGAGAAAGCCGGCTGCACCAACGTCGTCGTCTCCTCCACCGATGGCCTGATCACCGACTACTGCCAGAAGGTCGGCGCCACCGTCATCGTCAAAGGACTGCGTCAGAACGGCGATTACGAGGCCGAACTGGGCATGGCGTTGGTCAATCGCAAGCTCGCCGGCATTGAGACCCTGTTTCTGCCCGCCGATCCGATTCTTGAACATATTTCCAGCTCCATTGTCAAAGACGTGGCTCGCCACGGAGGCGACGTGACCGGCATGGTGCCCGATTGCGTCGTCCCCATGCTCAGCGATGCTTTGGCACAGGAACGAGAAGCAAAGGACTGATAACTATGAGTGATGAACATCCCACTGGTTACGTCGACTTGACCACCCCGGATCCGGTCCCGACCGCCCCCACTGAAGAGGCACCGGTCGATTTGCCGCCTACCGAGGCAACCGATGCGGTACCGACCCCAGAGGCGCCGGCTCCCGCACCGGCCCCGACCAAGGCAGCCGCATTCAATATGGGCACACTGCCCGATCTGCGTGAAACCCTGCAAGCCGACTCGGCGGAAAACAAGAGCCGCGCAGAATTCACCACGGTGTATGACGTCATCGATCGGCTTGAATCCATGCTCGATGAGGCCAAAACCAGCATGTTCTCGCCCGGCACGGTCAAAGTGGATCGCGACGAGTTCACCAGCCAGCTTGCTGAATTGAAAAAGCTGTTGCCGGTGCAGCTGGAACGCGCCTCCGCACTGATGCGCGAAGCCGAGCGCCGCCTGGAATCCGCACAGACACAGGCCAACGCCGTCGTCGCATCCGCCCAGAGCCGCGCCGCGGATATGGTCAGGGAAGCCAACGAACAGGCTCAATTCCTGGCAGGACAGGAAAACGTCACTGAGTTGGCCCGTCAGAAGGCCCGCACGATTCTTGAGCAAGCCCAGGCCAAGTCCGACCACCTGACCCAAGGCGCTGACCAGTATTGCACCACGGTTATGGAGGGTCTGTCCCAGCAGCTTGGCAAGCTCACCCAAGATGTACAAGCAGGTTTGAACGTGCTGGAAGAGCGTCAGCGCTCGGCCGGAGAGCAGTTGCCCAAGCTGACGCTGAATGACTACCCCGAAGCTCAGTAACCAGCAGCACACTCACTGCATCATTCACGAATGCGGCATAGCGGCGCACGGGACGAAGACAACACCCGATACGCCTCACACGGCTGTGCCGCAGCAAAAGACGAAAGGCAGAACTATGGCACGAGTCGAGGATTCTCTGTGGGCGATCCCGGTGGCTCAAATCGCTTCACGAGCCGGACAATCCAAGGAGATCGACGCCGACTTCCCCGCCCCGAGCGGTATCGGCGACGACATCGTCGGCATCAAGGAGGGTGACCCGGTTCACGTTACCGGCTCATTCGACTCCATCGTGGATGGACTGATTTTTACCGGCCGACTGGTCGCACCATTCGTCAGCGAATGCACCCGCTGTTTAAAGCCCATCGACGAGGACTGGCCGGTGAATGTCACCGTATTCTTCCCGTACGAATCCGCAGCGGACAAAGGCCACGGCAAGAGTGGCAGCAAAAACGGCAAAGATGAGGAAGTCGACATCATCGCCGGCGAAGACGAATCAGAGGATACGTATCCGCTGCTGGAAAACGGCGCTTTTGCGGATATCGAGGCGATGATTCGAGACACGTTGGTCGAATCCCTGCCGCTGCAGCCACTGTGCAAGCCGGATTGCAAAGGCCTGTGCTCGCAGTGCGGCATCGATCTGAACGAGAACCCCGATCATCACCACGAAATGGAAGATATTCGTTTCGCCGGTTTGGCGGGTCTCAAGGCCCAGCTTGAGGCCGAACAGAACGGCGAACAGGGCAAGTGAGGCATACGAACTTGAGTTTTGTACGAGCCATGCGTTAAGATAACGGACGCTTAAGCTCAATCGTTCGAACGAAATAGAGGATACTCAAATGGCACTGCCTAAGTACAAGACCTCGCGCGCCAACACGCACTCGCGTCGCGCGAACTGGAAGGCCACCGCTACCGCAACCGTGAGCTGCCCGAACTGTGGCGCTCCGGCTCTGCCGCACATGGCCTGCCCGAGCTGCGGTTCCTTCCGCGGCCGCACCTACCGCTCCGCAATCCAGCCGGCTCACACCAAGTGAGTCCTGTGATAACGGCTTGATATGAAGGCCCTGCCATCGACGGGTGGCGGGGCCTTCGCATATCACTCGATTGCCCACGCACCGCAAACACAAGACGCCACATACCGGTGCTTGCACCTATACATAGACCTCAATACACACAGCACATCGCGCGAAGGATGAAGAACATATGAGCGAGAAGACCACACAGCAAGAAACGGCTGACCGCCAAGCTCCGGCCAACGAACTGCTGGAGGCATTGGGCACCACTATCAGCCCAGACCTGCTGGTGCAAGCGTTGACCCATCGCTCCTTCTCGCATGAGCACCCCGGCGTGTCCAACTACGAACGTCTCGAGTTCCTGGGAGATGCCGTGCTGGAGCTGGTCACCACCGAAACGCTGTTCACCATTCACCCGGACATGAACGAGGGGCAGCTGGCCAAGATGCGCGCCAAAGCCGTCTCGGAGGACGCGCTGAGCGCCATCGCCAAAACCAAGCTCAAAGTGGGCCCCTACATTCTGCTGGGCCACGGTGAGGCCGAGCAGGGCGGTGCCGAAAAGAACTCGATTCTGTGCGACATCGTCGAATCGCTTATCGGCGCCACCTTCCTGGAACACGGTATTGATGAGGCCCGCAAGGTCATTCATCGGCTCATTGACGACACCTTGGCGGAGGTGGCCACCGAAGGCCCGGCGCTCGACTGGAAAACCTCGCTGACCGTCAAGGCACATCATCTGGGCAAGGCCGAACCGGTGTACCACATGGAAGTGTCCGGCCCCGAATACGCACAGATTTTCACTGCCAAAGTCACTTTGGGCGATAATCCCGAAATCATCGGCACCGGCAAGGGCTCCAGCAAGCGCAAAGCACAGCTTGCCGCAGCCGAAGCCGGATGGAAAGCACTGGACGCTCTCAAGACGCGGACTAAGTAAGCCAGCTGTCGGATTTACGAATAGACTGATACCAACACGAGCGACGAGCCGCGTCGGAGCCACAAGCACCGGCACACGCGGCTGGAACATACGTGAGCGTCTGGCTTCCACCCTACGGCCAACCGACGCTCGCAGTTGATTTACGAGGTGAGAGGAATCATGGCTTTACCCACGCCTTTGCAGGCATTCAGTGGTGTGCCGAAAACCCACGCGGCCACTGACCAGCAGACCATTATCGATGGAGAGAAGATGACCGGCGCCCAGGCGCTGGTGCGTTCGCTGGAGGATCTCGGCGTCGAGGACGTCTTCGGTATCCCCGGCGGCGCGATCCTGCCCGCCTACCATCAGATCAACGACAGCACGAAGTTCCGTTTCGTGCTCATGCGCCACGAGCAGGCCGCCGGCCATGCCGCCGAGGGCTATGCGCTGGCCACTGGCAAGGTGGGCGTGTGCCTGGTGACCTCCGGCCCGGGTGCCACGAACGTGGTCACCGCCATCGCCGACGCGAACATGGATTCCGTGCCGATGGTGGTTATCACCGGTCAGGTGGGCGTTCAGGCCATTGGTACCGACGCCTTCCAGGAGGCGGACATCGTGGGCATCACCTACCCGGTGTCCAAGCATTCCTTCCTAGTGACCCGCGCGCAGGATATTCCTCGCGTGCTCTCCGAGGCGTACCACATCGCCAGCACCGGCCGCCCCGGCCCGGTGGTAGTGGATCTGACCAAGACCGCACAAACCAGTGATATGTACTATTCATGGCCGCAGCGCATGATTCTGCCCGGCTACAATCCCACCACCAAGGCGCACGGCCGCGTACTATCCGATGCCGCCAAGCTGTTCTCCCAGTCCTACCGCCCGGTGCTGTACGTGGGCGGCGGCGCGGCCCGTGCCAACGCCGGCGCTCAGGTCAAGGCTCTGGCCGATCTGACCGGCGCCCCCGTGGTCACCACCCTGCCCGCGCGCGGCATCATCCCGGACACCGACCCGAAGAACCTCGGCATGCTGGGCATGCATGGCACCATCGCCGCCACCGGTGCGGTGCAGCGCGCCGATCTGCTCGTGGCTATTGGCGCCCGTTTCGATGATCGCGTGACCGGCAAGCTGGATGCTTTCGCCCCCACCGCCCGCGTAATCCACATCGATATCGATCCGGCGGAAATCGGCAAGAATCGTCAGCCCGACGTGCCGATTGTGGGCGATGTGGCCGCCGTGCTGGACGATCTGATTCCTGAAATCGAGCGCACGCAAGCCATTCAAGGCAAGCCAAACCTGGCTCCCTGGTGGAAGGCAATTGATGGCTGGCGCAAGGAATACCCGATGACGTGGGACAAGCCGACCGACGGCTCGCTGGCCCCGCAGTGGGTCATCAAGAAGCTCTCCGAGCTGGCCGACTCCTCCACCATCTGGGTGACCGGCGTGGGCCAGCACCAGATGTGGGCTTCACAGTTCATTGACTTCGAGAACCAGCACTCCTGGATTTCCTCCGGTGGCTTGGGCACGATGGGCTACGGCCTGCCGGCAGCCATCGGCGCATCCGTGGGTTCCGCCCGTAAATTTGAAGGCAAGAAGCCGGTATGGCTGATTGATGGCGACGGCTCCTTCCAGATGACGTCCGAAGAGCTGGCGGCCGCATTCTTGGACCACGCTCCGGTAAAGATCGCAATCCTCAACAACTCCGTGTACGGCATGGTTCGCCAGTGGCAGACCCTGTTCTACGAGCACCACTACTCGCAGACCAACCTGTTGGATGGCGAGGCTCACGGTACCGATGGTGCCGGGCAACTGGCCGATAATTCGGTTCCGATCGAGGTGCCTGACTTCATCAAGCTGGCCGAAGCCTATGGTTGTGTCGGCATCCGCGCGTTCACTGAAGATGAGGCGATTGCCGCCATCGAGAAGGCGAACCAGATCAACGACCGTCCGGTGCTCATTGATTTCCGCGTATGGAAGGACGCCATGGTGTGGCCGATGGTTGCCGCAGGCGCCTCAAACGATGAGGTGATCTACAAGCCCGGTATCAAACCGCTGACCGGCGGGACCCCGGCTCCAGGCACCGGCCCGGACGAACATGCGACTGGCGTGTTCGAGCACGAGACCACGACCGCCGCGAACGAGCACTGAGGAGAGGAGAATCATCATGGCTACTAACTATCCTGCATCTCGTCCCGGTTCCGAGCGTCATACACTCTCTGTTCTGGTGGAGAACCGCCCAGGTGTGCTGGCCCGCATCGCCGGCTTGTTCGCCCGCCGCGCGTTCAACATCAACTCTCTGTCCGTCTCTCCCACCGAGCGCCCGGACATCTCCCGTGTCACGGTGACCGCCGACGTGGAGGCTGTGCCGCTCGAGCAGATCATCAAGCAGCTCAACAAGCTGCTGCACGTGCTGAAGATTGTGGAACTTGACCCGAATTCCACCGTGGAGCGCGAGCTGGTGCTGATCAAGGTGGCCGCCGATCAGTCCAACCGTTCCGACGTGCTGGAGATTGTGCGCCTGTTCCGCGTGCGCGTAGTGGATGTGAACCCGGAATCGCTGACCATCGAGGCGACTGGCGCTGAAGGCAAGATCGACGCTCTGCTGGGGCTTCTGGAGCATTACGGCGTCATCGAGCTGGTTCGTTCCGGCGCAGTCGCCGTAACCCGTGGCCCGCACGCCTTAAGCGAAAAGGTCGTCGGCTCCGAAGTCACCGGTCGCTGATTTTCTCTGGCTTCCCTCCGTCCGAGGGGAGCTTGCAAGACCAAACCCAAAGGGCGGATATGCACAACGCATATCCGCCCTTTTTGTATGCGCACCTCGCAACCCCATCTGCATGCATAATGACAGCACTATTTGCTAGCATTATGACAGCAACAAGGAGGTGCATTATGGCAACACTGACCATCCGAAAAATACCCGATGAACAAATTCAACAGCTCAAGGAAGTGGCCGAAAAGAACAATCGCTCCATGGAATCTCAGGTGCGGTCCATTCTTGAAGAATGGTTGGCCGGCACGGTGGCACACGAAATGACACGAAAGACCAATTTTTATGACGAGATCCGTGAATTCATGGAAAAAATAGATTTTGATGGGCTCGAAGAAGGAGAGATTCCAGCGCCTGAACGAAATCCTGATGATTCCCGACCACCAGTGACCTTTGAATAGGTCGTAACCATGATTATTTTGGACACCAACGTCATCAGCGAAATCATTAAGAAACAGCCAGACGAGCACGTTGCCAATTGGCTGAGAAACCAAGATACAAGCAATTTGGCGACCACTGCCATCACCGTCGCCGAGTTGTTGGCCGGAATATGTCAAATGCCTGAGGGCAAACGACGAAAGTACACGGACACAACCATCAAGCTTGAGCTTATGACCTTAGCAGATAGAACATTCGCATTCGACACCCAAGCAGCTGCCAATTATGCAACCATCTTCATTGAACGCGAGCGCAGTGGCAAACCTACAATCCAAGATGCCATGATTGCGGCAATTGCCCGCTCTTGGAGAGCAAGTGTGGCCACACGTAACACCAAAGACTTCGAAGGCACCGGCGTGGAACTCATCAATCCTTGGGAATACAAAGGCTAACGGACAGCTCATAGAATCAACGGAGGGCGGTTCGGTATGCACTTTGGCTCCCCTCTCTGAGGGGAGCTGTCACCGGAGGTAACTGAGGGGGAGCCCCACAGCAAATCACGCTTCGCAGCAGACCACACTGCGTTCCCCGGCTACTCCAACTGTTCGGAGAGCTCAAGCCATTCGGCTTCGAGGTCATCGCTTTCGCTGTTGACTGCGGTGAGCTGTTCGTTGAGCTTGTTGAGGCCTTCGTAGTCGCTCGGGTCATGGCTGGCCATCTGCGCCTCGAGGCCGGATTTCTGCTCTTCCAGCTTGGCAAGTTTGCGCTCGATGGCGTTCACACGCTTGGACGCCTCATGGAATGCCTTGCCGCTCAGCTTTGGCTCAGCCGAATCTTGAGTTCCCTCCGAAGAAGTCGACTGAGGGACAGACTCAGCCGCAGAACCCTTACCCTGTGCCCCACGCTTGGCCGATGACCCACCAGTCCCAGCAAAACCGGTCTTATCCCCCGGAAGCCCCTTGCCGTTCTTGAGGTCCTCAACCATGTCAAGGTAATCCTGCACACCACCAGGCAGATGGCGCACCTTGCCGCCGATCAATGCGAACTGCTGGTCAGTGACGCGCTCAAGCAGGTAACGGTCGTGGGAAACCACAATCAGGGTACCCGGCCAGGTGTCGAGTAGGTCTTCCATTACAGCGAGCATGTCAGTATCCAAATCGTTGCCGGGCTCGTCCATGATGAGCACATTCGGCTCATCCAGCAGAATCAGCAGCAATTGCATGCGGCGCTTTTGGCCGCCGGACAGGTCACGAATCGGCGTCATCAGCTGTGCGGACTCAAAGCCAAGCCGCTCCATAAGCTGGCCCGGAGTGACTTCTTTACCCTCCACGATGTAGCTGGGCTTATAGCGGTTCAGCACTTCCTTGATCTTGTACCGACCCAGCTTCTCCAGCTCGTCCAAACGCTGGGAAAGAACGGCGAACTTCACGGTCTTGCCGATGTTCACGTGGCCCACGGTCGGGGTAAGCGTGCCGTCGATGAGCTTGAGCAGCGTGGACTTGCCGGCACCATTAGCGCCGACGATGCCGAAACGGTCGCCCGGACCGATCAGCCATGTCACGTCATCGAGAATCTCACGGCCGGACACGGTGACTTTGCGTGCGGCGGACGTCGCGGCTTCCTCGTCAAGGGCATCGCTGCCGATGGTCTCGCCACCGGTGTTCTGGCGGCGAACCTCACGCTCGATGTCGCTCGGCGCATTGGCCTCCGCTTCACGCGCCTTGGCCGCGGCCTCGATGGCTTCGGGCACACCCGCATCAACCAATCGGGGATCGTCCATATCGGTGACGGCCACCTCGACGGAACCGTGCAGCTGCGGTTCGGCATACATGGCGTTCACCACGTCCACGCGCGAGGCCGAGTCGGCGAGCGCCGCCACGTCCGGGTCGATTTCTGCCATACCCTGAGTATGTTCGAAAATCTGTGTGACGTTGATGAGGTCGACCACCTGCTTGCCAAGGCGGGAGGTGGCCATTTGCTTGAGCTCAACCGTGTTGCGCATCGGCGGCACATCGGCGATGAGCTCACGGGCGGCTTTGACGTGGAACTTTTGCTTGGTGGAGCGAGCGCGGGCGCCGCGGGACAGCCATGCAAGCTCCTTGCGTGCCAGATTGCGGCGCTTCGTCTCGCGCACGTCGGCCTGACGATCGCGCTCGACGCGCTGCAGCATGTATGCCGAATACCCGCCTTCGAACGGCTCAATCACGCCGTCGTGAACCTCCCACATGGATTCGCACACTTCGTCCAAGAACCAACGGTCGTGGGTGACGAGCAGCAATACGCCCTGACCTTTGGACCAACGGTTCTTCAGGTGCTCGGCCAACCAGTGGATGGTGACCACATCAAGATGGTTGGTGGGCTCGTCGAGCGCGAGAATATCCCAGTCCTTAAGCAGCAGTCGAGCCAGATCGGCGCGGCGACGTTGGCCGCCGGACAGGGATCCGACCTTGGCGTCCAGGCTCATGCCGCCGAGCAGGGCTTCCACGATCTCGCGCGAGGTGTTGTCGGACGCCCATTCGTAGTCCGCGCGGCCTTCCAATGCGGCTTCGCGGATGGTGGCGTTGTCGTCAAGTGGATCGCGCTGGTCGAGCATGCCGAAGGTGAGTCCACCGCGCTTCGTCACGCGGCCGGAGTCCGGCTCCTGGGTGCCGCGGAACAGGTGAAGCAACGTGGATTTGCCGTCGCCGTTCTTACCGACAATGCCGATACGGTCGCCCTCGAATACACCTTGGGTCACATCGGTGAAGATGGTTTTGGTGGCGAAGGCGAGCGAAACGTGTTCCAGTCCAATGTCATAAGTCGGCATGACTCACCAATGTAGCGCCATGCTTGCCCAGTGATGAGGTCTCCACCACGATGTCGACCACCCACCACACGGTGAAATCCCCACGACGATGTTAGCGAAGATTTGCTTTTCGCGGAATACCGCCATTTTGAGTCACCACGTGGTGGGGAATTCACTACGCGGTGGGAGAAGATAATTGTCGCGCAACGAGATACGGCAATCACATTGTCATCCGCCTACTTGCTCAGCGTCTGGGAGTAGGAGTTGCAGCGGGCGGCGAAGCCGGAGAACACCTGCTCGGCGAGCGGCTGCAGCATTTGATCGTACTGGGCGAATTGCTCGCGCAACTGGGATTTGGAACCACCGGCGGCCTTGAGATCCTTGACCATGCTCGGCTCATCAAGCCATTCATCCAGCAGGGATCCGCACACTTCGAGATGGAACTGCATGCCCAATGCGGAACCCAGACGGAACGCCTGCACCTTGGTGGCGGAGGAGCGCGCCAGCAGCTGGGCGCCCTCAGGTAGACCGACTACATCGTTATGCCAATGCAGCACGTTCAGCTGCTTATCCCACATGGAGAAGAAGTCGTGCCTATCCACGCGCTTGATGGGCCCAAAGCCAATCTCCGGCGCATCGCCCTTACGCAGCTGGCCACCGAGTGCAGTGGCGATAATCTGGTGGCCCAAGCACACGCCAAGTACCGGCTTGCCTACGGCCACGGCCGCTTTGGCCAGCTTGCCCTCAGCCTTTAATCCCGGATACTTGTCATAGTCGAGCGCGCCCATCGGCCCGCCCATAATCACCACACCGGCAAGGTCACCGAAGTCGGGAAGATCGGGCTTCTTCGTGTCGGCAATATTCATAATCACCGTATCGAGCCCGATATCTTCGAGGGTCGACAGAATACGCCCGGGGCGCTCCCACGGGACATGTTGCAAAATCAGCACTTGTGGTGTGGACATGGCTCCTATTGTGACACGAGCGTTCCCCGTTTGCGTTAACACCGCCATTTTCGAATGGTTCGCCGCCGTTTGATGCCCCGTTCCGCACTTGAATCGTTGCCAGCAACAAGCCATGTCGTCGATCGGCACCGAACCCATGAACAGCCGCCCCACAAAAATGCACCGATAGGCCACGTCTCATGTCTGGCTCCAACCCTACGCTTAGGGGCTATGGGAAACAGCCAAAAACCGCAGGATTTCAACACTTCCGTTATGCCGTCGAGCCTGACGCCGGTGCATGTAGCCAAGGCCGCCGACGGCCTGAATCTGTATGACACCGCATCGCATCAGGTCAGTCATTTCGTGCCGCTCAAGCCGGGCGAGGTCGGCATCTACGTGTGTGGCGCCACCGTGCAGTCTTCCCCGCATATCGGCCATATCCGTGCCGCCGTAGCGTTCGACATCGTGCGCCGCTGGTTCTTGAAGCTCGGATACAAGGTCACGTTCGTGCGCAATGTGACCGACATCGACGACAAGATTCTCGACAAGGCCGCAGCCGCCGGTCAGCGCTGGTGGGCCCGCGCCTACTACTATGAGCGCGAATTCACCGAGGCGTACAACACGCTTGGCGTGCTGCCGCCCACCGTGGAGCCCCGCGCCACCGGCCATATGCCGGACATGATCGATCTGATTCAGCGCATTCTCGACAACGGCCATGGCTATGTGGTCACGGATGCGGATGGCAAGCCCACCGGCAACGTGTACTTCGACGTGGCCTCCTGGCCGCATTACGGCGAGCTGACCCACCAGAAGCAGACCGCCGAGGTCGATGAAGCAGCTGCCGTGGCCGACCGCATGGGCCCGTCCGTGGATGCCACCGGCGACGACAAATACAACCCCGTCGATCCGGCCGATGCCTCCCCCGACAAGCATGATCCGCGCGACTTTGCACTGTGGAAAGCTCCGAAGGATACCGACCCCGAGGACGCTCGCTGGTCAACCCCGTTCGGCGTGGGACGTCCGGGCTGGCATATCGAATGCTCTGCCATGTCCCATCGTTATCTGGGCGACGGATTCGACATTCACGGCGGCGGCTTGGACCTGCGCTTCCCGCACCATGAGAACGAGATGGCCCAGACCCGTGCGGCTGGCTACCCGTCCGCCGCACGCTGGATGCACTCGGCTTGGGTGACCGCCAAGGGCGAGAAGATGTCGAAGTCTCTCGGCACTGGTCTGTCCGTGCCGTCTGTGCTGGCTGAGAACTCCGCTTGGGTGGTGCGTTACGCGCTGGGTTCCGTGCAATATCGTTCGATGCTCGAATGGTCCGATCAGGCACTGGTCGAGGCTCAGGCCGCATACGACCGCGTCTCGAACTTCATTGAGCGTGCCGGCGTGGCCTTGGGTGGTCAGCCGTCCCGCGAAGAGGTCACCGGCATATCCGCCGATGCCCTGCCCGCTGATTTCGTGGCCGCGATGAACGACGATGTCAACGTCTCCGGTGCGACCGCCGCGATTTTCACCGCCATTCGTTCCGGCAATACGCTGCTCTCGCAGCTTGCCGATCGCGCCGATTCCGAGGCCGTGCAGGCCGAAGTGCGTGAGACGCTGCTCGCCGTGCGCGCAATGCTCGACACGTTGGGACTGGATCCGCTGGCCGAACCGTGGGTCTCTGCCGGAGCTGCCGGTGGTGCCAGCGATGGCATGACCGAGACCCCCGAGCACGCCGCATTGGAAGCGCTTATTACCGAACAGCTCAATGCCCGTGCCGAAGCCCGCAAGGCTAGGGACTTTGCCAAGGCCGATCAGATTCGCGATACGCTGGCCGAGGCCGGCATCACCATCGAAGACGGCCTGCAAGGCTCGACCTGGAGCCTGAAGTAGCCACTTAGCGACATCGAACAACGATATTCCCGTTTCAAGGGGCTGATTTGTCCGATTCCGGAGGTCTACTTCCGTTTCAAGGGGCTGACGCTCAAGTAGAGGCACACTACAAATGGCTTAACGACGGTGTCGTTAAGCCATTTGTACTTTCAGTTTGAAGTTTAGGCAGCCCCTTGAAATGGAAGTAGACCTCCGGGAACGACGAAATCAGCCCCTCGAAATGGCGAAAGCCCCATCAAACCAGCCGATCAGTCGAAAACGAAGTCTACGTCCACGAGGTGCAGGCGCTTGGCGAGTTCCTTTTCCAACGAGCGCTTGCGTTCGATGAGATCAGACACATCGATGGTCTCGCCAGTGCCGGCCAAATACACATCCACCGTGTAGTTCATGCCGGTTTTGAAAATCAGCGTCTGCTCATACTCGGTATTGGCAGGCAGGTGCCGCTGCGCCTCGGCTTCCACATAAGCATTGGTCTCGTCGTCGTCATGCACGCCACCGACCAATTCCACGAACGCTTCCTTCAGCACGCTGAACGGTTCGCGAATGGTCAACACCACCAACGCCACGGTGATGAAGAAATCGCCGGTGTAATGCAGGAAGTCAAGCGGTCCACCAGCCGGCAGCAGCATCAGGAATACCGCAATCACGCCGATGCCAAAGGACATCGAACCGTCGACCAGCGTGCTTTTGCATTCGGCGGTGAGCATGGTGCTGGAGTTGCCGATGGCACGGTTCGAGCGCCGATAGTACATGTACAGGCTGAAGCAGACAATCACGGTCAGGATCTCGTAAATGACCACCGGGCCAGTTTCGATGCGTTCGCCGGACCCGAACACGAAGTAGTCATAAGCCACTCGGCACACGTCGATCAGCGAATACACCAACAACGACATGGTGAAGATGGCCTTGCAGATCGCGTAGATAGGCTCCAACGCGAACAGGCCATTGGGGAAGCGCTCAGTGGTACGCACCGTGCGCATCGAAAGGTACACCGCCACCAGTCCGGAAAGGACGGAGATTGCGGTGAAGGAGAAATCAAGGAACATGGCCTTAAGGCCAGTCATGAAGAACACAGCCATTCCGGCGAGCACCTGAAGAACGTTGACGACTATGCCAACGATCAGAGCTTTGCGTTCAAGGAGTTTTTGGGTGGGCATCGGTGGGCCTTCCTTATTGCACGGCATGTCTGCGTTGGCCCGCAACGGGTCTGGTCGTTGACCTAAGTTCGCGAGGGCGCACGGCAGTCTGCGTATAAGCGGTGTCCAGGGATTTTCAAAACAGCGTAAGCATTCCAAAAAACACAGGATTCTTTACATTCTCTATGGTAACGGAAGCACTCGATTGGCTTCGCCACGAGCGGATGGCAAGACATTCGCCTACTAGGTGTCTGGTGACGATTCCGCCAACGCCGGCAACCGAACGGCACCATCGCAACACAACGCCGATATGGGCGGCAGAATCGTTGCCCGGCAAATAGAATTTCCCGCGTGGCGGCTAGACTGTTGCCCATTATGGCAGCATTTAGTTCTTTGACAGATAGGCTCTCGAATGCGTTCAAGCATCTGAAGAGCAAGGGCAAGCTTTCCGAAGCGGATATCGACGGCACAATCCGCGAAATCCGCCGCGCGCTGCTCGACGCCGACGTGGCGCTCGACGTGGTGCGTTCCTTCACTGGCAAGGTGCGCGAGCGCGCACTGGGCACCGAGGTGTCCGAGGCACTCAACCCCGCCCAGCAGGTGGTGAAGATCGTCAATGAGGAGCTCACCGACGTGCTCGGTCAGGGCGTGGACCGCCCGCTGAACTTCGCCAAGAACCCGCCGACGATCATCATGCTCGCAGGTCTTCAGGGTGCCGGTAAAACCACACTGGCCGGCAAGCTCGGCTATTGGCTCAAGGATTCCGGCCATACGCCGCTGCTGGTGGCGGCCGATTTGCAGCGTCCGAACGCCGTGACCCAGCTACAGGTGGTCGGCGAGCGCGCCGGCGTGCCCGTCTACGCCCCCGAGAAGGGCGTGCAGTCCGACGGCGGCGAGGCTGTGGCCGCTCCGGGCCAGACTTCCGGTGACCCGGTGAAGGTGGCACGCGATTCCATCGAAATCGCCAAGCAGAAGCTTTATGACACGGTGATCATCGATACCGCCGGTCGCTTGGGCGTGGACGAGGAGCTGATGAAGCAGGCACGCGATATCCGTGACGCCGTGCAGCCCAATGAAATCCTGTTCGTCATCGACGCGATGATCGGTCAGGACGCGGTCAAGACCGCCAAGGCATTCGATGAAGGCGTGGACTTCACCGGCGTGGTGCTCTCCAAGCTCGATGGCGACGCCCGCGGCGGCGCCGCGCTGTCCGTGGCGTCCGTGACCGGCAAGCCGATCCTGTTTGCTTCCACTGGCGAGGGTCTGAAGGACTTCGAGGTCTTCCACCCGGATCGTATGGCATCGCGCATCCTCGACATGGGCGACATCATGACGCTCATCGAGCAGGCTCAGAAGCAGTTCGACGAGGAGAAGGCCCGCAAGGCCGCCGAGAAGATCTCCGAGGGTTCCTTTGGCTTGGATGATTTCCTCGATCAGCTGCAGCAGGTGCGCAAGCTTGGTTCGATGAAGTCGCTGCTCGGCATGATTCCGGGCATGGCCCAGCACCGCAAGGAGCTTGAGCAGTTCGATGAGAAGGAGATCGACCGCACCGAGGCGATTATTCGCTCGATGACCCCGGCAGAGCGCCGTGATCCGTCGATTATCAACGGTTCTCGCCGCGCCCGTATCGCCTATGGTTCCGGCGTGACCGTCTCGCAGGTCAACGCTCTGCTGCAGCGCTTTGAGCAGGCCGCAAAGATGATGAAGCGCATGTCCAACCGCGGCGGCATGGGTGGCGGCATGCCCGGCTTCGGCGGCCCTGCGATGGGCGGCGGTAAGAAGAAGGGCAAGAACAAGAAGAAGGGCGGCAAGTCCGGCAACCCGATGAAGCGCGAGGCTGAGGAGAAGGCATTGCGCGATAAGCTGGCCGGCAAGAAGTCCTCCGGTTCCACCGGCGGCTCCGCATTTGCCAAGAAGCCGCAGAATCCAGCTCTGCCTGCAGGCCTTGAAGAGATGATGGGCAACGTCGATGGCGGCACTGAGCTGCCTCCGAACCTCGGCGGCGGTTTGAGCGGCTTGTTCGGTCGCTGATTGTCGAGGGGCTCCCGCCAGCGGGAGCATATTTTTTGACATATTCGGAAAGGAACTTCCATGGTGACAATCCTTGGCACTGTGGCGATCATCGCACTGCTGTGGACAGCGTTGAGCGCACTACCGGCTGGCCTTGAAGCCCGCATGCCGTTGCCATACATGATTGCGCTCACGCCATTGTTGTGGGTTCCTTTGGTGGTTTTGGCCGCACTCGCCGCGTGGCAGCGCGAATGGAGCGTTATGTCGCTGCTTATCGTGGCCGCACTGTTCGCCAGCTCGCACCGGCTTAACTATTGGGGTACGTCAATCGACCCCGCCGGCAAGCGTAAGGAATCCCACCGTGAAACACCGCGTGAAACATCTGTGAATACGCAGAATATGAACAATTCCAGCAACGCTGACACCACTGTCATGGTATCGTCCAGCACTATCGGCGCAAATCGTGAAACATCCCGTGAAACATCTGTAAACACCCATAACATAAGCGACCCCAACGCCGGACCCTCTGCTGCTGCATCATCTTCCGGTACTGCCGGCACAAGCCGTGAAGCACTAGACGCAGCCAGTAATCTATCTTCCACGGCCTCGGAATCCACCCGCACCACGCTCCCCACTCAGTTCACCGTCATGACCCTGAACTGCCGTTACGGTCGCGCGGACGCCAATGACATCACCGCCAATATTCGCAAACGCGGCATCAGCGTGCTGGCATTGCAGGAGGTCACCGACGAGCTCATCGCACGCCTCACCGAGGCAGGTCTCAACGAGCTGCTCCCCTATCATCAATTCGGCGAAGCCAAGGACACTGACAACGGCGGCTTCAACGTGCTCTACTCCGCATACGAGCCGGGCGCATCCGTGCCCAACGTGGTCAGCATCCCCGCTGCCGACGTGCCGGCCATCACACTGCGCATCGCAGATCAAGCCAAGATGCCGCCCGCCAGCACCTCCACCAATGGCACCACTATCCGTATCGCTGCCAACCCAAGCACCACAACCCAAGCGCACCCCGACCGAACCATCACTTTCTGCTCGGCTCATCCGAAATCCCCTATGCGCGGCTGTGCCGACTGGTCGGCCGGAATCCTAGGATTACGAGAGATCACCAAAGCTCGGTCCATCGCCCATCACAACATCGCTGTTGTGATGGGCGACCTCAACTCAAGCACCGACCACCCCAGTTTCCGTGCCCTGCTCAAGTCTGGCTTCAAGGACGCGAGCCTGACCCAAGCGGCCGGCCCCAACCTTACGTTCCCCCGCTGGCTCAAGTGGCCACGCATCGAGCTGGATCACGTGCTGTTTACCCCCGGAGTGCGGCCATCACAGGTCAAGTCGTTCGAAATCAAGGACACCGATCATCTGGCACTTGTCGCCACGCTGGCGCTTCGTTAGCTGCCTGCCGTACATCGCATCCCCGCGATCCGCTGCCACGGCAAACCGCACACGACACTCACCACGTCAGTCCTGCCCTGCGCGCTATAATAGGCCAGTTATTCGCGCGCGCGTGGCGCCCTCTACACCCCGGGCCGCGAGGACACGTGGATTCCGGTGGGCCATGCCCCACATGGTAGCCGCGAAACCACAAACCTAGTTATTACAAGGAGAGCCATTTTGGCAACCAAGATTCGTCTGAAGCGACAGGGCAAGAAGTTCTACGCCTTCTACCGCGTGGTGGTCGTCGATTCTCGCAAGAAGCGTGACGGCAAGGTCATCGAGGAGATCGGTACCTACAACCCCAACACCCAGCCCTCGACCATCCAGATCAAGTCTGACCGCGCTCAGTACTGGCTTGGCGTCGGCGCTCAGCCGTCCGAGCCCGTATTCAAGCTGCTCAACATCACTGGTGACTGGCAGAAGTTCAAGGGCCTTGACGGTGCTGAAGGCACCCTGAAGACCGTTGAAGCCGGCCCAGATGCCGAGGCCCGCATTGCGGCCGTCGAGAACCAGGCTCAGAAGCTGAAGGCCGCCAAGTCCGAGGCTGACGCCAAGGCTAAGGCTGAGGCCGAAGCTGCTGCCGCCGCCGAGGAGACCCCGGCTGAGGAAGCTCCGGCTGAGGCTGCTGAAGAAGCTCCGGCCGAGGCCTGAGCTGAAACGAAAGGCTAGCAATCATGCTTGCACAGGCTGTGGAACACCTCATCAAGAACATCGTTGATTTTCCCGACGATGTGTCCGTCAAGTCCCATGAGAACGCGCGCGGCGAACTGCTTCGCGTGCGCGTGAACCCGGAGGACATCGGCCGCGTGATCGGCCGCAGCGGCCGCACCGCCAATGCGATTCGCACCGTGGTGCAGGCATTGTCCGACCACAAGGTTCGCGTCGACATCATGGACGTCCGTCGATAACCGATAAGGATTGATTCACAGCATGGCAGAGCAAGACATGCACGACGACCCTCAGCAGCTCGAGTTGCTGAGGGTCGCTCGTATTGGCCGCGCGCAGGGGCTCAAGGGCGAAGTCACCGTGCGCTTGTACACCGACGATCCCGAATGGCGCTTCGAGCCGGATTCCGTGCTCTACAGCCAGGATGGCGAAACCGAGTATATCGTTGAGAACTCGCGCACATTCAAAGATCGATGGATTCTCAAACTTGAGGGCACGGATGATCGTACTGCCGCCGAGGCACTGAATGGCGTCGAGCTGTATGGCGAGGCCGACGATGCGGAAGAGATGCTCGAGGCGGACGAATGGTATCCCAAGGATCTCATCGGCCTCGAGGCTCGTCTGTCCGAGGGCAATGGCCTAGGGCTGCCCGCTGGTCAAGTGGTAGGCAAGGTGGTCGACGTGGTCGACTCCCCCGCCCAGTCGCTGCTGAAGATTCGTCTGGTCGAGCCGGTGGTGACCGGTCAGAATTCCAAGGGTGAGGACGTCATCGAGAAAACCGCGCTGGTTCCGTTCGTGGAAGCGCTGGTGCCCGAAATCGATTTGGACGAGCAGTATCTGACGCTTGACCCGCCCGGCGGTTTAATTCCTGGACTGTAACTCTTATCTACCACCAAATTGTTGAGGGGGCCTTCTGATGAATCGATCAGAAGGCCCCTCAGTTATGTATCAGTCCGTCACCCGCGTGCCACGGCGGTGACACGTTGCATGAAGCGGTCAAGGAATGCCGGCACGTTGACCCCGAGCGCCACTTGCGTGTGCTTGTCCGGGTCTTGCACTCGAGAACGGTCACCAATGGTGCGGCCACGGAACGGGCCCTCCAAATCGACCTGTAGGTTGAAGCCGAACGTGGTGACCAATGATGGGTCAAGCGCGGCAGCCACAGCGAGCGGGTCATGCAGTCCGCAGCCGTGGATTTCCGGCTGGTTCTTTACGTAGAAATCGATGTAGTAATCGGTCATGGTGACAAGGAAGTCACCGGCCGGCGTTCCCAGAGCGGCCCATTCATGAGCTTTCTCGCGGGTGAGCGCGGTCTGATGAGTCACGTCGAGACCAATCATCGTGGTGCGGGCACCGCACTTGAACAGGTAATCAGCGGCCTCGGGATCCTGGGAGATGTTCGCTTCGGCAGCAGGACTTACATTGCCCGGTAGTGTCAGCGAACCACCCATCAACGTTACGTTGATGCCAGAATCCTTCAGATCCGGGGCATTACGGAACACGGTGGCCATGGTGGTCATTGCACCGGTAGGTACGATGGTCAAATCCGGCCCACATTCACGTGCGGCAGCGATGATGAAATCGACTGCGGAGCCCGGCGCCTCGGGCTGCCTGGGAGAATCCGGCAGCACTGCACCGCCGATTCCATTGGGATGATGTACAGCAACCGAACCGGGGCTGGGCGACCATGGAGTATCGGTCTGCCATCCGTCCTCACCGCCCTCCTGCCAACGACGGTATGCTTCGGCACGTTCATCCGGCGTGGTGCCGCGCATCAATGGCAACTTCGCGGGTGCGATGGGATGGTCGATGCCGGGATACACCGGTATGTCATCGCGTCCAAATGCGTGGAGCACCGCAAGCGCATTGCGCGCGGCCAGAGGCACGGCGACGTTGCCGTATGTGGCAGTGATGCCAATGAGATCGGCGTCTCCGGCACTGCCTAGCGCATAGGCGATGGCGAGCGCATCGTCGATGCCAGTATCAAGGTCGAGGATGAGTTTCTTGCGCATACTACTCCTTCGCAATGAATCGCTCTTCCGAAATTGCTGTTGTCGACACTCTTGCGTCAGAAATTCAGGAAATAAAAGGTGATCTCCTAAAATCCTGACGCTACGATCTTCTCAGTGTCAGATTTTTAGGAAAGTAAGGGTATTTTCCTAAAATCCTGACGCTCAGGCACCGTCAGCGTCAGGATTTTAGGAGAATGGGGATGATTTCCTGAATTTCTGACGCTACTAATGAGTCAGTGGCCCAAATTCTCAAAGAAACCGGAACACTCAGCCGAGCTTGGCGAGCTCTTCGGGGGTGAGCTCGAGCTGGTCAGCCTTGAGGGAGTCGAGGATGGTCTCGGGGTGGTGGGCTCCGGGAATCACGAACATGTGATCGCCCTTGGCAAGCTCCCACGCCAGCACGACCTGCTGGTAGCTCACGCCATGAGCCGCAGCGACCTCGCGGAACGGGTCGAACTTGGTCTCGTCATAGGGGTGACGGTAGCCGCCGAGCGGGCTCCAGCACACGAATGCCAGACCGACCTTGGCGCAGTAGTCGAGCGTGTCCTGAGTGTCCAGGTGAATCGGCGAGTACTGGTTCTGCACAGCCACGAGCTTGTCGCCGAGAATGCCACGTGCGATGTCGATCTGCTCGATGGAAGCATTGGAAATACCAGCTTCGCGGGCCACGCCCTCGTCCACCAGCTGCTTGATGGCCTCAACGGACTCGCTGTACGGCACCTTCGGATCCGGACGGTGGAAGTACAGCAGGTCGATGGTATCGACACCGAGCGCCAGTACGCTCTCCTTGCCACGGCGAATCAGATTCTCCGGACGACCATCCACATCCCACGTGGGGCGACCGTCGGTGAAGTTGCGGAAGTGACCCACCTTGGTGGCCACCAACACCTCATCCTTCGGACCCTTCCACGTTTCAAGGGCCTCGCGCACCAGCTTCTCGCCGGTCTGCTCCTCGCCACCGGAGCAGTAATAGGCCCATGCGGTGTCGATATGGCGGCATCCGGCATCCAACGAAGCGTGCAGGGTTTCGATGCCGACCTCGTGGCCGCGGTTGTTTTCGATGGTCAGCGGCATTTCGCCGTGACCGATGGCGGTGGTGGAGAACGGTCCGAGCTGACGGAACAATGTCATGGCAATTCCCTTCATTGGTGGGTGGCTGCAGCGAGTGCAGCCAGCTGTCTATCCATATCCCAGCGTAGGCATTCCGCTGGATTTCACTCCACAAGGCTTAAGTGAAGACGAGGGGCCGGAACCCGTCAAAGGTTCCGGCTGTTCCGCTGACGAATCAGCGGCCTCGCCTGAGACTCAGACCAAGCAGCACCGGTGTGGCCGATGATAATGGCCGTCGACCATCCCTGTCCGACTTGGTTGGCCAAGGCGATCAACAGGCCCGCCATCAGGCCTTCCCGGTATTGCCGGTCAGGTCTCGGACGGTTGTCACAGTCGTTTCCTCCCATGAGAACCTCCTTATTGAGTTATAGGTAGTCATTACACCGGCTGGCGCAATGACATCGCACCAAGGCACCACGTCAATAGCCCCTTGATGTGGTCCACTCAGTGTACGGGGAAGGTTCGATGGATACTGGTATGATGTTTGCTAGCGGAAAGGTCGCGTCAACTTCGGGGCAATCTTCTAGGCGGTGCCACAGACTTTCGCCCCGTTGGACCTGACTGCCGAGGTTTTCCTTAACCTCAGTTATAGGTGAAAAGCCCGATGTCCTACGACACCGGGCTTTTTAATTGCTTAAGTACTCCCCATTACCGTCCGCCGAACGAGCCTCCGCCGGAGCCAACGCCTGAGAAGCTGCCGCTGGATCCGTCGATGGATGCCGATGCTGGGGCTGCGCCTCGGATCGTGGCGCTGATTTCGTTGAATCCGGAGCCTAGTTGCGCGCCGAAATCGAGGATGCCGCCGAAGCTGGCACCCAAGTGGTCGGAGTCTGCCGGGCCAAGACCGAAACCAAGGCCAGTGCCATCGCCGGTGCTCGCACGCGACGAGCCATCATGGGTATCGCCGATCGAGGCGTACCGGAAGTTCCAATACACCAACGAATCTGTGGCATTATCGTCCAACCAGTCAGGGTTCTGAATCTGCGGATATGCTTTGGCAAGTTCCCGCAGCGTTCGTTTGGACATGCCCACCGCCGTGGCATAGACAAGATGCTGGTCCCAGAGCGCCAAATCAGCAGCCCCGCTCCCACTCAGCATCTGACTCACCGCCCGCAAAGCCAACGGCCGCGTCTTGGCCGCAAGCCCAGTCAGCTCGACGCCCCCATACAGGCTCGCCGGCCCGGGATATATGGCGATTGCGCCCTTGGCTGCCAGCGAGAGCAGGGTGGCGGCGGTCTGGCGATGATCGTAGCCATGTTTTGGTGCCAGTCACTTTGCCGATGGACGTTTCGTTGAGCTCGCTGACCGGCTCCCACTGGAACTTGGCCACATCGCTGTAGAGCGTGGTGGCCACCAGGGTCATCGTCACCTCAAATTTCAGGCTTTTGGCTTTGGTGGCGGCCGGAATGTTCCAACCGATTTCCAGAAGCTGCATCTTTCGACCGGAAATACCCTGATCGTAATCCTGGTACTCATCCCAGGTCTGGTTGATCGGGATGCCATCCTTGCCGGGCTGGTAGGCGTAGGCTTCAGTGTCGATCCGGTTCGTGGCCACCACATACCAGTGTTTGGCGTAGTGGCTGTTCCACGCTTCGTCGCCATTCACATCGGCCGGCTGCAGCGGATCTCCCTTAAGCTGCGTGTACGTTTCGCCAGTGGTCGTATTGGTGACGGAGATGTCGGTGATGTCCGAAAGATTGTATTCGTTGATTTCGTAGGTCTAATACAGCTGCTTCCACGGCTTGTTCTTGCCTCGACTGTCCAGCTTCATGTCGATGTGCTGGGTGACCTTGAGGTCGCCGTTGGGCTGCACGGCCACCTCATAGTCGAGGCTGCGGTACGACCGTTTCGGGTGATCGGCGGTAAACCAATTGAAGATGAGCAGTGTCACGATGAGTATCGCCGTGATGGTCGCGGCGGCGATCAACGTGGCGATGATGGAGTGTATCGTGCGATGACTCATCAGCGGCCTCCGAATGAACCACCACCGGAGCCGCCGAATGAACCTCCGAAGCCGCTACCGCCGCCGGAACCGAAGCTACCGAAATCGCCACCGGAATCGGATGAAGGCGCTGCCGCCTGAATGGTCGAGCTGATGTCCGCGAACCCTGCGGACAGCTGTGAACCAAGGTCGGAGAACCCACCGGCGAACGATATGCCACCGTATGCCGGAACCGGCCCTGCAGCACCGAGGTTACCTTGATCGGCCGTTGCGGAATCACCGTAGTAACGGCCGCCGTACCAGCCATATGGCCTGTAGTTCCAGTAGAACAACGTTCCTGCGGCATTGGCATCCAGCCATGCCGGATCGTTGACCTGCGGGTAGGCCTTGGCCAGTTCCTTCATCACGCGCTCGGAGATGCCGAATGCAGCGGCGTACACCATATACCAATCCCACATGGCTATGTCGGCAGCGCCACGGTCGGCGAAGTTCGAGAAGTCCTGCATGTAGCGCTTCAGGCCCAGACACCGTCCCGCCATCTCATGACCCGGTTCGGTCAGTGCGGTTGACGTGCCGCCCAACAGACAGAACAGCCCGACCAGCAGAAGCGGCGAACCGGTGATCATGCCGGCCACCATAAAACCAGTGGTCCCATTGACGATCAAGGATCCGAGGCCAAGCACCACAGCGAGCACACCGGCAACAGCCCATTGGGAAGACGCCGTACTGGTCAATGGAGAGTATTCAGCCGCGCATGAATCCGTGAATTTATTGAGCTCCAGATAGCCGCTTGCCCAGTCCTTGCAGACGTTCTTCATCTGGTTCAGGTCGAATACCGGGCAGCCGACGCGCTGAGAGATGGTAATCAGCAGAGCGAGCAGCGCTTCCTCGGATTGGCTCAGACCAAGTTGTTCGATATTGGACGCCGCATCAAGGCTGGCCGGCAGAATCACGATGGTGCTGGTGTTGCGCGCCGCGTTCATTTTGCCGGGATCCGCAGTAATCATCTGGCTCAGGCCTACTGGAGTGGCTTGGCTCATATCGATGCCTCGGTACATGTCCGCAGGACCAGGATAGATGGCGATGGCCTTTTTGACGGCCAGTGAAAGCATGGTGGCCGTCAGCTCACGGTCGGAGGAGGAGCCGGTAGCGCTTGCATCCACAAGCGTGATGAGTCTGGCCGCCGAAGCCGGGCTGATACCGGGCTGGTCACGCCAGTATTCGATGTCGCCGTGGTATTGCGCGCGACGGTTGCTTGCGATGGCGGCCCATACGCCCCATATGCACAGCGCCAAGCCGATCACGATGGTGGCAATCCAGCCGATGAGCCGGATTCGAGCGGCAAGCCGTTGACGGTCAAGCCAACGTTGCTGCTGGTTGTATTCACTGGTTTTGAGGTCGTTGAGATGGTCACCGGGCTGGGTGCGGGCCATATCCCCGGCTTTGCTGGAGTCAAAGGCCGCGACCACGTCCAGATAGTCGCCCGTACGGATGTTGTAGGCCGTGAACGTGTAGCTGCCGTCCGACTCCCGCTTGGTTTCGGAGGTGCGTTCGGTGTGCAACCATGCCCATGAGGTTTTGCCGGTGATGTCTTCAGGGAAGTGCACAGTGCCAGTGACCGTGCCAATGGGCACTTGGTTCTTTTTGCCGAACGGTTCCCATTGGAATGAGGCAACGTCCTGCCACTTGGTAGCCACATTGTGCATGGTGAAGCTCACTTCGAACTTCATGCTGTTGGCTTCGGTGGTTACCGGGATATTCCAGCCGATCTCCACGGTTTTGGCGCTCTTCAAGGACTCCCCGACCTGAATACCGTCCGTGCCTGGCGTGTAGGGCTGGGGATTGTCACTACTCGCACTGACGTCGGCGATATACCAATGGTTGGCATAATCGCTGTTCCATGCCTCGTTGGAAGACACGGCACTGGGCAGTTTGGGCTCGGTCTGCTGGGCATAATCGATGCCATCAGTGACGTTGCGCACACTGATATCGGTAATATCAGTCAAGTTGCCGGGAGCCAGTGAATATTGCTGAAAGAGCTGCTTCCAAGGGCGATCTCCGTCATCATCAGAACGATCGCGAAGCTTGACATCGATACGCTGCGTGACCTTAAGATTGCCATCCGCAGTGGCGGTCACGTCATAGTCAAGCGTGCGATAGCTGAGATCCGCAGAATCGCCAGCTGGCATTATGACCATCATCAATGCGGCAAAGCATGCCACCGCAAACGTAATCAGCGCACTGATAACACCAGCACGGATAAATCGCTTCTTCATACAGTCTTCCCCTAACGACCAGCAATAAGGCCCGCTTGGCTGTTGCCTAGCGGGCCTTCACATCATCAGAACTTGACTTGAGGAGCCTGGCGCGAGGCGTCATCCGCCTCGAAGTACTGGGCCTGCTCGAAGTGGAAGAGACCGGCGATAATGTTGGTCGGCACGGTTTCAATGGCGGTGTTGAGCTTCAGGACCACATCATTGTAGAACTGGCGCGCGTAGGCGATCTTGTTCTCAAGGTCCTTGAGCTGGGCTTGCAGATCCATGAAGTTCTGGTTGGCTTGCAGCTGCGGGTATGCCTCGACGGTGGCCTGCAGATTGACCAGTGCACGGGACAGCTGGTTTTCGGCGGCGGCACGCTGAGCGGTGGTGGCGTTCGGATCGTTGGCCGCAGCCACCACGCCGGCGCGGGCGGCGGTCACCTGAGTGAACACCTCGGATTCATGGGTGGCATAGCCTTTGACGGTGTTCACCAGATTCGGGATCAGGTCGGCGCGCTGCTTGAGCTGCACGTCGATCTGCGCCCAGCCGTTCTTTACGCGGTTCTTGAGAGTAACGAGGTTGTTGTAAGCACCGACCGCCCAAGCGATCAACGCAACGATAACGACGACAACGACGACAACGACAATGGTGATAATCAGACCTGCACTCATATATGCTCCTTTGCTGGGCCCTTCAGTGACCATTCTTCCACACATCGCGTGAAAACAGGAGATTTTTACGGCATTCGCCTGGACTACGTCCTTGGAGTGTGGCAGAAACGGCAGAAATCGCACGGAGCGACGAATACCCCGCGAAGTTTCTGCCGTTTCGAGTCGGTCAAACGGCAGAAACTTCGCGTGCCCCTCGTTGAGACGCGAACATTCTGCCACAAAGAGGGCACACTGCTCTGGTAGCAACACTTTCGAACGGCCGGCGCGCCCAGAAAGCTCTCAGAAAAGCTCCAGATAAGTGAAATCTAAGTTGCCGGCAGCTATCAGGCTCGCTTCAGTGCGCAATCATCGACGGATTCGATAGTGGTTCCCAGACGGTTCGCAAGCGCACCGGCAAGCGCGCCCCGCGAATCGCACTACGTATCAATCAGTCCATCTTGGACCGGCCCAAGGGAAGCATCATGTTCGTGCTCAACAACGCCTGGAAAACGGTGATTCGGAACAAAGGCCGCAACATTCTCATTGTGTTGATTGTGGCGATTATCGTCGCGGCGGCCACCATCGGATTGGCTATCCGCAATGCCGCCGATAATGCGCGCGAAACCGGTCTGGCAAACACTTCGGTAACCGCCACCATCAGCGTGGACCGCAGCAAACTGATGGAACAGGCGCGCGAATCGCAGTCGAGCGATTCGTCATCTGGCTCCTCGGATTCGTCTGATTCATCTGATTCATCTGATTCATCTGATTCGGACAGCGCGCCTGACTTCGATGCCATGCGTGGTGCTCTCGACAGCAGCAACCTGACCTTGGCCGACTACCAGAAATACGCCAAAGCCTCCAGCGTTTCCGTTTCGTCGTGCTACTCGGAAAGCACCGGCGTCTCCGGCACCGATTCCTTCCAACCGGTGGAGACCAGCACCGCGAACGCGGCGAACTCTTCGGATTCATCGTCTGACTCAGGCTCTTCCAATCAGCAAGGTCAGGGTGGACCCGGCGGTGATATGGGCGGCGGACCAGGCGGCTCCAGGGCTTCCGGCGGCAATACTTCCACCGGAAACGGCGATTCCAGCTCCAATTCCTCCGGTGACTCTGGCTCGTCTTCCGTCGACGGCTCGGACTCATACAATTCTGAATCCGGTTCGTCTGGCAATGATTCCTCATCAGGTAACGGCGACTCACAAGGCGGGCAGCCTGGTGGCATGCGTGGCGGCATGAGTCAGGCAGTCGATTATGTGAGCGAAATCAACGCCACCGTGAATCTTGCGGTGGTCGGTCAGCTGATACTCATCGGACTTGGTCTGACACTCATTTCCGCTCTTGTCGGCATCGTATTCGTCATGCGCTACGAGCCGCTCCAAATTCTCGCCGACCGTTCGTGATCGATTCACGCCCTCGCCGGCGGGGGCTATCGGCTTGCCGACTGGGGGTGGCCATACTCACCGTCTCCCTCAAACCACCCTCAGTCAGCTTCGCTGACAGCTCCCGCCAGCGGGAGCAAGACTTAAGGAACATCACCGTGAATACTGCAATCGGAACCAATACCGAAGCCATCGTCGTGCCCACTGCCGAACCGGCTTTACAACTGGAGCACGTCTCCTACTCATACACCAAAAGCGGCAAATGTGTGCTGATTGATAAAAACTACGATTTCCACGCGGGTTCCGTGGTGTCCATCACCGGCCCGTCCGGCGCGGGCAAGACCACGCTGCTCTCGCTGCTTTCGGGGTTGGCCACGCCCACCAAAGGCCGGGTGCTGCACAATGGGGTGGATCTGGCCAAAGCGGACCGTTACCGGTTCCGCAGTCACGACATCGGCGTGATTTTCCAGAGCTTCAACCTGCTGCCGGCGTTGACCGTGGCAGAGAACATCATCCTGTCCATGGATGCTTCGGGCAAGACTTTCGACCGCCCGAAGAAGCAGATCGCCGCCGAGCTTATCGAAAAGGTGCGTTTGTAGCCGGAGTATTTGAACGAGCGTATCCTGCACCTGTCCGGCGGTGAGCAGCAGCGTGTGTCCATCACCCGCGCGTTGAGCTACAATCCACAGATTATCTTGGCCGACGAACCCACCGGCAACCTCGACCTCGCCACGCAGGATGACATCATGGGGATTTTCAAGGATCTGGCGCATGCGGAGGGCAAGTGCGTGATCATCGTGACGCACAGTCCCGAGGTCGCCGCCCAGTCCGATGAGGTGTTCCAGTTGGCTCCGTTGCGAGAGCGCTAGCGATGGCACTGCATAGATGCCGACCGGTCGGGCTATGAATGTCATCAGCAAACGTCATCTCTTAGACGTCCACCATACGAACTTAGAATGACCGATAATTAAGCGTTTTGTGGGACAACAAGCCGATTCCAGCATTTCTCCCCTGTTGTCCCACTTATCCGCGGGACAACACGAACATCAAACGATATACACTCGCGTTGTCCCATCCCACAAATCAAAGAATCGTTGGAATAATGCCATTCTTATATTAAGGCCTTGATTCCGCAAACTACAATGTGTGGGACAACACCAGAAAAAGGGCGGAATTCCTGCATTGTCCCATTCGGAGACACGATGCGAGAGTGGGCGCTTGGGATGCGAAGGGCCTCTGTACCGAATGAATCGGTACAGAGGCCCTTTGTTTAGCTCCCCTCAGAGAGAGGAGCCAGATAAGAGATCAGTCCTCGAAGGGATCGAAGTCGCGG
The DNA here is from genome assembly GCF_023656805.1 of Bifidobacterium sp. M3-N-101. Taxonomy (NCBI): domain Bacteria; kingdom Bacillati; phylum Actinomycetota; class Actinomycetes; order Bifidobacteriales; family Bifidobacteriaceae; genus Bifidobacterium; species Bifidobacterium sp. M3-N-101. The sequence goes on from NZ_JAMOKQ010000012.1 coordinate 74,672, forward strand.
CGAACGCGGCGGCGCGGGCGCTCGGAGCGCTCTTCGCGGTCGGCGCGGTAGTCGTCGTAGTTGTCGTCGGTGGCGTAGCGCGGGTTGCGGTCAGAACCGCGGCCACGGCCGCCACGGGAGCCACCACGGCGGTCATCACGATCGCCACGGTCATCGGAACGACGGCGACGCGGACGATCCTCGTAGTCATCCTCGAAATCGTCGGAGCGACGGCGACGCGGACGATCCTCATCGCGGGAATCGCGGTCGTCACGGTCGAAGTCGCGGTCATCGGAACGACGGCGACGCGGACGATCCTCGTAGTCATCCTCGAAATCGTCGGAGCGACGGCGACGCGGACGGTCGTCGCGATCGTCGAAGTCGCGATCGTCACGGTCGGAGCGGCGGCCACGGCCACCGCCACGGCGATCATCACGGCCACGGCTACCACGGCTACCACGGCGATCATCACGATCGCCACGGCCACCACGGGAACCGGCGTTGTTCTCCTGATCCTCGAAACCGGGGATAGCCAGGGAAATCTTGCCGCGATCGTCAACGCCCTGCACGACGACCTCAACGGTGTCGCCTTCCTTCAGCACGTCCTCAACGGCGTCGATACGCTCGCCGTTGGCCAGGTTGCGAATCTGGGAGATGTGCAGCAGACCGTCGGTGCCAGGAGTGAGGTTCACGAAAGCACCGAAGCTCGTGGTCTTGACGACCTTGCCGTTGTAGGTCTCGCCGGCCTCAGGCACGTGTGGGTTGGCGATGGAGTCGATGATGGACTTGGCCTTCTCGGCGGCCTCACCACCTTCGGAGGAGATGAAGACGGTACCGTCATCCTCGATAGCGATCTCAGCACCGGTGTCTTCCTGAATCTGGTTGATCATCTTGCCCTTCGGGCCGATGACCTCGCCGATCTTCTCGACCGGAACGGTGGTGGTGATGATGCGCGGAGCGAACTCGCTCATCTCAGCCGGGCCGTCGATGCACTCGTTAATGACCTCGAGAATCGTGGCGCGAGCTTCCTTGGCCTGCTGCAGAGCGGCGGCCAGGATATCGGCGGGGATGCCGTCGAGCTTGGTGTCGAGCTGCAGGGCAGTGATGAACTCGGAAGTACCGGCCACCTTGAAGTCCATGTCGCCGAAAGCATCCTCGGCACCCAGGATATCGGTAAGGGTCTTGAAGATGTGCTTGCCATCAACATCGCCGGACACGAGACCCATGGCGATGCCGGCAACCGGAGCCTTCAGCGGCACGCCGGCAGCGAGCAGGGACAGCGTGGAGGCGCACACGGAACCCATGGAAGTGGAACCGTTGGAACCGATGGCCTCGGAGACCTGGCGGATGGCGTAGGGGAACTCTTCGCGGCTCGGCAGCACCGGCACGAGAGCCTTCTCGGCGAGGGCACCATGGCCGATTTCGCGGCGCTTCGGGGAGCCGACGCGACCGGTCTCACCAGTGGAGTACGGCGGCATCTCGTAGTTGTGCATGTAGCGCTTGGACTGCGGACCGGACAGAGCGTCGATCTGCTGCTCCATCTTGAGCATGTTCAGGGTGGTGACGCCCAGAATCTGGGTCTCGCCACGCTGGAACAGGGCGGAACCGTGCACGCGAGGCACAATGTCCACCTCGGCGGACAGGGTGCGGATGTCGCGCAGGCCACGGCCGTCGATGCGGTAGTCCTCGGTCAGGATGCGGCGACGCACGATCTGGCGCTGCAGCTCCTTGAAGGCGTTACCGAGTTCCTTGTCCTTCTCGGCATCGTCCATATCGGTGAACTCGTCCGCGAGCACCTCGCGCACGTGCTCCTTGATCTCGTGGATGCGGTCCTGGCGCGGCAGCTTCTCGGCGATGGAGAGGGCCTCGTCCAGATCCTTGTGAGCGATCTCGTCGATGCGGGCGTACAGCTCGTCGGTGTACTCCGGGAAGAGCTGGAATTCCTTGGTCTCCTTGGCGGCGATCTTCTTGAGCTCGTCCTGAGCCTCGCAAATCACCTTGATGAACGGCTTGGCGGCCTCAAGACCGGCGGCCACGACTTCCTCATCAGGCTTGGTCTGGCCCTCGTCGTAGATGAGGTGCCAGGCGTTCTTGCCGGCGCCGGCCTCGATCATGGCGATGGCGACGTCACCGTTCTCGACAACGCGGCCGGCGACCACAATCTCGAACACGGCGCGCTCACGCTCGCTCCAGCGCGGGAAGGCGACCCACTGGCCGTCGATCAGGGCCAGACGCACACCGGAGACCGGGCCTTCGAACGGCAGACCGGAAATCATGGTGGAGGCGGAGGCGGCGTTCAGGGCGATGACGTCGTAGGCGTCATCAGGGTTCACGGCGAGCACGGTCTCGACGACCTGCACCTCGTTGCGCAGCGTGTGCGGAAACAGCGGGCGCAGCGGACGGTCGATGATGCGGCAGGCGAGGATGGCCTCGGAGCTCGGACGGCCTTCACGGCGGAAGAACGAGCCCGGGATCTTGCCGGCGGCGTACATCTTCTCTTCAACGTCGACGGTCAGCGGGAAGAAGTCGTAGTTCTCCTTCGGGCTGGAGCCGGCGGTGGTGGTGGACAGAATCATGGAATCGTCATCGAGGTAGGCGGCCACAGCACCATCAGCCTGCTGTGCCAGGCGGCCGGTCTCGAAGCGCAGCGTGCGCTTGCCAAACGTTCCATTGTCGATTACGGCCTCAACGGCCTTGATTTCGGGACCCTCCATTAGGGTTCCTCCTTCTTTAATTTTCTTATTCCTACAAACTGTGCCGCGGTCTACCGCACCGCGACTGTCCTCTTCAGCGGACGTCACATACCTTGTTTCGGCTGGCCCCTTGGCCGCCGTTCCTCGTGTCAACCCCTTCATTCGGGTTCTCTTGTTGGCCGCACCTTACCGTGGTGCCTTCGGCCTATCCTCTAACCCTCTTGCCGTTGTTGCCGTTGGCTGGCGTATGTAAAACGCCCGAGCACCAATCCTAGGTACTCGGGCGGAAGTCTTCAATTATCGACGCAGACCCAGACGCTCGATGAGAGAGCGGTAACGGTTGATGTCAACGCGCTTGAGGTAATCAAGCAGACGACGACGATCACCGATCATCAGCTGCATACCACGACGGGAGTGGTGGTCGTGCTTGTGCTCCTTGAGGTGGTCGGTCAGGTCGGCGATGCGCTTGGACAGCAGAGCAACCTGAACCTCGGGGGAACCGGTGTCACCTTCGTGCGTCGCGTACTCGTTGATAATCTGGGTCTTCTCTTCAGCCGTCAGTGCCACGGCATCCTCCTTAATTGTGTCGTTGCGCGGTGTTCCGGGCGGTGCGCTCGAAACGCTCTCTATCCGCGGGCGAAATCACGCCAAATGAAAACTATACGGCAATGCACAGACAGCCGACCAGCCGATTGGTCATACCGCGGTAAGCAGTCCGCCAAACAGCACCACGAACAGTGCGACACCTTCGATAACAAAGTACAGAATAAAGCTGGCCCAGCTTTTGGTCAGCACGTTCAGCGGCGAGGTTTTCTTAATGACCACCAGCAAACCCACGAATATCACGGCGTACACGGCAACGCCGATTGCCGCTGCCAGTATGCCAAGATTCGCCGCATTCGCGATGTTGGATTGTTCGCCGTAAACCACATACGTCGAATACCAGAAATGGAGATTGAGCATGCTCAGGCCAGCAATGAACTGTTCGGCCGCAAGGCCCACCACGAACACAATCAGCCATGGCCACGAGGGGGAAACGACGATGGCCATCACCAGGCCCACGTAAGCAATCACTACTACAGTCCAACCGACCAGTGCGATACCCTGCGCAGATACGTCGCCCAGCGCGGCGACCACAGCTTCGGTGTTGTTCACGGCGAACGAACGGCCAAGCCAATAAGGGGCGATGATGGCGGCGAGCACGGCCAGAATGGTCACCGCCCAGCGCACGGGGTGCGAGCGACGACGTTCGATATCCGCCAAAGACAAGTCGGTTTCGGGAATGGATGCTTCAGGATGCTTGGAAACCTCGACAGTCTCCACCTTGCTGCCCACGATTTCCGTTGCCTCGTTAGGTTCTTGCTCGTTGGGTTCCTGCTCCATGCACCGCCTCGCCGATTACCTGCTTATTGCCGATTATTGCGATGCCTATCTTAGCGTGTGTGTTAGGCAAGTTTTCGATGCGATCGATTACTCGCCATGACCCTCACCGTGGTCCTCGTTACGATTCTCCCTATCCGAATCCGTGGGAGCAACGTCATTATTGCCCGCAGACGAGCCCCGCTCGCCCGATTCGCGTTTCGGAAGCGAGGAAGATGATGCTCTGCTCCCCCGCCGCCCGCTATGCAGCAAAGCCTCAAGCATATCGACCTGCCGCTCCAGCTCATCGATACGCCGTACTTGCTGAGCAATCAGCAGGTCACGCAAATCATTGTTCTGCTCTTTGCGGGAGATGGGGAAGATGACGGCGCGGCGTTCAGGAGATACGTGGAAATCGGATTCGCTGCCGGCTTTCGCCGCAATCGCGGCGCCCTCCGTCTCACGCCACTCGTTCGCAGTATCTGACGTTCCAGCGGTTCCCGATCGATAAAACTTCGAATGCGATACCCCCCCCCAGGCTGTTTTTCTCGGCGGGTTCCGGCGCTTCGGCACCCAGGATTTCATCCTGTGCCTCGCGCCAGCGGGCAAGGCAACGTTCGATGCGCTTGTACCCGATCAGGGCGGAATCGAGCCCGGCCTCACGGAACAAACGCACCGGCGAGGCACCTTCGTTATAACGGGTCACGCAATACCGTTTGAAGTCGTCTGTGTAGGTAATGCGTCTCGAAGTGGCTTCCGCCACCGCCGGCAACGACTTCAGGTACTTGACCTCTTCGGGGCTAAAGGCCCCTCCACCGACAGTCATTTTCACCCCTTACATCTCTGGAAGGTTCGTTCGCATCCCCTGAATATGGGGGCATGTCATAGTTTGGGATGATAGCAGTTGTTATACGGACTTTTCTAACCCCTAGTAGGGTAGGTTTCATCCCCGATATTGAGATGAGGGAAACGATAGGGAAGCATGATGGAGGGCCATCAGTGTCCAGAACTGATGGCCCTCCATATCTCGCAAAACGGCCTATGACGGCCTATGTATGCTTGAGTGTCGAATCCTCAGGCAATGATTATGGAAAATAGACGCTATTAAGCGTCACCATCCCCATCATCATTACCAGCATCAGCATCAGCATCAGCAGTACCGCCAGCAGCACTATTATCGCTAACAGCGCTAGCGGCTTGGACACTAATCGCCAACAGATTATGAATCAGTTGGCGGAGCTCCTCATCCGAAGCCTGTTCCTTTTCTTTCGAGGTTCGTTCATCCTCCGCAATGAGAATAGCCAAAGCTTCGCGAAGCCTGTCACGCCGATTGTCCCGCCTGGATAGATGAATTGCTTCACCCATAAGAATGGCAAACAGCACGATGAGTCCAATAAGCAGTATCAAGTTAGCAGGCATTATCTCCTGAGAGATATTCATATCCTTGTACGTAGAAATTACTGACGCCAATACGGCAAAACCGGACAATGCTAGCACCGCAATATCAACAATACCTATACTGGACGCGTGCCGATTATCTTGCGCGTCACACAGCAAGTGCGCCTTCTCCAACACCGATAACGTGTAAGGGTGCCGAAGCTTTTCATTGACGCTCGACCTGCAACTCTCCTGAACGTCATAGGCAGAGGTCAGCGCATCACGCAGCCAATGCAAGTCATAGCCACTCTTGTCAAAATCCTTACCGATACGATCGAATATGGTTGGACCACACAAATGTCTGTTCCATACATCTTGGCTTGAATATCTCTTCGCCGGCTGTCCCATAAACAACTCCTTTTTCTCAAAAAAGAGGCCCGTCCTGAAGCAACCTTCGGAACGAGCCTCACTTGAACATCTACAGATAATCAAACGGCAGATTATTTGCTCTCGATTCACGCGTCGAGGGCGCGCTTGGTGAAGCGGGACTTGGCGAACACGGTCGCGGCAACACCGGCGAGGAGCACGGCGACCACGGTGAACAGCATGGTTCCGGCGGCACCGGTGAGCGGCAACTGGGTGATCTTCTTGACGTTCTTCACCACGATGTTGGCGTAGCCGTTCTCGAAGGTCACGAGGCCAGCGCCGACACCCGTCGGGGTGACGTTGGTGACCTTGCCGTTCTCGACGGTAACTGTGAACGAAGGCAGGGCGGTGGTCAGGTAGCCATCGGCCGGGGTCTTCTCGGTGATGGTGTACGTGCCGTTCGGCAGACCGGAGAACGTGACCACACCTTTGTCGCCTGAGGTGGCCTCGGTTGCGGTACCGTCCGGCAGCGGGGTTGCGTTGTTCGTATCAGCCACGATCTGGAACACGACGCCCTTCAGAGCATTCGTGTCGGCATCCACACCCTTCTTGGTGAAGGTCACGGTGTTCAGCTGCGGGGTGATGGTGGTGGTAGTGGTCTGGTTGGAGTTGTCGAACCTGACATCGTTGTTGGTGCCGTTGACGTTGGCTTTCTTGTTGACCAGCGCGTTGTACTTGACGACGATGTGCTTGCCCTGGTACTTGGTAGCGTTGTTCAGCGCGATGGTGAAGGACGGCTTAGCAGCGGAGGTGTTAAAGTCGCCGGAGGCGGGGTCGACCGTGTACTCGGTGTTGGCGAGCGGGTCAGTTTCGCCCTGAACGTTCACCTTGAGGGTATCCAGCTTGACAGTCAGACCAGCGCTCGGGGTATCGACGAACTTGAAGGAATTGGCCTTGGCCGGCACGGTGCCCTCAAGCGTGTAAGTGATGGTGGCGCCCACGTACGGGTTCAGGTCACTCGCGGACTTGCTCGGCTTCTGTGGGGTGGACGGCTTGACCACGGCCTTGCCCAGCGTCTGATTGTTCGCACCCAACTTCGTGTACGCGGTGCCGTTGACGGTCACCTGGGTGCCGACGATAGCCAGCGGGGAGCCGGCGTCCGTGGCGGGTTCAGTATCCGTCTTGGAAACAATCAGGTACAGGCCCTCGTCAAGGCCGGAGAAGACGACTTTGTCGTTATCATTGGCAACCGTCTGGGACGGGTCCACGGCCGTCTTGTCATCCAGCTTGCCGGCCAGGCTCTGGACGAACGATTCCATGGTCGCGGAGGCGTTCGGCAGCGTTGCCGGGGTGTTGGTGTAGTAGCCGGTGGTGCCCGCCACATAGGCCAGCGGATCACCGTAGCCCTTGTACTCCGGAGTATTAGTCACTGTGGCGCCCAGCACGTTCTCGGCATCCGTCTTCCAAGCCTGGTCCGTCGTCACGCCGACGGACGCGAGCTTGTCGTTCTCGACCTTCGCACTGACAGTGTCATAGGAACCGATCTTGTACGCAGTGTACACGGTACCCTTCACGGTCTTGCCGCTCAGGGTGATGGACGCGGTATCCGCCGCGTTGGCGGTGGTGGCGCCGAACGCCATGCCGCCCAACAGGGTCGCCGCCGCAGCAACGCCCGCGAAAAGCTTCCTCAACTTCATGAGAAGCCCTCTCTTCCTTTACTTTGTACTTGTTTTCTGCAATCACGGAGACTCCGGTCCTTCTGCCAAGGGACTTCGCAATCTCCGTACACCTTTAATGTGTTTTCTCCGGGGAGAGGAGCCTTTGTCGACTCCCCTCAGTCCGCCTTCGGCGGCCAGCTCCCCTCCCTGAGGGGAGCCAGGGGCGGCCGCCTCAGGCTGTTCGGGTCAGACGAGCTGACGCTTGCGCCAGACGGTGTAGCCGGCACCGGCCAACAAGGCCAACAGGCCAAGGCCACCGCCGTAGATCAGCCAGTCACGGGCCGAGCGGCCACCGGTCACCGGCAAGCTAGACACGGCGACAAAGACGTTCGTGAAGTCAGCCGACTTTGGATTATCCGTCTTATCGGAATCGCCGTCGGCGTACACGTACTCGACATTGGTCTTGTAGCCGGAGCCGTCAGTCTTCTTGCTCACCGTGACCTTGACGGTCACCGTATCGGTGTCGTACTTCCAGCCCGCGGGATTGCCCGACTGATCCTCGGAAACTGTGAACTCGTAGACGGCCGAAGTCGTACCGGTCGGGGCCTTGAGCTGCAACGTCGAACCGTCCGGGAACTTGGCATCCGCCGGGGTGCCAATGGTCTGTAAGTCGGACTTGGACGCGGTCGCGGTCAACGAGCCGTTGCTATCCTTCGGCCAGGTCACGCCATCCTTGCACGCGGCGTTACTTTTGGCGCCGGTCAGGTTGAATGTGAAGTCCTTGGACGCGGCGGCACCCTGCACGGTCTTGCTCACCTTGACGTTTGCATTGACATCAAGATCAACACGGTTCAACGTGTTCGTGATAGTCACGTCATATGTCTTAACGTTGTCGAACTTCGTCATGTTCGGCTCAGCCTTCCACAGATCGTCGGCAGTGATGGTCACCGTCTGGCTCTGGCTGTAGGACGCCGTGTAACCGTCTACATTGGTTTCTTCCACAAAGTAGGTGCCTGGGGCCAAGTTCCCCAAGGAACCAGTCCAGCCACCATCCTTGGCCAGGGTGAGGGTATCGACCTTCTGGCCGTCGTCGGCATGGTCACCCTTGTAGATGTTGACCGTCACCTTCGAGCCATCCTTTGGCTCGGAATCGGTCGGATCCCATTTCTTGGTCACCTGAATCTTGCCGGTCTTCACCTGCAGGACAGGCTTCTGATATGTCACGTTATCCTTCGACACGCAATCCTTCGCGACATTGTTGACTGCGGTGCACTCGGAATACGCTAAATGGGCCTCCGCGTTGGAATAGAAACCGTCCTTGTTTTCCGAATCTGTACCGGTACCAGTTTCACCCTGATGCACGGTGTTATCCGTATCCGTGTAGCCGCCCTTTTCGGACTGCTTGTTCGACGCATACGTCTCATACGCCTTATCGGAAGGCTTGACCTTGAACTGCACCGAATAGGTCACGTCCTTGGCCAGCGTGAAGCCGTCCCTGAACGTCACTGTCACCGTACGGGTAGCGACATCATAGGTCTTGGACGCCACTTCGGCATCAACATTCGACCTGTCACTCGTAACCACCGTAACGCCAGACGTAATCTCACCAGACTGCTTGTCATACTCAAACAACGGGTCGGCGTAGTCGGACAGGGTATCGACGATACTCACCTTGCCATACGACTTCGTCGTGGTCGTGGTGATGATCTGGCCGAGGTCCTTGAACACCTGAGCCAACTCACCGGAAGTCGTGGTACCGGAGACCGTGTTGCCCTTGACATTCAGGCTCAGGGTGTAGGAATCCTTCTGACCAGTAGCCGCAGAATCCACCTCATCCTTCGAAATCGACTTCTGAATCTTCGGGGTGTCCAGCTTGACCTTCTTGGTCACGACCCACTTACCATGCGCGGACTTCTCTGACGCGACGCTGACGGTCACATACCGGTTGCCGGTCGCAGTATCAATCTGAGGAGTTGCATCGTATTCACCGCAATCGCCATCACAGGTGAACGAGACATTGTAATCATTCCAATTAGTGTTTTCGCTGGCGGACAGAGTGAACTTCACCTGTTCGGACGTGTCCGTATCCGACAGCATGTTCACCACTTTGCTGGTAGCGGAATTAGAACCGGTTACGCCACCGGTCTGCTCGGAACCATAGGTCTGCGACTCGACCTTGCCAGCAAACGTATCAGAAGCGTTGTTCGTGGTCACAGTGGTCTCCGCATTGGAGAACAGCACGCCGAAGATCGCCGCCTGAATCTCGCGCCCATAATGGACCCCCATCGTCACCGATACGGTATCCGGTGACTTGGTCTTGTACAGGTATATGCCTGGATTGGCACCAGTCCTCACACCACCACCGGTCACGGTCTTGTGGTCAGCGGAGAACGTCTGAACACCGAACGCATAATTCTTGTAGTCGGCATCACCCTGTTGCGGGAACTGGGCCACTTGCTCGATCTCGTTTGAAGAAGTGAACGAGATACTCTCATTGTTGTTCGTGCTCTCGGCATCCGCCATCATAAACGAATAATTGCCGGTGATTTCACTGCCATCAGCATTTACGATCTTGATGTCCGTCAGCTCTACCGTGGACTCGGTATTGTAAGATCCGGTTCTCTGATACAGAGCAGGCTTGGTTCCTTCAGGGAAACCGGCATAACCGTAATGGCCGAACGCCGCTTTATTCCAAGTAGGCACGGCGGCCGAACGCAACGTACGACCACCCGTATACTTGATGTTGAACTTCATCGTCAACGAGTCCGAAAGCTTCACGCTCATGGGCTGAAGCTGGTCCTTGTCCGCGGTGAAGTTCGTCATATCCAGCCAGCACACGTTATTCAGTCCAGAGGCAACGTTACCTGCATACACACAGCTGCCATTCGTGGCTTCGGCTGCCTGCGTGTTCAACGTCGAAGTCGGAGCAGGAGCCGTCTGCTCGGTGAGTTCCGAGGCGGCAGCATCGGTATCGGCACTTGCGGCGTCATCAGACTTGGTCGCATCGGCCTTGGTCGAATCATCCTTGTTACCGGTATCCGTACCGGCGTCCTTACTGTCGGTGTTTGCCGGAGTTTCGGTTTGGGCGGTGGACTGCTGGGTATCGGCCGCAGACTGGTCATCGGCCATGGCGGTCGCGCTCACGCCGGCGACGCCGCCAAGCATCGCTACGGCGGCCACGACGGCCACTAGCCGTTTGCCACTCTTGCTCGCTGCGGCCCCTACCGCAGCGAACCATTCTGCAATTCTCTTCATAGCCTTGCCTGTCTCTTACGATCGCGTACGCCAAAGCCTGGCGTCACACCTACAAGGCGTTACGTTATTAAGCAAAAAGCACGAATGCGTCCACCCGGATAGAGGGAAATTCTTACCCGATATTGAAAAGAACCTTGGAATTTCTGAAAAGTGGCACCCTCGTCATCCACCCTACGATAACGGACTTTTTCGTCCCTGTGGGGCGTGCTGCTCCCACAATTCGGGAATAGGGGCAGATTTGCTGCCGCTACGTGGGGCGCGGAGTTACCGTCGGCCGTCAGCATGCCACCGTTCTGTGTGTGCAATGCCACATGGTCACACGTCGTTACGCATATGCGAAGACATGCTACATGCAATTTTTGTGAACACAAACATACGACTCACCAAGGCCGTGTTCTGTTGCGGGCGGTGGCGTTACGGGCAATGTTGTGGGTAGCACCTTAGCCACAAACCTATATATAAGGTCCATAAGATACGAATCTGCGTTACGTCGTGGGTGAAGAGGACCTCATTCATCGGCATACCGCTGTTTGCAGATTCTGTTCTACCGCGCTATATCCTGATTTTCAGTGTTTTCAGGGTATAGAGAGTTCCATAGAGCATGCTGCGCCCTGATTCCGACGATTATCGAGGTATAGAACGCGCTTCGGCCCAACAACCATATACCCCCAAAGGCGGCAACAATTACAAGTTATCCCGCACCATCGCAACGACATCATGATTGATTTTGTTGATGACAGGGTCGGCAAGCATCTCATCAAGAGTCATCCAGCGGCAGTCCTTGGCACCAACATGGAACTCAGTGGAACGCCAGGCGTCAGGCATTACCGTTACGCTAGCGCGGTATAGCGTGTATTCGTAATAACGAACCTCTCCATCATGCTCCGTGGATGGCTTCTCAGAATCCTTCACACAAATGTGAGACAGAGTAAAGTCTTTAGCAGGAATTCCGAATTCATCGGCAAAATACGTCGTCAGCTGACGAACATCCTCATCAGTACTGCTTGCGGTTGCATGATTAGGGAAAAAGTCGCATCCCCAACCTAAATCACGATACAGAAGATATCGGTTAGCGTCTTTCACCGCAATGATCGAGCTTCTTCGTTCGGTTCTATCCATGTTGGCGATATCCTCATACAGTGTTATGGCATCATACTTATTTCTGCAAGCAGTGATCAAACTTCATATTCCATAGAACATGAAGATAATGCTCAATGCAAGGAGCAATCCTTGAAAAATTTGGTCGAGTCCAGATGTGAGAGCAGCAGGAATGTAAAACAATCCTTCGATGATGATGGCAACCCCATTGGCAATCGGGCCGAAACCAATCTGCTCTTTGTGCTCAAAGAGTTTGGCACGCAGTTCAGCTTCGTCGATTCTCAACACCATGAGTACTAATACTACTCGGGGTAGCTCACCCTTCCGGTATTCCCAATTAGATACACCAACATATAAATAGTGGAGCGGATGACGGGAATCGAACCCGCGTAATCAGTTTGGAAGACTGAGGCTCTACCATTGAGCTACATCCGCGCAAACGTCGCTTTTGGCGACTTGGGTTATTATACATATTTCTGTGGGGATGGCAACCGCGCCTGTCGCAGGGTTGTCACACGGCAAGACTACATGACCGCTTCGAGACAACGGGACGAACTACACTGCCGAAACGTATTCAAGAAAACGGAGAGAATTCGATCAGACCATGACCTATGATCTCGTCTCGCTATCCATCATCATGATGATTGCAGTGGCGTGTCCTATCATCACGCAGCTTATTCCCGGCAAAACCCATGCCGCAGACCGTGCTGCTGCTGGTGTTCGGGGCGATATTCGGACCATTCATCCTAGATAAAATCTGGGTGACCAAAGCCGTTGAACTGCTCAGCGAACTGGGTCTGGCGTTCCTGTTCCAGCTTGATGTGGTGCTGGGCGCGTTCGCGGCCGGCTTCATCCTGCGATTCGTCACGCCGAACGGCAACCATACATTGAACCTGAAGCTCGAAGGCGTGGGCTATGGCTTCCTTATTCCCGTGTTTTTCGTGGTTTCCGGCGCATCCATTGACGTGAAAACGGTCGTGGCCAATCCTGCACTGCTCATCACCTTCATCATCATGCTGCTGGTGCACGCGGTGCCAATTTTTGTGGCCACGACGCTCGACCATCGAGTCAACCCACTCGACCCGCAGGATAAGCTCACCGTTTCGCTGTATTTTACAACGGCTCTGCCGCTGATTGTGGCCGTGACTTCTCTTGCGGTGCAGGGCGGCACCATGCACCAAACCACCGCGTCAACGCTGGTGGCCGCCGGCGCCGTGACCGTATTCCTCATGCCGCTCCTCGGCGGATTGACATCCAAATTGATGAAAGGTGAGACCCGACTCATCGCGCCGACGGCCTGAACGACGCGCACGGGGGGAAGAAAAACGATAACTCACTGAGTCGATGCACAGGCTGATACCGGCGCGGCGCAGCTTCTTGGCGAGCGCGGCGAGGTCCTCGTTGGTGCCGAGCTTCGGGTCTACAGCGTCGAAGTCCTGGACCGCATAGCCACCGTCATTGTTCGGGTGGGGCATGTCGAGCAGCGGCATGAGGTGCAGGTAAGTGAGCCTCTGCTCCTTGAGGTACGGAATTTTGTCAGCGAGCTTTTTGAGATCGCCGGCGAATAGGTCGGTGTACATGGTCATGCCGAACATGTCGCCGCGCTTGTACCAATCCGGGTCTTGTTCGCGGGACTTGTCGAGACGCTTCAGGTCGGCGGGGCGATCGGCGTAGGCCTCAGCCATGCTGTCGATGAGCGATTCGAAGGCGGCATGGTTGTTGTACAGACTCATGAAGAGCCGCTCAAGTTCATCCTTATGAGCTGCGAAGCGGGTATTGAAAACAGTGCCGGTATGCCTTTTCTTTGCCTTATCCTGCGCGATTGACTTCTCTGCCTGTGCCGACTTGGTTGCTCTTAGCCACCGGAAACTCCTTCGTCTCCGCCCGCTGCTCGCGTCAATCGTTTGACGCGTTGCGCCAACTATATCAAACCGGTTCGATGCATGCAACCAAAGACGCGTCGGAGCAAAGCCGAATTTTGTGCGATTCAGCGGATTTCGCGCGAATTATTACCGGATTGAATCATCACCACGGCGGACGCAACCGGGCCATCATGGCTCAGGGAGATGCGGACGTCGGGGATCGAACCCAAGTAATCAGTCTGGAACGCCGGCGATGCGTCACCACTCAGCGACACATGCGGCACACCGCGCGAATCATCGAGAATCTCAATCTCGCGCCACGGGAAATTATCCAGCGTGAACGGGAACGGCGCACCCCCCAGAAAATCACACCACGCTTTAAGGAACGCCTCTTTGCCGGCCCACTTGGCGGCCAGATGGACAGCTTCGCCATCGTTTTTTTGGCGTGCACGGTCCGCCGCCTGCCGTACCTCGCGCACGGAAAACAGCGCACGCATATGCGAGCCCGGCTGCCCCAACTGCTCAGCGAACGCGGCCACATCCACCACGTCATGCCCCAAACCAAATGTGTTCATGGTTCCCATTGTCCACCGCTTCGCGCGCAAGTTCCACATTCCATCAAAATTGAGCTCTAATTCCATTTCAAGGGGCTGATTTGAGCTTTTCCGAATATCTATCTCCGTTTCGAGGGGCCGGTCATCCTTTACACCACAAGTATCCACAGCATAATGCCAACGCCATTCCGCCATTTTTGCGCCTCGTCTACTTGGACACCAGCCCCTTGAAACGGAAGTAGACCTCCGAAGAAACGTAAATCAGCCCCTCGAAATGCAGAAAGCCGCGCGAACACGCCATAATGGCTGTATGGCACAACGGCAATTGATACGCACCACCGCGGAAACACCCATCGGTCGGATGATGATGGCTTCAGACGGTGAGGCGCTCACCGAGCTATGCCTCGAGGACTGGTGGTGGGCCGCCAAGAACCGGCAGAAAGACAACTGTACGCCAGATTCCGAACTCGAGGTGTTCCGCATAACCCGCGACTGGCTGCAGGCCTACTTTGCAGACAAACGCCCAAGCCTCAGCCAGGCCCCACCGATGAATCCGGCGGCCACTCCGTTTCAGCACGAAGTATGGCAACTCGTTGCAGAGATTCCTTACGGCATGACGGCCAGTTACGGAGAGATAGCCGCCGAGCTGTCCGAACGCCGCGGCGGCGGGCGAATGGCTGCGCAAGCGGTTGGAGGTGCGGTCAAGCGCAATCCGATCACCATCATCGTGCCTTGCCATCGCGTGGTCGGATCAGGCCGTGCGTTTGGCGGCTATGGCGGCCGGCTCGACATCAAGGCCGAACTGCTCGAGCACGAGGGCGTGGATATGACGCGATTCGATCTGCTCGATATCCGGCCGGTATAAATCGGCACTCAACGCCCACGGCAAACGACAACCGGCACTCAGCACAGGGCTCCGCCCCGACCACCCAACAATTTCCCGAGTCATGCCGAGAAACCCATACGGAATTGTTCACCATCAGTGCACCATCGGCAACCATACAATCCCTACAATGGAAGGCACACGGCAGCAGGCAAACCGCAGCTGTGTATGAACTTGGGGCCGCAGGGCCATAAGCAAAATCGGGAGGCGTGTATGACCGGCATCATCGACTATGCACGCACCGAATTGCGCCCATTCTCCGAATTGCCGTTCAATGAAATCGACGCCCTGATCATCGCCACACTCATTTATGAAGACGTGGCCAACATCTGCCCCACACTGATGCTTGACGAACAGCAGCAATCCGGCTCATTCGCCACGCGCATCCGCACATTTGAACCCAAACATCCGTTGATATGGCTCAAAGGGCTCTGGCATCCGGCAATGGAATCAATCAGCCTCAAAGAGGCCAACCAAGAATTGCATCGTTCAATCGATACATCGGAGGATGACAAACCCCACGAAGCCCAAATGGTCTCGGTGATCGATCCACACCTCACCCATACCCTGTTCGAGGAGGCCGGCAATAATCCGCGCTTTACCGGCATACAGCTGGGAGCCGTCGTCGAGCATGTCAACCGCGGCGAGCAAACCCAATTTGCCGCGGCGACGTTCCAGCTGCCCGACGGCCGAAACCGTCGCAACCCTACGCATAAAGGCACCATGGTCCTCTCCTTCCGCGGAACCGATGATTCGCTAATCGGCTGGAAAGAGGATTTCAACATGGCTTTCCAGTACCCAGTACCGGCCCAACGCGCAGCCAGTGCATATCTGGATACGGTGGCCCGCCTATGGGACGGTCCGATCGTTCTGGTAGGCCACTCCAAAGGCGGCAATCTGGCGATTTATGCGGCGATGAACGCCGACGCCAAAGTCCAAAACCGCATTCGGCATATCTATTCGCTGGACGGCCCCGGCTTTCCCTCGGAAATCGTGACCAGCCCCGCCTACCGCAGGATCCAGCCAAAGGTGACGAAAATCGTGCCGAGCTCATCGATTGTGGGCATGATTTTCGAGACTCCTGAACCATGCCGTGTGGTGTCTTCCGATTCGGACGGCATTATGCAGCATTCCGCATTCACCTGGCTGGTGGACGGCGATCAGTTCGTCACCGAGCCCGATCTCAGCTCCAGCTCCCAACTGTTCAACGAAGAGTTGAATCATTGGGTTGGCGCGCTTACGCCGGAACAGCGCGAGCGTGCAGTGGACGCCCTGTTCACCGTGCTGCACTCCAATGGCGCCACGACGTTCAGCGAAGTGATGAGCAATTTCCCCGCTTCAATCCCTTCCATGCTTGGCGCGTTCGTGGGACTCACCCCCGAGGATCGGCGGCATTTAGCCGAAGCAGTGCCCATTCTGATCAAGGCCGCCACCGCCAAACACAAGACAGATTCCGCCAACGCCAAGGCAGCGGCAGACGCCGACGAACCAAACGGCACACCCGCTACCGAGCAGAAGAACGAACCCAACGATAAACCCACAAATGTCTAGAGATACTAGTTATAGTGTCCAATAACTTATTGGACAGCATGACTATTATCGCAATGCGTTAGGAGGAAGAGATGCCGCGTCCACGTCATGATTCCGAGGTGCTGCCAGCCAAAGAGCGCCTCGAAAACGCTTTCTGGGAACTACTCGCCGACCGCGACTACCGCAAAATCACCGTTACCGATGTGGTAAGCGAGGCCGGAGTCAACCGCAATTCGTTCTATTACCACTTCTCCGGACTGTCGGAACTGGCCGATTCCGCCATTCTGCATCAGGTCGAATCCATCCCGATCAACCGCACCCCCGACCCGAACGGCAACCCCGAGGAGCAGTGGCGCGAACGCATCACCGCCACGCTCGCCAACCCGGAACAGCGCCAGCGCCTCGACCGATTGGCTCTGCTGGCCGGCCCGCACAGCACGCTGGAACTGACTGAATCCCTACGCGATTTCTGCCGACTGCAGATGATCAGCATGCTGCAACGAGACCCCGAACATCTTGACCTCACAACCGATCTCATGATCGAATTCACCGTAGGCGGCATGCTTGCAGTGCTTCAGCGCTGGCCCAAGCTGAGCGGCACCATCGAGATCAAGGATCTGCTCAAGGAAGACGTGGCCGTGCTGGCCATGGGCATCTATCTGGCCATGAGCCGCGAAGACATGCTCGATTACTGGAACCGCATCTTTGCACACGGTCCACAGAACAGCAACAATACTGCTGCCGGCCATCACAACTAGGGTGTGTTTACACTAGTTGGGTTTTTGGCCGTGTTCTCCATGGAAACCAGGGACAAGGCGTTGGAGAAGGCGGAATCGCCGCCAAGGACATGGAATCGAGGAAACTCAAGGAGGCCGCCAGATGCCTCAGGGAGGGCATCGGCGAGACGACGACCCACCTGCTCGACGACTACCCGCGCGAGCATCGCCGTCGCATCCGCACCAACAACATGATCGAACGTCCCAACCGGGAAATCCGTCGGCGCACGCGCGTGGTCGGCGGCTTCCCCGACGGGCGCTGCGCCCTGATGCTCATATGCGCGAGAGTCCGCTACGTGACCTCCAGCGAGTGGTCGACGCGACGCTACCTCGACATGTCAGGGCTCGGTGAGAACGTACCAGCAGCGAACTGATCATCGCCACGGGGCGGGCGAAGACCAAAGTGCGCAAAAACTCGGGCACCAGGGGCTGCGGACATTTTCTTGGAGATAATCACGCAGCCATTCCTTGGCTTTGACGGTATTGTACCGGGCTCATCCAACCAAGCGACTGTTTGATGCGCTCGTGGTTGTACCAGCGTATGTACTCATCGACCAAGGCGAGCACCTCGTTGCGGGTGTGTTCCTCCCACTTCTCGGGGTAGACCGCCTCGGTCTTCATCCTGCCGAAGAATCCCTCCGCGGCCGCGTTGTCCGGCGAACAGCCCTTCGCGCTCATGGAGCGCGTCAGCCCGAAGCGTTCCATGAGCGCGAGCCATCCGGGCCACCGGCAGTGGCATCCACGGTCGGAATGCACCAGGGGACGCGCGTTCCCCGGCAGCGTCGAGGCCGCTTTCTCCAGCATCCGGTTGGCCAGCTCCGCGTTGGGGCTGAAGCCGGCGGTGTATGCGACGATCTTGCCATCGAAGCAGTCGACCGGCGGCGAAAGGCACGCCCTTCCCGTCCCTGGCCTTGATCTCGCTGATGTCCGTCAGCCACTTCTCGTTCGGCCGTTCGGCCGTGAAGTCCCGGTCGACGAGATTGTCGGGAGCCGGCGTCGTCTCGCCCTCGTAGGAACTATACCTGCGTCGCTTGGGCGCGTGCGCCACGAGCCCTTCCTCCGCCATGATCCTGCGGACCGCCTTCTCCGAGACGCCGGTCTTGAGCACCGCCTTGATCCTGCGGTACCCGTACCTGCCCTTGGAAGCGGCGAACGCCCCGGCCACCTCCGCCCTGAGTCCGGCGTACTTGTCAACGCCGAGCCGGGCGTGGTGGCAGTAGGTGGCTGCTGGGCGCGATGGCGAGCAAGCATGTCATCGACCTGAGCGAATACGCCGGCCTCAACCGGTCGATCAACAGGGTCTTCTCCCTGTTCGACAGGCGCCGCAGGTCGGCGCCGGGGTCTTT